>JBOGFJ010000125.1:0-3641 GCA_050743385.1 Acidimicrobiia bacterium
GCCTTGCCGTCGTCGCCGCGGAACCACGACATGTTCTCGATCACGCCGAGGAGCTCGAGGTTCACGCGCTGAGACATGTACGCCGCACGCTGGGCGACCCGCTGCGCCGCCGGTTGGGGGGTGGTCACGATGATCACCTCGGCACGCGGGAGGAACTGCGCCATCGAGAGGGCGATGTCGCCCGTGCCGGGCGGCATGTCGACGACGAGGAAGTCGGGCTCGTCCCAGTGCACGTCGGTGAGGAACTGCTCGAGCGCCTTGTGCAGCATCGGTCCGCGCCACACGACGGGCTGGTCTTCGCGGGCGAAGAAGCCCATCGAGATCAGGTGCACGCCGTTCGC
This sequence comes from Acidimicrobiia bacterium, assembly GCA_050743385.1. Classification (GTDB taxonomy): domain Bacteria; phylum Actinomycetota; class Acidimicrobiia; order IMCC26256; family JACDBD01; genus JACDBD01. The sequence continues at coordinate 342 of JBOGFJ010000125.1, forward strand.
CTCGGGCGGCAGGATCACCTCGTCGATCACGACGGGCGGACGATCGATCCCGAGCATGCGCGGCATCGAGAAGCCCCAGACGTCGGCGTCGACGGCCGCGACCTTGTGGCCGCGCTGGGCGAGCGCGACCGAGAGGTTGGCGGTCACCGACGACTTGCCCACCCCGCCCTTGCCGGATGCGATCGCCAGGACGCGGGTGCCGGCGTCGGTGAAGGGATTGACCTTGGTGCGCTCCGCACCCGCTCCGCCATGCTGTTGTGCCTGAATCTGCTCGGCGACGGCGTGACGCTGCTCCTCGCTCATGACGGTGAGGTCGACGTCGACCGAGCTCACACCCTCGAGAGGGCTCACGGCCTCGGTGACCCGCCGCGTGATCTCGGTCTTGAGGGGACAGCCGGGGACCGTCAGCGCCACGGTCACGGTGACGGCGCCGCCCGCGATGGCGACTTCTTTGACCATGTCGAGGTCGACGATCGAACGGTGCAGCTCCGGGTCGTCGACCGGCCGGAGGGCCTCGAGGACGTCGGACTCGGTGGGCATGGGGCTCCCTCGGTGCCCGGACGGGGCCGGGCATTTCCACTACGGACATAGGTAGAATACCCCCGTGCGCCCAGGTGACTCCCAGCCGGCCCCCGAGGACGAAGGGCTTCGTGCCGACGGGCTCAGCGCCGACGAGTTCAGCGCCGCGGTCAGCGCGGTCACCAGCGCCTTCGGCGACCCGACCCGCCGTGACATCTACCTCTTCGTCCGAACGTCCGACGCCGGCGTCACCGCGTCCGCCGTCGCCGAGCGCTTCGATCTGCACCCCAACGTCGCCCGTCACCACCTCGAGAAGCTGACCGGCGGCGGCTACCTGACCGTCGAGCTCGCCCGTCACGAATCGGCCGGGCGCCCGTCGAAGCGCTATTGCGCGGCCGACGTCGACACGACCCTGAGTTTCCCGCCCCGCCGTGACGAGCTGTTGGCCACCTTGCTCGCGCGCGCGCTCGAGCTCCTCGACCCCGGCCAGGCCGAGGCCATGGCCGACGAGGTCGGCTTCGAGTACGGCCGGGTGCTGGCGGCGCGCATGGCACCGGTCGGTGCCGGCGATCCTGCGCTGAGTGCCCACAAGTCGGTGCGGGCGGCGCTCTCGGTGGTGGCCGACGCCCTCACCGCCCACGGGTTCGCGGCCCACACCGAGAAGCGTGGCCGCCTGTCGGTGATCGTGGCCGAGCAGTGCCCGTTCGGCGACGCCGCCCAGCGCTACCCACACGTCGTGTGCGCGATCGACCGGGGCATGATCCGCGGGATGCTCGCCGGTCTCTACGGCGAGACCGACCCTCGCTTCACCGAGACCCGGCCGTCGGGCGACGACCACTGCGTCGCCCGCGTGTAGCCGCCCGCGCCACGCCGTGCGCCGGGCGTACCTCGACCACGCGTCCACCGCCCCGCTGCGGCCCGTCGCGTTCGAGGCCATGGTGCCGTTCCTGCGCGAGCAACACGCCGATCCCGGCCGTCTCCACGCCGAAGGCCGGGTGACGCGCGTCGCCCTGGAGGCGGCGCGCGAGCAGGTGGCGGCAGTGGTGGGCGCGCGTCCGCGCGAGGTCGTCTTCACGTCCAGCGGTACGGAGGCGGTGAATGCAGCCGTGTGGGGCGCGGTCGCGCGCGCCGGCGACGGAGACGCACACACGGTCACGACCGCGGTCGAGCACTCTGCCGTGCTCGACGCCTGTCGCCGGAGCAGCGCCGAAGTGACCGTGGTCGGCGTCGACGAGCTCGGGCGCTTCGACCCCGACGAGGTCATCGCCGCGGTTCGCCCCGAAACCGCGTTGGTCAGCGTGCAACTCGCCAACCACGAGGTCGGGACGCTCCAGCCCGCGACCGCGGTGGCGACCCGGTGCCGCGAGCAGGGCGTGCTCGTCCATGTCGACGCGTGCATGGCGATCGGGCACGTGGCCGTCGACTTCGCCGGTCTCGGCGCCGACCTCTGCTCGGTGACCGCGCACAAGCTCGGTGGTCCGAAGGGGGCGGGCGCGCTGCTCGTACGCCGTGGCTTGCGCGTGCCCCAGTTGATCGTCGGTGGCGCCCAGGAGCGGGCCCGCCGGGGCGGGCTCGAAGACGTGCCCGCGATGGTCGGGTTCGGCGCCGCCGTCGCGGAGCTCGCCGACGGGGGCGGGTTGGCCGTCGAGGCCGACGCCGCCCGCCGCCTGACGGACCGCATCGCCCTCGACGCGACCGCGCGGGTGCCGGGGGTGGCACGCTACGGCGACCCCGACGGCCGGGTTCCCCACCTCGTGTGCCTCGGCATCGACGGAGTCGAGGCCGAGCCCGTGCTGCTCGGTCTCGACCAGCGCGGGGTGGCCGTGCACTCGGGGTCGGCGTGCTCGAGCGAGATGCTGGAGCCGTCACCGATCCTCGAAGCCATGGGCGTCGACGCCGAGCATTCCCTGCGTGTCAGCGTCGGCTGGGACACGACCGATGCCGACGTCGATGCCTTCCTCGACGCGTTCCCGGCGGTGGTCGAGCGACTCCGAGCCCTGCGCGCGGGATAACCGGCGTTTCATCCTCCCTGGCGCGCGACCAGGCCATGGTCGAACGCGAACACGATCGCGGCGGGGCGATCGCGGAGATCGAGCTTGGTGAAGATGTGGCCGATGTGGCTCTTGACGGTCGCCTCGCTCACGAACAGCTCGCCGGCGATCTCGGCGTTGCTCGAGCCCCGGCCCATCATCCGCAGCACGTCGAGCTCGCGGGGCGTGAGCGCCTCGATGCGCACGCGCGCCTCGCCGTCGAGCTCCGAGGTCGAGCGGTAGGTCTCGAGCACCCGCGCCGTCACCGCGGGGTCGAGCCAGGCGCCCCCCTCGGCGACCACCCGGGTCGAGCGGATCAGCTCCTCGCCCGGCGCGTCCTTCAGCTGGAAGCCGGCGGCGCCGGCCCGCAACGCGCCCGACAACACCTCGTCGTCGTCGAACGTCGTGAGCACGAGCACGGGCGGGCCGTCGGCGAGCGCGCGGACCTGCCGGGTCGCTTCGACGCCGTCGACACGTTTCATCCGAATGTCCATCAGCACGACATCGGGCGACGACCGACGTACCTCCTCGACGACGCCCCCGCCGTCATCGCACTCCCCGACGATCGAGAAGCCCTCGCTCTCGTGGAGGATGCGTCGGAGGCCCTCGCGTACGAGTGGCTGGTCGTCGACGAGGAGGACCCGGATCATGCCGTCTCGAGCACGCGTGGCAGCTCGACGTCGACGCGCCAGGCTTCGCCATCGGGACCGGCGCGGAGCTCGCCTCCCAGCAGCGTGACGCGCTCCTGCAT
>JBOGFJ010000126.1:0-7730 GCA_050743385.1 Acidimicrobiia bacterium
GTGCCGGGCCCGGGCACGACCACGTCGGCGGCGACGACCAGCGCGACCCGCGCCGAGCCCGCCGCCACGGCGTCGGCCGCGCCGATTAGTGCCTCCATGCCCGCGTGGGGCGAGCCGGAGCAAAGCGCGCCGGCGGAATGGGACGAGAGGCCGAGCGCGGCGGCGAGCACCGCATGGCTCGGGCCCTCCGCGAATGGGGGTCGGGTCGTTCCCCACCACAGGCCGTCGACGATGTCGTGCTGGAGCCCCGACGCCGCGAGGGCGCGGCCGGCGGCATCGGCCGCGAGCGTGAGCACGTCCTCGTCGGGTGCACACACCCCGGCCTGACCCCGCCCACCTTGACTCCGGCCCCATGCTGCCGCCACCTCGGCGGCAGGGAGCCGGAGCGTGGGCGCGGCCGCGCCGACCGAGAGGATCCGCACCGGGCTCGTCATTGCAGGTGATGATAGGCGGGCGCCAGAGACGACCCCTTGGCGACGGTCTCAAGGATTTCGTCCGATTGGTCGATAACGTGATGATGTGTGCTGGACTGCGCCTTTCGGCGGCGCTGCGCTGGCTCCAGGCCCTCTCCGTGCTCGGCGCGCTCCTCGTCCTCAGAGGCCTCGGACTCGTCGCCGACGCGCCCTGGTGGCTGATCACGGTCATCGTCCTCGCGACCGGGCTGCTCAACCAGGTGGCGCTGTGGCGGTGGCCTGACGACAGCGAGACCGCCATCTGGTGCCGCACCGCGGTGCTCGCCGGCAGCGCCACCGCGGTGATGTATCTCACGGGGTGGGGCCCGATGCTCGCCATCGGGTACGCGTGGATCCTCGGCGACGAGGTGATCCGCACCGGTTCCCGGGCCTGCCGGCCGGCCCTGATCTGCTCCCTCGTCGCCCTCCTGCTCGGACAGGTCGCCATCCAGCTCGACATCGCGCCCACATTCGTCGACACGCCAGAGGTGCACGGGCTCGCGGTGCTCGCCGCCCTCGGCCTCGCATACGCCGTGCGGACGATCGCGATCACGACCGGCGCGCAGGAGCAGGCCGACACCGAGCTGCGCCGGAGCGAGGAGCGCCTGCGATCGCTGCTCGCCAACTCGTCCGACGTGATCATCGTGCTCACGCCCGACGGCGTCGCGTCGTACGTGAGCCCGGCGTTCGAATGGACCATCGGACCGCACCCCGAGGGGGAGTTTCCCCTCGGCGGCGAGCTCGTCCACCCCGACGACCGCGACGAGGCGCGCGACTTCATCCGGAGATTGCTGGCCGAACCGGAGGGGCCGCGTTGGACCGAGGTTCGGCTGCGCGACGAACGGGGCGACTGGCACTGGTTCGACGTGTGGGCGACGAACCGGATGGACGACCCGAGCATCGGCGGGATCGTCGCCAACCTGCGCGAGATCACGGAGAGGAAGCTCTTCGAGGAGCAGATCGCGCACCAGGCGTACCACGACCAGCTCACTGGGCTCCCGAACCGTGCCGCGTTCCTGAGCCAGGTCCAGTCGGTGCTCGACCACCCTGCGAATCGCGATCGGGTGCTGAGCGTGCTCCTCCTCGACATCGACCGCTTCAAGCTCGTCAACGACAGCCTGAGCCACGAGCTCGGTGACCGCCTCCTCGTCGAGCTGGGCGATCGGCTGCGCTCGTCGGTGCGACCGGGCGACTACGTCGCTCGCTTCGGAGGCGATGAGTTCACGATCCTCCTCACCGAGCTCCAGTCGTCTGACGAAGCCGTGCGCGTCGCCGAGCGCGTGTCGACCGCGCTCGGCGTGCCGCTCGAGATCGCCGGCCGCGAGCTCGTCGCTACCGCCAGCATCGGGATCACCGTCGCGCACGGTGCCGACCGCGCCAACGTGGAGGCCGGCGATCTCCTCCGTCAGGCCGACCTCGCGATGTACCTGGCCAAGGAGCGCGGCCGGGCTCGATGGGAGATGTACGACCCGGCCCACGCACCCCGTGTCGTCGAGCGCCTCGAGCTCGAAAGCGCGCTCTGGCGGGCCGTCGACGAGGACGAGCTCGTCATCCACTTCCAGCCCGAGGTGGCCCTCGACAGCGGTGCCGTCGTCGGGGTCGAAGCGCTCGTCCGATGGGACCATCCCCACCGCGGCCTCATGTACCCGCAAAGCTTCATTCCCGTCGCCGAGGAGTCGAGCCTCATCGTCGCCATCGACCGCTACGTGCTCCGCGAGGCCTGCCGCCGCGGGGCCGAATGGGAACGACGCCGGGTGGCGTCCAGCCCGTTGACGGTCAGCGTCAACCTCTCCCCGCGGTTCGTGAACCAGCCCGCGCTGGTGGAGGACGTACTGACGGTGCTGGGCGAGACCGGTCTCGAGCCCGACCATCTCCAGCTCGAGATCACGGAGCGCACCGCGCTTGCCGATCGCGAGCGCACGGGCGAGGGTCTGCGCGAGCTGCGGGCCCGCCGGATTCGGGTGGCGATCGACGATTTCGGTACCGGCTACTCGTCTCTCAGCTACCTCCGCCACTTCCCGATCGACGTCCTCAAGCTCGACAAGTCGTTCGTCGACGGGATCGGCACGATCGAGAGCGGCGCCGCGATCGTGGAGGCCGTGATCACCATGGGCCACGCGCTCGGCATGCGGATCACCGCCGAGGGTGTCGAGCGGGCCGAGCAGGTCGGCAAGCTGCGCGCGCTCGGCTGCGACGGCGCGCAGGGCTTCCACTTCGCTCGACCGCTCGCACCCCGCGCGCTCGAAGAGCTCCTCACGGGTGGTGACGGCATCGGCGCGACGGTCGTCGCGCTCCCACGCGAACGCAAGCGCGGCACAGCTTCGTAGCGTCCGACGAACTCTCACTACCCTCGAGGACGCTGCTCAGGAAACACCACAGCATCCACTCCGCGGAGAGCCTCGAGCCGACCTGAGAGCTCGTCCGGATCCGCGTCCGCTGCGAGCGCGAACCGGAAGGAGCTGGGAAGCTCGTCCGGCTCTGTCCCTTCGATGAGATCGGGCATGTCCGCGAACAGGCGTTTGAACTCTTCGTAGGCATCCTGCTTGGAGAGGAACGTGAATGCGACCACAGCCACCGATTCCTCGAGATGCACACGCACCGAATCGATCTCCGCCTGCCCGGCATCGATCTCCATGAAGACCTCGGCGTCCTCCCGCACGGACGATCGGTTCGTTCTCTCCTTCTCCCTCCGTCGCGTCTGTGCAGAGTCGTCCTCGCACGCGGCGCTACCGACGACCACCGAGAGGAGCAGCGCGATGACTACGGCGCCGCTGGTACGCGTCACCGCGTCGACTTCCGCTCGAGGACCCCGATGCCGTCGGGGAAGGCGAGGCCCGCGCCCATCACCTCGGGCGGCTGGGGCTCGCCGTCGACGAAGCGGATCCGCCGTACCGAGCCTTTGGGCCCGGGACCGATGCCGTCGGCCGAGATCGTGATGCCGATGTCGGCGTAGTAGAGGGTCCCCTCGGAGTCGATCCCGAGTCCGAGGGGCGTGCCCGTCGAGTACGTCTGCTCCCCGATCGCTTCCCCGGCGGGCGGAGCCAGCACGGTACGAACGAACGCACCGTCCTCGTCGTACTCGTTGATCACGCCGTTGACCACGCTGTCGACGTAGAAGCCGTCCCCGGCGGGCTTGCTCACGATGGCGTTGGGGAAGAGCAGGTCGTTCTGGCCCGCGGGAATGAACACCTCGCTGCTCACCGAGTCGGCCAGCGGAGCGCCGGTCGCGTCGGTGCGGCCGCAGCCGCCGCCGGCATCATCGGAGGTGGGGAACGGTCCGCGGTACCTGATCACGCCCGAGCGATCGCCGCGAGCCGACGCCACGTAGACGCGGTCTTCGTCGTCGACGTAGATCTGTCCCGCCGTTCCGATGGCCACGTCGAGCTTGCAGTAACGCACGTCGCGGGAATCGAACGGCGGGAACCACACGATGAGCTGGCCGTTGGGATCACCGGCGGCCTGGTTGCCGATGTCGGTGGTGAGCACGCGGCCGTCGGAGAGGAAGCCGCAGCCGTAGTTCTCGGCGTTGTCGGCCGCGTCCTGGTAGGTCGGTGTGAGCTTGCCGACCTGCGCCGCCCGAAGCTTCCCGACGCGCTTGCCCCGGAGCCGGAAGATGCCCCAACCCGCCGGCGGGTCGGGCTGGTTCGTGTCCTCACCCGCGATGAGCCAGGTTTGGCCCTTGGGCGGCCCGTCGGCTCCACCCTTGGGGAAGAAGCAGATCTGGGCGTTGATGTCGAGGCCGTCGGGATCGTCGTCATGGTTGCGGATGACGGTCTGCTTCTCGAACGGCGGTTCCCCCTCGTAGGCGTTGAGGTTGTTCCCCTCGCCGTTGAAGACGATGACCGAGCTGCGAGCGTTGCCGTCGTCATTGCCGCCGCCCGAGCCACCCGCCGCGAGCGCGGTGAGGGCGACGACGGCGATGACGGTGACATGGAACTGTGGCCGACGCGGCATGGCGTGCCTCACTTCTCGCGCGGAGCGAACGGGATCTCGAACGAGTTGGTGGTGACGAGTCGGTCGAAGCCCTCGGCGATTGGTGGAAACTCACCGGTGTCGTCGACTGCGAGGACGCTGATCCGGTCGTAGGTGACGCCGGGGTTCGGGATCTCGTCACCGGTGCAGGCGAAGTTCTCGTCGAGCACGCACACGAGCCCGCCGATCGGATTGTCGGTCCCCTGCGAGAGGTAGACCGCATACTCCGATGCGCCGGTAGCGGCCGCGCTGCTGCCGGGCCGTAGCCACCGGCCCGGTGAGCCAAGACCCTCGGCCTGCACGCGCACCGAGAAGGGAGCGAGCGTGATCTCGATCGTCCCCGAACCGGTGTCGCCGCCGACCCGGTCGGCGGTCAGGTCGAAGTTCATCGGGCACGCGCTCGCCAGGCACGGCTGTGCAGCGGCGCGTGCTTCGGTCTCGGCGTCGGCGGTCGTCGGAGGAGCGCCCGTGGTCGTCGTCGAGGCCACCGGCTCGCCGTCGAGCGAGAAGCGGTTCACCCCGCTCGTCGTGCTGTTGTTGCCGCGTCCGGGCTCGCGGATCCCGGCGACGGCGACTACATCGTCGCCGACGACGACCGCACCACCGGCCACCGCCCCCATCATCTCCTCGCTCCAGAGCACCTCGCCGCTCTGGAGATTGAGGGCGCGCAGCGTGAAGTCGGTGCCGCCGATCAGCACGACGCCATTGGCCTCGGCCGCCGCCGCGTACGTCGGCGCCGCCACGGGCTGCTGCCACCGGATCGCGCCGGTGGCGGCGTCGAACGCGTGGAGGTAGGGGGTCCCGCCCACGGCGGTGCCGCCCACCACGACGCCGTCGGCGACGGCGGTCGGGCCGATGAACCCCCCGGTGGAGAAGTTCCCGCCGGGGCGGGGGATCCCGGCCTCGGTCGCCTGCGTCTCCCACACGGGCGCGCCGGTGTCGGGATCGAGCGCGTAGTACGCCGCGTCCTTGTTGCCGAGGCCGACGAGCGGCCGGTCACCGCCGGTGAACAGGTTGGGCGCGCCGGCGAAGTCGAGGTCGTCTTGGTTCTGGTCGTGAGGCTGGTAGGTCCAGCGGGTGCTCCCGTCGGCGAGGTCGAGGGCGACCACGGCCTCGCTGAAGCGCCCCCAGCCTCCGTCGGTGACGCAGTTGCCCGTGCCCACGTACACGAGCGCGCGGTCGCGGTCGACGCTGGGTGATCCCCACACGTCGCCGCATCCGGGCCCGGTCGCGTCGTCGCCTTCGGTCGGGGCGGTGATCGTGACCCAACGTTCCTCACCGGTGGTGGCGTCGAGCGCGTACACGCCCGCGGGCTCGCCGGCGTCGCTGTTGTGCACGTCGCTGCCGAAGATGACGAGGTTGTCGACGACCACCGGTGAGGCTTCGATCTCGGTCGGGTCTTCGCCGTCGCCGGCTGCGCCGAGCTCGTGCTTCCAGCGCCGTGATCCGTCGCGGGCCCGCAATGCGTAGAGCGTCTTCCCGGCACCGAAGTAGACCGTGCGCGTTCCATCGACGTCGGCCACCGCTGCCGACGACACGATCTGGCCGGCGTACACGGTTGGATGGACCTCGGTCTCGTACTTCCAGCGCAACGCCCCGTCGGCGAGCGCGAGCGCGTAGAAGTTGCCCGACCAGTCACCGACGTAGACAGTGTCATCGACGACTGCCGGAGTCGCGGTCACCGTGTCCTCGGCGTTGAAGAACCAGATGCGGGAGAGGTCGGCGGCGGTCGCCGGGCTCAGCCGAGTGTCGCACGGGTACGAGAACGTGCGGTCGACGCCGTGCCCCCACATCGGCCAGTCGCACCGGTCGATCGGTCCCTGGCGCGCCGGATCGGGCCCGGCGTCGTCACCGCCGCTGTCGGCGCACGCCGCCGCTCCGAGCGCGATCGCCAACGCCATGGCTCCCGCGACACCCCTGCCGGCCATCATCTCGACCTGTCAGCCGGCGGCTTCCTGGAGGCTCGCGACGCTCGGATCGGATGCAGCGTCGCGGAGCCCGTCGAGCGCGTCGCGGTCACCCTTGAGGTACGCGTCCCAGAACGCGATCGAGCCTTCGACGAGGGCGTCGCCCTGGGGGCCTTCGACGCCGACGAACGGCTGGACGTGGCCGGCGCCCGGGAACGTGAGGAGGTACTTCGGCGCGCTCGCCTGGGCGTACGCGTCGGTACCGTTCGTGTACGGCACGATGCCGTCGACGTCACCGTGCATGAGAAGCAGCGGCGTATCGACACCGACGAAGTAGTTCGCACGATCGTCGACCAGTCCCATGACGGCGGACATCGGGATGGTCGCGTCGACCCGGTCGTCGGTGCAACATGCGGCGTACGCGAGGCCGAGCGTGGTGATACCGCCTCCCGAGTGCCCGGAGGCGCCGATTCGTTTCCGAGCAACCATCCCCCGGAGCGAACCCCGCTCCTTCGCCAGCGCGAGCACCCGGTCGATCACGAAGCTGGCGTCGGCGGGCTGGTTCTTCAGGTCCGCGAGCCCGCTGTTGAAGGCGTTCCCGCCGGGTGCATCGGTGTTCGACAGCGGGTAGTCGGGCGCGGCGACGACGTATCCGGCCGAGACCCACTCGCCGATCACGCCCTCGTACACCGTGGCGTTCGCGGTGAGGCCGTGGCTGAAGAGGATGAGCGGGTACGGGCGATCGCCCTTGGCGGGTGAGGCGCCGTCGACGATCTCGTCCTCTACGTAGGTGCCCCGCGCGGGATAGAAGATCGTGGTGAGGAGGGTGCGGTTCGGCGCGCCCGCGAACGTTCCCGTCGCCATCGTCGGCCGGCTGTCGTCGACGAACGTCTCCTGCACCCGGCCGACCGCGTACGTGCCGACGGCGGCCACCTCGACGCGCCGCTTCTCGCCCTTTCCGGCGCCCGCCGGCGCGGCGATGACGCCGACGACGAGGACGCTGCTCACGACCGACGCAACCATCGCGTGACGCAGCGCGTTCATGGACCCCCTGTCGGCCCGCCGCCCCCGAGCGGCGAGACGGGACATTCTCGCACCTTTCGGTCGCGGAGCGGCAGCGGGCGAGCAGTAACCTCGCAGGTCCAGGCGGCGTAGCCGAGTGGCTCAGGCAGAGGTCTGCAAAACCTTGTACGCGGGTTCGATTCCCGCCGCCGCCTCCACTCTGACCAGGCGCGATATCCGCGACCTCCGAAGTGGCGGGCGCGATGATCACCAAATGATCACGCGATTCGAGCCGCGGTGAGGGGCCATCTGCGCCGGCGCGGCGACGCCTGGCAGCTCGTCGTCGACGCCGGGCGCGACCCGCTGACGGGCAGGCGCCGCCAGGTCACCCGGACGG
>JBOGFJ010000127.1:0-7288 GCA_050743385.1 Acidimicrobiia bacterium
CGATCTCGAGCGCCTGCTCACCGGTGTCGGGCTGGGAGATGTAGAGGTCGTCGACGTTGACGCCGATGGCGGCGGCGTACACCGGGTCCATGGCGTGCTCGGCGTCGACGTAGGCGCACACACCGCCGTTGCGCTGGGCCTCGGCGACGACGTGCATGGCCAGCGTCGACTTCCCCGACGACTCGGGACCGAAGATCTCCACCACCCGGCCGCGGGGCAGGCCCCCGATGCCGAGGGCGAGGTCGAGCGCCAGCGCGCCCGTGGGTACCGCCGCCACCCCGACGTTGCCGCGCTCACCCAGCTTCATGATCGAGCCTTTGCCGAACTGCTTCTCGATCTGGCCGACGGCCATATCGATGGCGTTGTCACGCTCCTTGGCCTTGTCGGGTTCCATCCGTGATTCCTCCTGCGAGTTCGCGATCTGGTCGGGGGAAGCGCTGCGAGCTCGAACCTACGACGGGGGTATGACAGCTACGTCGGGCCACGGCACCGAGAGACCCGAATTACACGCGTGTGAGCTTATCCCGAACAGATGTTCGTCGCAAGCACTCAGGGAAGCGGGAACCGCCCTCGCTCCATGTACTTGGCGCCGGTCGCGCGGGTGAGGCTCTCGTAGAGCACGACCTCTTCGACCCGCCATTCCGGGCCCACCGGATCCTGCCCCAGCGCCCCCACTGCTGCCCGCAGGTCGGTCGGCACCTTGCAGCGGGCGAGCGTGAGGTGCGGGTGTCGATCGCGGTCGTCGGGGGGATAGCCCCGAGGACCGAGCAGCACCCCGACGGCCGCGGCCAGCTGGGCCAGGAGCGGCGCACCCTCGGCCACCCCGAGCCAGAGCACCCGGCCGCGCCGCTCGTTCGGGAACGCACCGAAGCCGCCGAGCCGGACGGGCCCGGAGCGCAGGGCGAGGTCGCCGAGCGCTTCGGCGACCTCGTCGAGCTCCACCTGGTTGCCGAGGAACTGGAGCGTCAGGTGCCACTGCTCGGGGCGCATGAACCGCGCGCCGGGAACCTCCGGGTCGCCGAGGGCGCCGGCGACGGCGTCGAGCACCGGCGGGGGCGGAACCACGGCCACGAACGCGCGCGCCATCGCCTGCGCCTACTCCAGCGCGTCGAGTCGCAGCCGGAGCAGGTTCAGCAGCGAGATGGTCGCGAACTGACGCACCATGTCGCGCTGGCCTGGCAGGCGGGTGCCGACGGCCTCGGGGGCGTGCTCCCCCACCGCCAGGCCGAAGAACACCGTGCCCGCGGGCTGGCCGTCCTGCTCCGCCGGACCGGCGACGCCGGTGACACCGATACCCACGTCGGCGTCAGTCACGCGGCGCGCGGCCGCGGCCATCTCGCGCGCGCACTCATCGCTCACGACACTATCGGCCGTGACCCTGAGCACCGAGCGCTTGACGTCGGTCATGTACGCGACCACGCCGCCGCGGAACACGTCGCTCGATCCCGGCGTGTTGACGATGCGCGCCGCGACGAGACCGCCCGTGATCGACTCGGCCACACCCAGGGTGAGACCGCGCTTGCGCAGTTGGTCGAGCACGACCGATTCCATGGTCTCGTCGTCGACCGCGAACACGAGGTCGCCCAGCGCCGCGCGCAACGCCCGCTCCTCGGGCTCGATCAGTGCGCGCGCTTCCTCGACCGTGGCCGCCTTCGCCGTGAGGCGCACCGACAGGCCCTCGATCCCACGGGCCAAGAAGGCGATCGTGGGGTTCGTCTGGGCGTCGACCCGCTCGGCGATCATCTCGGCGAGACCCGACTCGGAGGTTCCCCACGTCTTGAGCGTGCGCGAGACGATCGCGCCCTGCTCGCCCGACCGCCGCAGCAGGTCGGGGAGCACCTGCTCGCTCATCATCAGCCGCATCTCGTACGGCACACCGGGCACGGCGTACACGACCTTGTCGCCGATCGGAGCGCGGATGCCGGGAGCGGTGCCGATCGAGTTGGGAATCGGCTCGGCGCCCACCGGCACGTCGCACTGGCGGAGGTTGTTCGCCGGCATGTCCCGCCCCCGCGACCCGAACAGCGCCGCGACCCACTCGACGAGGTCGTCGCGACGCTCCAGCTCCACGCCCATCACCTCGGCGATCGCCTCCCGGGTCAGGTCGTCGGGCGTCGGCCCCAGGCCACCGCACACCACGACCGCGTCGGCCCGATCAACCAGCTCCCGCAATGCGTCGACGATCCGGCCGAGGTTGTCGCCGACCTTGCGGTGCTCGAACGTGTCGATCCCCGACTCCGCGAGCTGCTCACCGATCCAGGAGCTGTTCGTGTCGACGATCTGGCCGAGGAGGAGCTCGGTGCCGACCGCGAGGACGTCGCACCTCATGCGGTCCCCTGCGTCTCTTTCCAGCCGCGGAGGAAGATGTCGAGCGCCGAGAGCAGGGTGAACGCGACCGCGAGCCACACGGCGGTGTTGTGCAGCCACTCCCAGTCGCGCGTCGGCGGCAGGATCACGATGCCGACGGCGACGAGCTGGACGACCGTCTTCCACTTGCCGAGCTGGCGGGCAGGCAGCGAGACGCCGCGCCGCCCGGCGGCGGTCCGGTACGCCGAGACCGCCACCTCCCGGCCGGCGATGAGCAGCACCGGCAGGAACGAGATCGAGTTTCTGGCAGCCAGGGCGACGAACCCGCCGACGGCGAGGAACTTGTCGGCGAGCGGGTCGAGGAACGCGCCCGAACGGGTGGTTCCGTCGCGGCGCGCCACCCATCCGTCGACGCCGTCGGTGACCGAGAGCACGACCCAGAGCGTGAGCGTGAGCCACGACGCGCCCTCGCCCTCGATGAGCACGAGGGTGGGGACGGCCAGCAGGAGCCGGGCGAGCGTGATCGCGTTGGCCGGGGTCGCGAGTGCGCTCTCGCCGAAGCGGAACACCCGCACGGCCGCAGGCACCGAGGGCGCGGCCGGTGGAGGTGCCGGCGCGACCGGAGGTTTCTTCGGCGGGATCGGGGCGGGAGACGCGTTCGCGCTCATGACGCGACGACCGCGACCAGATCGAGGCCGGCGGCGGCGACGGTACGGGCGCGCACGATGCTGCCCGGCTCCGCCGACATCGCCCGCACGCGCACCACCCCGTCGATCTCGGGCGCCTCCCGGTGCGTGCGCCCGGTGACGCCGTCGCCGTCGTCGTCCGGGCCGTCGACGAGCACCTCGAGGTCGGCGCGGGCGCGCACCAGCGCGTCGCGACGGGAGAGCGTGATCGGTTCCTGCACCTCGGAGCACTCGCGGAGGCGCTCCTCGATCAGTGCCGCCGACACCTCACCGTCCATCGCCGCGGCCGCGGTGCCCTCCTCGCGCGAGAACGGGAAGAACCCGGCCCAGTCGAGGTCGGCGGCGGCAAGGAAGGCGAGCAGCGCCTCGTGATGATCTTCGGTCTCCCCCGGGAAGCCGACGATGAACGACGACCGGAAGGCGGCGTCGGGCGCGTCGGCGCGGATGCGCTCGAGGATCGAGAGAAACCGCTCGCCGCTCCCCCACCGCCGCATGCGGGCGAGCAGGCCCCGGTCGGCGTGCTGGAGCGACAGGTCGAAATAGGGGACGACGGTCGGGAGCTCGAGCATGGTGGCGACGAGCGGGTCGCGCACCTCGCTCGGGTAGAGGTAGAGCAGCCGCACCCGGCGGAGGCCGTCGACCGCGAGGGCGTCGAGACGGCGCAGCAACGGCGCGAGCGCACCGGGCTCACCGACATCGCGGCCGTACCAGGCGAGGTCTTGGGCGACGAGGACGAGCTCGGTCACGCCACCGGCGATGAGTGCCCGCGCCTCCCTCTCGATCGCGTCCGCCGGGCGCGAGCGCTGCTTGCCTCGGAACGAGGGGATGGCGCAGAAGGCGCACGCGCGGTCACATCCCTCCGCCGTCTTCAGGTACGCCCACGGCGCCGACGGCACGGGGCGGGGCAGCTCGAGCAGGTCGCGCACGCCGGTCGGCGGCCGCACGAGGGCGACGTCGGCGATGGTGCCTTCCCCCGCGAACCCGACGACGGCGTCGGCCTCGGGGAGCGCCGCCGCCAGCTCGTCGCCGTAGCGCTCGGCCATGCACCCCGTCACCACCAGCTGCGCTCCGGGCTTGCGGGCGTCGGCGAGGGCGAGGGCGGTGTCGACCGACTCCTCGCGTGCGGCCTCGACGAACGCACACGTGTTGACCACCACGACGTCGGCGGTTTCGACTGCGGGCGCGGGAACCAGGCCGTCGGCCAGCAGGGACGCGACGACCTTGTCGGAATCGACGGTGTTCTTCGGGCAGCCCAGCGTCTCGACATGGAAGCTTCGAGGCGCGGGCCCGTCCCCGTTCGCTCCCCGGGCCACGCCCCGAATCCTACCGGTGAGCGTCCGTACACTGGCCGAGCCCATGAGCAGTACCACGGTCTGGTGCCCCTCCTGCGGGGCCGAGTACGTCGCCGGCTCGACGAGCTGCAGCGACTGCCGGGTCGCGCTCGTGGCCGAACGGCCGCGCATCGCCGACGACGGCGCGCTCGCGGCCGGTGATCTCGTCGAGCTCGGCGAATGGCCCCGGCTCGCCGCCCAGATCTTGCGCCGCCGTCTCGAGACTGCCGGCATCAGCGTCCTGGTCGAGTGGTCCGGACCCGGCGCCGAAGCCGTCGGCACGCTGGTCGTACCGGAGGCGCAGGCCGAGTTCGCCGACGCGGTCGTGAACGAGATCGACGTCGACGACGAAGTGCCCGACACGTCGCCGCTCGCGTACATGACACGCATCGAAGAGCACCTCGCGGCCGCGGGCGCGCTCCTCGAAGAGCTGCGCACCCGGCTCGAGGCCGACGAGAGCTGAGCGAAATCGACGGGTCGCGTGTCACCTCCGCCGTCGCGCGCGAGTCACACCTGACGGAGGGCGAAGAGCCCTCCGGAGTCACCCAGGAGGTGGCGAAATGTACGACTTCGCGATCGTTGCCCTGCTCGCTCTGGGCGCGGTGAAGCTGGTCGATTTCCTTTCCGACTACGTCCCCCCGTTGACGGCGTGGCGTTCCCTGCTCACCTTCATCGCCGCCGTCGGCGTAGTGGTCGCACTCGACTACTCGCTGTTCGGCGGGTTCGGCATCGAAGTCCGCGACGAGACGCTCGGCGTGTGGGTCACCGGATTCATGGTGGCCGGCCTGACCGTGGCGTGGAGAGCCGTCTTCGGATACCTGACCCACAACCGCGCGACCGGCGACGAGACGCTGGGCGAGCACCCGCCGCTGCACAAGGCGGCCTGATCAGGTTCCCCCCCGCGGCCGCCAACGACGTTGGCCGCGTGACGTGGAGCGCAGTGGGGCGTCCCTCCGGGGGCGCCCCACGCGCGCTGGTCACCACAGCTAGACGCGGTCGGTGAGGTCCTCGAGCTCCTCGACCGTCATCAGCACGGCGCGCGCCTTCGACCCCTCCGACGGCCCGACGATGCCCCGACGCTCGAGCAGGTCCATGAGGCGCCCGGCGCGGGCGAAGCCGACCCGCAGCTTGCGCTGGAGCATGCTCGTGGAACCGAGGCCGCTGCGCACGACCAGCTCCATCGCCTGGTTGAGCAGCTCGTCGTCCTCGTCGACGTCGCCCCCCCGCCCGCCACCGGCCGTGTCGTCGCCGGCCACGCCCTCGACGTAGTTCGGCTCGGCGCTCTGACGCCGCCAGTGCCCGACGACCTTGCGCACGCACTCCTCGTCGACCCATGACCCCTGGATGCGCTGAGGCCGGCTCGACGTCGCCGACACGAGCAGCATGTCGCCCTGACCGATGAGCTTCTCCGCACCCGCCTGGTCGAGGATGACACGGGAGTCGGCGAGGCTGCTCACCGAGAACGCGAGCCGGCTGGGCACGTTCGCCTTGATGACGCCGGTGATCACGTCCACCGACGGGCGCTGCGTCGCGATCACGAGGTGGATGCCGACGGCGCGCGCCATCTGGGCGATCCGACAGATGCTCGCCTCCACGTCGCGTGCCGCCACCATCATGAGGTCGTTGAGCTCGTCGACGACCACGAGGATGTACGGCAGACGCTCGTAGCCCTTCCCCGTCGTGGGGTCGGGATCGTCCTTGGTCGCCAGGTCGCCCCGGTCGAAGGCGGCGTTGTAACCGGTCACGTCGCGCACGCCGACCTCGGCCAGCAGCTCGTAGCGCATGTCCATCTCGCGGACGGCCCAGTCGAGCGCGTTGGCCGCCTTCTTCGGGTTGGTGACCACCTGGGTGAGCAGGTGCGGCAGGTCGTTGTACGCGCCGAGCTCCACCCGCTTCGGGTCGACGAGGATGAGCCGCACCTCGTCGGGCGTGGCCCGCATGAGGACCGACGTGACGATCGTGTTGATGCAGCTCGACTTGCCCGCACCGGTGGCGCCCGCGATCAAGAGGTGGGGCATCTCGGTGAGGTTGAGCATCACCGAGTTGCCCGCGATGTCGCGGCCGAGCCCGGCGGCGAGTGGGTGGGTCGCCTGCTTGGCTTCCGTCGTCGCGAGCACGTCTCCCAGGGTGACGAGCTGCCGCTGGCGGTTGGGCACCTCGACCCCGATGGCACTGCGACCCGGGATCGGGGCGAGGATGCGCACGTCGGGTGACGCCATCGCATAGGCGATGTCGTGACTCAACCCGGTGACGCGGTTGACCTTCACACCGGGAGCCAGCTCGAGCTCGTAGCGGGTGACCGTCGGGCCGACCGTCAGGCCGATGAGGTGGGCGTCGACGCCGAATTCGCGCAGCGTCGCCTCGAGCACCCGGCCGCCTTCCTCGACGACACGCCGGTCGATCTGGCGGTCGTTCCCGCGCTTGAGCGTGTTGGCCGGCGGCAGCTTCCACGAGCCGGGGCGGTGACCGGGACCGAGATCGATCTCCATCTGCGCGCCCGCAGGCGTCGGGAGCGGCATCGGAAACGCCGGCGTCGCCTCGGGCTCGGGCCCCGGCTCGACGACCGGCTCGGGTTCGCGCTCCATCTCGGGATCGGCGGCGTAGTCGTAGAGCGCGGGCGACGGCGCCTCCCCGGCGATGCCGTCGGCGGACGTGGCATCGTCGTCCGACTGCATCTCCCCGTGTGCGCCCAGCTGGAAGAGCCCGACGAAATGCGTGGTGGCCCAGCGGGCCGCGCGACCGATGGCGGCCACGACCCGACGCATCGGCAACCCGGGCGCGAGCAATGCCCCGAGCAGCGCCAGGGCGCTCAGGATGATGACGGCTCCGACCGCGCCGGCGCCGGCCGCGAGCGGGTTCGCCACGGCGGCGCCGAGCACACCGCCCGCTTCGCGCAGGTCGGCGCCCGAATCGAGCGCGGGGCGGCCCCGAGCGAGGTGGACGAGCCCGACGCCGGCCACGAGC
>JBOGFJ010000128.1:0-14370 GCA_050743385.1 Acidimicrobiia bacterium
GGCGAACGCGGACCGCAGCGCGCCGAGACGGCCGGCGAGCGCGCGAGCGCGATCGAGGCGGCCCCCCGCGAGGCGGGCGACGGCTGCAGCGTGCGCCGGTTCGATCCCCGACTCCACCAACGTCGCCCGAACGGTCTCCTCGCCGAGCGTCCCGAAGTCGATTCGCTGGCAGCGCGATCGGATCGTCGCCAACAGCTCGTCGGGCGCGGAGGTGAGCAGCACGACGTGGGTGGTCGGTGGCGGCTCCTCGATGGTCTTGAGGAGCTTGTTGGCCGCGGCCTCGTTGAGACGTTCGGCGTCGAAGAGCACGATGACCTTGCGATCGCCCTCGATCGGGCTGCGGTGGGCCTCCTCGACGATGATCTTCGCGGTCTCGACCCGCAGGATGCTCTCGGGCGGATCGACCTCCACCACGTCCGGGTGCCGGCCGCGCAGGGTGAGATCCCAGGCGCGCTCGTCTGTGTCAGGAGCGATCAGCGCGGCCGCAAAGCAGCGGGCGGCCTCCTCGACACCCGAGCCGCGCGGCCCCGCGAGCAGATAGGAGTGCACCGGCCGCTCCGCCGCGTGCTGGAGCAGCGTCACCGCGCGCTCCTGGCCTGCCACCCGCTCCCACATGACGGCGATGCTACGACTTCGTCACCGCGGCCCACACGCTGTCGGCGACTTCCTCGATCGAACGGCTCGCATCTACGACGACCCAGTCGCGCTCGACGGCGAGGGCGCGGTACGCGCCCCGAACCCGTGCATGGAACTCGATGCTCTCGCGCTCGAGTCGATCGGGAGATCCAACTTCGCGAAGTGCGGCGGCATCGTCGGGAAGGTCGAGCACGACGACGAGGTCGGGATCGAGCCCGCCCGTCGCCCACCGGTTGATCTCCTCGACACGCTCCACTCCCAAGCCGCGGCCGACCCCCTGGTAGGCGAGCGAAGACGGCACGTACCGGTCGCTGACCACAACCGCGCCCCGCGCAAGTGCCGGGCGCACGACCTCCTTCACGTGCTGGGCACGGTCGGCCGCCAGCAGGAGGACCTCGGTCGCGGGCTCGATGCGCTCGGGCCCGTCGAGCAGCAAGGCGCGGATCTGCGCGCCGACCTCGGTGTTGCCCGGCTCGAAGGTGGCGACGACGTCGCGTCCGTCCTCGCGAAGCCGCGTGACGAGCAGCCGCGCCTGGGTTGTCTTGCCACAGGCCTCGCCGCCCTCGAGCACCACGAAACGTCCGCCGGTCACACGGACTCCCTTCCGTGCGCCCGCGCCATCTCACGCCGCGCCAGCAGACCGGCGACGACCGCGATCGCGCCGCCGAGCCACAACGCCAGCCGTACCCCGGGAAGCCCGATCGCCTGCCCGCCGACCTCGATCGCCCTGTCGCTGAGCACCGCCCTCGAGAGCTCGTCGAACGCGCTGGCCAGCAGCGGCGTCACCGTGAGCGAGAACAGCAGGCACACCCGGATCAGTGTGTACAGCGCGGCGAACGTGCGGCCCCGCACCTCGTCGTGCGAGTAGCGCTGGAGCAGCGTGAATCCCGACACGTAGCCCGTGCCTGCGGCTGCGCCGACGAACACGGTGACGAACATCGCCGCCACCAACGCCGAGAATGTCGCCGCCACCACGATGCCCGCGCCCGTCCCCACCACGGCCAGCCAGAACACCGTTTCCATCGGCGCCCGCTTCTGGAGCAGCACCAGCGAGATCACGCCGATGGCGGCCCCGAGGCCGAGGGCGAACATCAGCAGGCCGAAACCCGAGGTTCCCTCGTCGAGGACGGCGGTCGAGAACACGGGCCCGAGCGGGATCATCATGCCGCCCCCGAGCAGGCCGCCGGCGAGCCCGTAGATCACGCCGCGCACGAGCTCGTTACCGGCGATGAACTGGAGGCCCTCCTTGACGTCGCGCACGGTCTGCGTGACCTTGATCCGGGCAGTCGAGCGCAGGTGGTTCTTCGGAATGGCGATGCTCAGCGTGATCACGGCCGACGCGACGAACGCCGCGCTGTCGAAGTAGAGCGCGATCGACTCCCGGTTGAGGTCGAGGAAGTCGAGCGCGTCGAAGCCGCCCAGCCACTCCGCCAGGCCTGCCAGCCCCGCGAACACCAGCGCACCGAGCGGGAAGGTCCCGAACGCGGCGACGAGCGAGAGCGAGTTGGCACCGGCCAGGTTCTCGGGCGGTACGAGGTGCGGAACGGTCGCCGCGGTCGCCGGGCCCCGGAACAGCGCGAGCAGCTCGAGGACGAACGAGGCGACCACGAGCCCGACGAGGTTGTCGACGAAGGGAACGAGCGCGAGCAGCACCGCCCGGCCGAGGTCGCTGAAGACCATGACGCGCTTGCGGTCGAGGCGGTCGACGAGCGCGCCGACGAGGGGCGCGAGCAGGAAACCCGGCAGCATGCGGGCGACCATCACGAGACTCAACGCGGCGGCGTTGCTCTTCGAGACGGTGTTGGCGATGGCGAGGATCGCGAGCAGGCCGATCCAGTCGCCCAGGCTCGAGAACACCTGCGACAGCCACAGACGGAAGAAGGAGCCGGTACCGAAGACCCGCCACGGTTCGGGAGGAATCGCCTCCTCTTCGTCGGTGGGCGGGATGAACGGCGCTTGGTCGCTCACGAGGGCGCCAGCCTATGGGTTCGCGACCGGACCCTCCGTCGTCGGGGTTTCCGAGGCCTTCGCCTTCTGCTTGGCGGCAGTCCGCTTCTTGGCGGGGGCCTTCTTCGCCGACGTCTTCCGCTTGGCCGACGTCTTCCGCTTGGCCGACGTCTTTCGCTTGGCGGCGCCCTTCTTCTTGCGCGGCGCTCGCTTCTTCGCCGGCCCTCGTGCCGCTCGCTCCCGGAGGAGGGCGACGGCCTCGTCGAGGGTGACCGACTTCGGATCCGTGCCGCGGGGGATGGTCGCGTTGACGGTGCCGTCGGTGGCGTAGGGCCCGTAGCGACCGTCGAGCACGCGGACGGGCGCGCCCGTCTCGGGGTGGGCGCCCAACTCGGCGATGGGTGGCTTCTGGCGGCTGCCGCGCCGGCGCTTGGGCTGGGCGAAGAGCGCCTCGGCCTCCTCGACCGTCACGGTGAACAGCTGCTCCTCGCGCTCGAGGCTACGGCTGTCGGAGCCCTTCTTGAGATACGGGCCGTAGCGCCCGTTCTGGGCCGTGATCTCGTTGCCCTCGGCGTCGGCGCCGACGACGCGCGGCAACGACAACAGCTGGAGCGCCTCGTCGAGCGTGACCGATTCCGGCGTCATGGTCTCGAACAGCGACGCCCGCGGCGGCTTCTCCTTGGAGCCGTCTTCGATCTCACCGAGTTGCACGAACGGACCGAAGCGGCCGTTCAGTACCAGCACCTTCTCGCCGTTCGGGTCGGTGCCGAGCACCCTCGGCCCCGCGCTCGCCCGCTCCAGCAGCTCCTCGACCAATTCGACGGTCAGGTCGTCGGGAGCGATGTCGGGTGCGATCGGCGCCTTGTCGTCGCCACGTTGCACCGACGCGCCGTTGGGCCACACCCGTACGACGATCGGGCGACCCTGCCGGTCTTCGAAGAGCGGCACGGTGTTGACCGACTCCTTGTCGATCTGGTCGAGATTGCCGTCGTCGACCAGCCCCTTGAGGCCGGTCTGGCCGTTCCCGAAGTAGAAGTCGGCGAGCCACTTCTCCGACTCCGCCTCGTTGTTGGCTATGACGTCGAGGTCTTCTTCCATCCGGGCCGTGAACTTGTAGTCGACGAGGTAGTCGAAGTGACGTTCGAGGAGCTGCACGACCGCGAAGGCGGTCCACGACGGCACCAGCGCGCTGCCCTTCTTCCACACGTAGCCGCGGTCTTGGATCGTCTGGATCACGGACGCATACGTCGACGGCCGGCCGATGCCGTCTTCCTCCATCTCCTTCACGAGGCTCGCCTCGGTGAAGCGCGCCGGCGGCTGGGTCGTGTGACCCGACGGCGCGAGGCTCTCGCAGCGCGCGGTGTCACCCTCTTGGACCGGCGGCACCGGCGACTCGCGGTCTTCGAGCTCGGCGTCGGGGTCGTCGGCGCCTTCGACGTAGGCGCGGAGGAAGCCCGGGAACTCGATGGTCCGACCCGACGCCGCGAACACCGCTTCCTCTCCTCCGCTCGACGTCGCGGCCATGCGCAGCGCGACCTTCTGCCCGCGGGCGTCAGCCATCTGGCACGCGATCGTGCGCATCCAGATGAGCTCGTAGAGCCGCACCTCGTCGTTGTCGAGCTCGGCGCGCACCTGCTCCGCGGTACGCATGTCGTCGCCGGCCGGACGGATGGCCTCGTGTGCCTCCTGTGCGTTCTTCACCTTGCGCTGGTAGCTGCGCTCCCGGTCGGGCAGGTAGTCGTTGCCGTAGAGCTCGCGGATCCGTCCCCGCGCGGCCGCGACGGCCTGTGCCGAGAGCGCGGTGGAGTCGGTGCGCATGTAGGTGATGAACCCACGCTCGTAGAGCCGCTGGGCAACCTGCATCGCTCGGGCGGCACTGAAGCGCAGCTTGCGCCCTGCCTCCTGCTGGAGGGTCGACGTGATGAACGGCGCGTGAGGTTGCTGGCGCCACGGGCTGGTCTCGACCGACGTGATGCGGTAGTCGGCATCGCCGAGGCGCCCCGCGAGCGCGTTGGCGTCCTCTTCTCCGAGCAGCACGACTTCGTCGGGCGCGGCGGGTTGCCCCGTGGCGGGATCGAAGTCCTTGCCGGTGGGGAGGCGCTTGCCGTCGAGCGTGGTGAGCTTGGCCGGGAAGGTCCCCTCGGCACCGTCGTTCGTAGCAACGGCGAAGCTCCCTTCCAGATCCCACCAGCCGCCGCTCCGGAACGCCATGCGGGCCCGCTCCCGCTCGACGATCAGGCGGGTGGCCACGCTCTGCACCCGTCCGGCCGACAGCTTCGGCATGACCTTCTTCCACAGCACCGGCGAGAGCTCGTAGCCGACGAGCCGGTCGAGCACCCGCCGGCCCTCCTGGGCCTCGACCAGCTTCATGTCGAGATCGCGCCCGTGCTCCAGCGCCTCTTCGATCGCGGTACGGGTGATCTCGTGGAACACGAGCCGCGTCACCGGCACAGCGGGCTTGAGCTCATCGCACACGTGCCACGCGATCGCCTCGCCCTCACGGTCTTCGTCGGTGGCGAGGTACAGCTCGCTCGCGTTCTTCAGCGCCGACTTCAGATCCTTGACGACGTGCTTCTTCGACGACGGCACGACGTAGATCGGCTTGAAGCCGTTCTCCACGTCGACACCGAGCCGGCCGGCGTCGGTGCCCTTGTACCTCTTCGGAACCTGACTTGCGTTTTCGGGAAGCCCACGAATGTGACCGACGCTCGACTCCACGACGTAGTCCGCGCCGAGATAGTCGGCGATCGTCTTGGCCTTTGCCGGTGATTCGACGATGACGAGTGGCTTGGGCACGAGGTGTTCCTACTTACTCCTGCGCTTACTCCTGCGACTGACGCACGTGGCGCGCGACGGTAGGTCGCGTGCCACGCGGCGCGGTGGACCGTAGCAAAGGGTGCTTCGACTACAACCACCGCCCCCCGTCTATCCTGCCCGGCCATGAGCCCGGAGAAGCTGATCGAGACTTTCGGCACGATCGGCTTGTTCGTCATCATCTTCGCCGAATCCGGCTTGCTCATCGGCTTCTTCCTGCCCGGCGACTCGCTGCTGTTCACTGCCGGTCTGCTCGCATCACAAGGAAAGTTCGGCCTCAGCCTCCCGGTGCTGCTAATCGGGTGCTTCATCGCCGCCGTCGCGGGCGACCAGGTGGGATACATGTTCGGGCAGAAGGCCGGTCCGGCACTGTTCCGGCGCCCCGACTCGCGCATCTTCAAGCAGCAGTACGTGCATCGCGCCAACGAGTTCTTCGAGCGCCACGGCAAGAAGACGATCGTGATTGCTCGCTTCGTGCCGATCGTCCGCACCTTCGCCCCGATCCTCGCCGGCGTCGGTTCGATGCAGTACCGCAGCTTCGTCGTGTTCAACGTCATCGGCGGGCTGTTCTGGGCCGTGGGCGTCACGACCGCGGGCTACGTGCTCGGCGACACGGTCCCCGACATCGACAAGTACCTCCTGCCGATCATCGGCGTCATCATCCTGCTGTCGGTGCTCCCACCCGCGATCGAGATGCTCCGTCACCGCCGCAAGGCCAAGGCGGAGGCCCCCATCGATCCGGAAGCCGAAGTCGAGGAGCTCGAGCGGGCCCTCGAGGACTGACCGAACCTCTTTGTGACCGGAAGCGACCCGAACGGTCGCCTCAGGTCACAGAAACGGGTGGTGGGCCGCGCTACTGGTGCGAGAACGCCTCTTCCTCGACGGCCGGCTGCGCTTCGTCGGCCTTCGACACCGCGCTCGTCGAGCGCTTCGAGAAGGCGATCGCCGCGAGCAGCACCACCAGGGCGGCCGCCGCGATGGCGTAGCGGGCGCCGTCGTCGTTCCGCAGGCTGATGATCGCCGGAAGGATCAGCAGCGAGACCAGGTTCATCACCTTGATCAGCGGGTTGAGCGCCGGCCCGGCGGTGTCCTTGAACGGGTCACCGACGGTGTCGCCGATGACGGCCGCCTTGTGGGCTTCGGACCCCTTGCCGCCTTCGTGCCCGTCTTCGATGTACTTCTTGGCGTTGTCCCACGCACCACCCGAGTTGCTGAGGAACACCGCCATGAGCTGCCCGGTGAGGATGACCGCGGCGAGGAACGCCCCCAGCGCGAGATAGTTGACGCCGAACCCGATGATCACCGGCGTGAGCACCGCCAGCAGCGCGGGCGTGGCCAGCTCGCGGAGGGACGCGGCAGTGCAGATGTCGATGACCGGCGCGTGGTCGGGCTCCTTGGTGCCCGCCATGATCTTGCCGTCGGCGAACTGGTTGCGGACCTCCTGCACCACCGTCTCGGCGGTGCGGCCGACGGCGCGGATCGCCAGGCCGCTGAAGAGGAAGGCGACCGACCCGCCGATGAGCAGTCCGATGAACGTCTTGGGATCGGCGACGTTGATCTGCGTCAAGGGATCGTTGAACAGCCGGGCGCCGGCGGGAAGATCGAACTCGTCGCCGATGATCTCGATGTAGGAGGCAAACAGCGCCACCGCCGCGATCACCGCCGATCCGATCGCGAACCCTTTCGTGGCCGCCTTGGTCGTGTTGCCGACCGCGTCGAGGCTCACCATGATGCGCTCGGGCTCGCCCTCGAACTCGCCCGACATCTCGGCGATCCCGGCGGCGTTGTCGGCCACGGGCCCGAACGTGTCCTCCGAGACGACCACGCCGGTCGTCGCGAGCATCCCCATACCGGTCAGCGCGACCAGATAGAGCGAGAACTGGATGTTGCCGTCACCGAGCGCGACGCCGGAACCGATTGCGACCGCGATCGCAACGATGGCCCAAACCGAGCTCTCCAATCCCGAGCTGATCCCGGAGAGGATGGTGGTTGCCGGACCAGTGCGGGTCGCGACCGCGATCTCGCGCACCGGCTTGGTCTCGGTCGAGGTGAAGTACTCGGTCAGCCGGCTGACGACCTGGGCGAGCACGAGACCGGCAACCACCGCACCGAACACCTTCCAGCCCGCGTTGGCGTGGTCGTTGCCGACGTAGAAGATCGCCACCAGGAACGTGCCGATGACGGTGAGGATGCCGGCGGTGAGGAACCCGCGGTTGATCGGCGCCATAGCGCTCTTGTCGCGGTCGGTGGCGCGCACCGCGTACACACCCACGATGGACGCGAGCACACCGATCGCGCGCGCGATCACGGGGAAGATCAGGCCGAGGGCCGGGTTCGCCCCGATCGACTCGAAGGCGGCGACTCCGAGGATGATCGAGGCGACCAGCGTCACCTCATAGCTCTCGAACAGGTCGGCGGCCATACCCGCGCAGTCACCCACGTTGTCGCCCACGTTGTCGGCGATCGTCGCGGGGTTGCGGGGGTCGTCCTCGGGGATCCCCTGCTCGACCTTCCCCACGAGGTCGGCGCCGACGTCGGCCGCCTTCGTGAAGATGCCGCCACCGACCCTCATGAACAGCGCAAGGAGTGAGCCCCCGAACCCGAAGCCGATGAGGATGGCCGACGAGGTGTTCTGGAAGATCATGATGATGACGGTCGCGCCGAGGAGGCCGAGACCGACCGTGTACATGCCGGCGATGCCGCCGGTGCGGAACGCAACCCTGAGGGCGGCGGGCAACGACCCGTTGCGGGCGGCGGCCGCGGTGCGCACGTTGCCGCGCACCGCCAGGCTCATGCCGATGAATCCCGTCAGTCCCGACATCAGGCAGCCGGCAAGGAAGGCGAGCGTGCGGTATCCGCCCGACTCCACGAACGACAGCGCGTCCGTGCCGTCGGGCTTGACGACGTCGGTCGAGGTCACGAAGACGATGACCGCCACCGGCACCAGGATCACGAGGATCGTCCGGAACTGGCGGCGCAGGTAGGCCATGGCGCCGTCTTGAATCGACTTGGCGATTCCGATCATCGTGGGCGTGCCCTGGTCAGCTGCCAGCACACCGCGCGCGAGCAGGAATCCCACCGCGATCGCCAGGAGGGCGGTGCCGGCGGAGAAAAGCAGCCAGAACCACTCACCACCGTGCAGCACGAAGTCCTGATAGCCGCCTTCGGCTGCGAAGATGCTGGTCATTGCCGCTTTGACTCCCTACTCACCGGTGCCCCCCATGCCCCCAAGCCTGGGAACGGTAGGAGCACGTAGAACGGGCGCGCAATTCGTAGGGCCGACGGCCGCGCTTACTCCAGATGGTAAGGAACCGACGTCACGACCGTGCCCTTCCGGAAGAGCAGTCGGCCCTTCAGGATCAGGGCGCTCTGGTTGTGCAACAGATGGCTCCACCAGTGCTTCACCACGAACTCGGGAATCAGCACGGTGATGATGTCGTTGTCCCAGCGCCCCTCGATCTCGTCGATGTAACGCAGGATCGGGCGCGTCAACTCCCGGTACGGGTCGTACACGATCTCGAGCGGAACATCGATATTGCGTTCGTTCCAAACACTTTCGATGTGTTCCTGCTCCTCCTCGTCGGACACGACCGTCACGGCTAACAGATGGTTCGGGGCGAGCGACCGCGCGTAGGCGAGAGCTTCGAGGACTCCCCGGTGAACAGACCCCACCAGGACGACGACCGTGTGGTTCATTCGTCGAGGCCGGAAGTCCGCCGGCACCCGAAGCCCTTCGCGCACCGTCGCATAGTGCCGCCCGATCGCCTTGAAGAGCACGACGATCGCAGGGATGACGATCAAAGGGATCCACGCCCCGCTGGTGAACTTCGTCACCGCGACGATCAAGAGCACGGCGAACGTGACCGCCGCCCCGAGCCCACTCACCGCGACGCCGACCTTCCAGCCCGGCGTTCGCTCCCGGCGCTGGTACCGGACCATCCCGAGTTGGCTGAGCGTGAATGACGTGAACACCCCCACGGCGTACAGCGGGATCAGGGCGTTCGTGATGCCGCCGAAGGCGACGATGAGCCCCGCGGCCGCCACCGCGAGGAAGACGATTCCGTTCGAGAAGACCAGCCGGTCACCGCGGTTGGCGAGCTGGCGAGGAAGGAAGCCGTCGCGCGCGATGATCGACGACAGCCGCGGGAAATCGGCATACGCGGTGTTCGCCGCGAGCACGAGAATGACCGCCGTCGCGACCTGGAGCAGCACGAAGACCGGTCCGTCCCCGAACACGACCTGCCCGAGTTGCGCCAGCACGGTCTGGTCTTCGCTGGGATACGGATGTAAACGGTGCGCCAGGGTCGCGGTTCCGAAGAAGAGGCTGCCGAGGATGATCGCCATCCAGATCAAGGTGCGCGACGCGTTCCGCGACTCCGGTCTTCGGAACGCCGGCACACCGTCCGCGATGGCTTCGATCCCCGTGAGGGCGACCGCACCCGAGGAGAAGCCCTTGAGGAGGAGGAAGAGGCCGAGCGTGCCACCCGCTTCGCGGACGCCCTCGAACTGCTCGGCGTCGAAGGGCACCTGCCCGACGCTCCCGAACACGTCGGGGAAGAAACTGCGACCGAGCCCGTAGAGCACGAGCCCCGCGAGGGTGACGATGTAGAGGTATGTGGGCAGCGCGAAGATCCGGCCCGACTCCTTGATTCCGCGAAGGTTGGTGATCGTGATGAGCGCGATCGCGCCGATGCACAGCAACACCCGCTGGTCGCGGAGACCCTCGAAGGCGGGTATCGAGACGATGGCGGCAACCCCGGCGGAGATCGAGACCGCCACGGTGAGGATGTAGTCGACCAGGATCGAGGCGCCGGCGACCAGCGACACGTTCGTGCCGAGGTTCTCTCGGCTCACGACATAGGAGCCGCCACCGCCTGGATAGGCGTAGATCGTGCGCCGGTACGACGTGACCACGATCGCGAGCAGGACCGCGACCGCGATCGCGATCGGCACGAGCACGTCGAGGCCGAGCGCGAGACTCGATGCGCCCAGCGCGGTCACGAACAGGATCTCCTCGGTCGCGTACGCCGTCGAGGAGATGGCGTCGGACGAGAACACCGCCAGTCCGATGACCTTCGGGATGCGCTGGTGTTCCTGTTCGGCGCTCGAGAGCGGCCGACCGACCAGCAGGCGCTTCAGGATCGCCACGTCGCTCGGCTCCGTCGCCTCACCATGGATCGGTAGCATCCCACGGGACCACGGGAGGGTGGTGTGCACATCGTCGTCGTCGGATGCGGTCGGGTGGGAAGCGAGCTCGCCGGCACACTCGAGAAGTCGGGGCACACCGTCGCGGTGATCGACAAGGACGCGACCGCGTTCCGGCGGCTCCCATCGGGCTTCGCGGGCCAGCGCGTCGTGGGCTTCGGCTTCGATCGCGACACGCTCAGCGAAGCGGGCATCGACCGCGCCGGCGCGGTCGCCGCCGTCACCAACGGCGACAACTCGAACATCCTCGCCGCCCGCATCGCCCGGGAGACGTTCGGCATCGACCGGGTCGCCGCCCGGATCTACGACCCCCGCCGAGCGATCATCTACCAGCGCCTTGGAATCCCGACGGTTGCCACGGTGTCGTGGACGACCGACCAGGTCATGCGCCGGCTGTTGCCCGGCGACCAACCCCACGACTGGCTGGATCCCAGCGCCAAGGTGTGCCTGGTCGAGCACGCGCTGCCGGCGGCGTGGGCGGGGAAGAAGGTGGCGCCGCTCAACGAGCCCGGTTGCTACTGGCTCACCGCGATCACCCGGTTCGGCAGCGCCGCGGTCGTCACCCCGGACCTGGTGGGCCAGGAGGGTGACATCCTGTTCTTCATTGCCGACGCCGGCCGGCTCGACGCCCTACGCGAGCGCATCGAGCAGGGACCGCAGCCCTGATGCGGGTGGCGATCGCCGGCGCCGGCAATGTGGGGCTGTTCATCGCCAACGACCTGCGCGGCGCCGGCCACGAGGTGCAGCTCATCGAGCAGAACCCGGCCGTGGTCGAGCGCGCGATCGCCGACGAGGGTGTCGAATGGGTGGTCGCCGACGGTTGCGAGGTCTCGTCGCTGCGGGAGGCGGGGCTCGAGCGCTGCGACGTCGTGGTGGCGGCGACCGGCGACGACGAGGACAACCTCGTGATCTCGTTGCTGGCGAAGCAGGAGTTCGCCGTGCCCCGCGTGATCGCCCGGGTCAACCATCCGAAGAACGAGTGGATGTTCAACGAGAACTGGGGCGTCGACCTGTCGGTCTCGACGCCGCACCTCATCACCGCGCTCGTCGAGGAGGCGGTGACGGTGGGGCGCCTCGTGCGGATTCTCCAATTCGAGGGCGGTCAGGCCCGCCTGGTCGAGGTGACCCTCGCGGAAGACTCGCCGGCGATCGATCGGTCGCTCAAGGAGATCGACATGCCGCGCGACGCCACCGTGGTCGCGGTGGTGCGGGGTGAGCACGTCGTCATGCCTCGCGGCGACACCGTGTTCGAGGCGGGTGACGAGGTGCTGGCAATGGTGACACCCGACTCCGAGGAGGAGGTGCGCGGCATCCTCACGGGCGGCTAAGTGAGCAGCTCGTACCGGGGGTTGTAGACGAGCAGGCGCCTTCCGTCGAGGGCCACCACGCCGTCGAGGAGGACGCGACGCCCGGGCGATACTCCTGCGATCTTGCGTCGCCCGAGGAACACGGCGGTGACCGAATCGTCGCCGTCGGTGACCGTGACCTCGACCGCGGGCGCACCGGCACGAGGGACGATTCGCACGGCGTGCACCTCGCCGGCCACGCGCACGGGGGTGCGGGGAGTGACTTCACTGATCGGCGTCACGCCGAGCTTGGCGCAGTAGGCCCGCAGCTTCTCCCGGTCGAGCTCCTCCACGGGCTTGGTGAGCTGCTCGACAACTTTGCGAAACGCCATCTCTATCGGCTCCGGCGCTCGGCGCCGGGCCGTCCTCCAAAGAGGTGGCCGGCGCCGCCCTTCGGGTCGCTCCTCCGCACGATGCTCCTCGCTCCCTCGCTGCGGCGCAGGATACCTGCGCCGCCGTCGCTCGGTCGCGGGCGAGCAGCCTCCGCTCCTCCGCCGCTCCGGTTGCCGCGTCCTGTCGGCGTGCGCCGCATATCCTCGGCGGCCGTGGCCGAGACTCGCGCCCAACGGCGGGCGGCGCGCAGCCGGCGCTCACGTCCGCTCCAGATCGTCACCGTGATCGCGGTGCTCGCGCTCGTCGGAGCGGCGCTGTTCCTCTTCCTTCGCGACGAGGGCGGCAGCGGGAGCGAGGCGAAGCGAGTGCAAGAGGTCGCGATCGGTGATCTCGAGCTCACCGTCGGCGGCGTGTTCCCGATCAACGCGGGACCGCCGGCGACGCTCCCGCCCGAGATCCAGAACGCGGTCATCGCGACCCTCGGCCGCTACGTCGAGGGTGCGCTGATCGAGCCGATCCGCGAAGGCAAGCCCGCCGCCGACATCGCTGCGATCTTCGACGCCGCGGCCGCGACACGCCTCGAGGGCCCGGACCGGTCGCTGCTGTTCGACGAGGGCCTTCCCGAAGTCACGAAATCCTTCCAGCCCACGGCGCAGCCGGTGACCATCACCGCCCTCTCCGACGGCACGGGCACGTTCGTCATCGCCACCGCCAGCCTCGTCTACGAGGCGAAGCTCGAAACCGACGAGGGCACGGTCACCGTGAACCGCACCGCCGAGCTGACGATGGTGCCGGAGCCCGACGCGTGGAAGATCACCGGCTACGACGTGATCGTGGCGCGCGATGGGCCGGGCATCCAGGCGACGACCACGACGGCGGCGGCGACGTGAGTCGCAAACGCGCGCTCCTCTGGACCCTGCTCGGCCCCCCGCTCTGCGGGATCCTCTTCGCCGGCTTGATCACCGCAGGCTGGCTCACAGTCGGCCGCCCCGATCCCCTGAGCGGCGAGACGTGGCTCCGCGTCGAACAGGTCACGGGGGCAGCGAGCTACACGTCGACTCCGCAGCAGCCGGTGTTCTTCCTCGTCGTCGGCAACGACTTCCGGCCCAGCGGTCCGGGCGGGCAGCGCGGCGATTCGATCCACCTCATCGGCGTGAACCCCGCCCTCGGGAGCGCGACCATTCTCGGCTTCCCGCGCGACCTGGCCGTGCCGATTCCGGGCTCGGGAACCGACAAGATCAACGCGGCCATGCAGCTCGGGGGACTCCAGCTGACGACCCAGACGGTCTCACAGCTCGTCGGGGTGGAGATCCCCTACGCGGTGACGACCGACTTCGACGGCTTCATCGCGATGATCGACGAGATGGGCGGCATCGACATCAATATCCCGGTGCCGATGCACGACCCCGATGCCGGCTCCGACTTCGAGCCCGGCCCCCGACATCTGACGGGTGACGAGGCGCTGCGCTTCAGCCGC
Source organism: Acidimicrobiia bacterium (assembly GCA_050743385.1). Classification (GTDB taxonomy): domain Bacteria; phylum Actinomycetota; class Acidimicrobiia; order IMCC26256; family JACDBD01; genus JACDBD01. Next base: position 13,759 of record JBOGFJ010000128.1, read on the forward strand.
GACCGGCACTCGCTCCCCAACGGCGACATCGGCCGCAGCGAGAACCAGGGCCTGCTCATCGTCTCCGCCCTCGCCACCCTGCAGGCACAGGGGACATCCGCGACGCGGGCGCTCGGCCTGCTCGGCATCCTCGCCCGGCACGCCGAGCTCCAAGGCGTGAACTTCGCCGAGTTCTACCGGTTCGCCCGCCTCGCGTTCTCGCTCAACCCCGCCGCCATCCGCAACGTCGTGACGCCGACCGGCGGGGGCTCCGGCTCCAATCTCAGCCTGGGCGCGGGCGCCCAGGCGCTGTTCGACGACGTCCGCGACGACGGCGTGCTCCAGAGCCACTGACCGGGTCGAGGTTGCCGCCCCGATCAGGTGGTGGTCGAGGTCGGCGCGGCGGAGAGCGAGATCACTCCAGGCGCACCTCCGCTCGAGCCCGGCCCGTGGCAGGTGGAGCGAGGATGCCGCTCGCCGGCACCTCGACCACCACGAACGCGTCGCGGCCCGCGCACTCGCAGCTCACCAGGTTTCCGCCGTTGGCGGAGGCGGTCTCGCGCGCAGCCACTGTCGCGACCTCAGCGCCCCTTCCCAGAGCGAGCATGTCGGCGGCGGCGAGCGCGGCCGCGT
>JBOGFJ010000129.1:0-6928 GCA_050743385.1 Acidimicrobiia bacterium
CGCCGGCGCCGCCGCCGCGGCCACTGCGGCCGGCAGGTCGTCGACGGCCGCGATCGTCACCGGCACGGCCTTCGCTCCCGGCCGCGACGAGATCCGCAGCGTGCCGTCGGGCATGAGGGCACAGCCCGGGCCGGGGCCGAGACGGCCGTCGCAGTCGGCGAGCAAGATCGTCGTCGACGGCTCGGGGGACGCGAAGGCCGGAAGCCCAGGGACGCGCTCGCCGAACACGCGCGTGACGCCGGCGGCGCGCAGGCACCGGCCCAACAAGGCGCGAACCGTCTCCACGCGCTCATCGTCGCGCGCCTGCGTCCGCTCTCGGCGGGACGTCCGGTACAGTCCCCGGCGCTCATGGCCACGCGGAACCTCTACCTGCACGAGTACGTCGACATCGTGGGTGAGGGCGCGATGCGTTACATGGAGCACACCGTCGCCTTCGACGCCGACGCCGCGGCCGACCGCGGTCTCGCGCTCGTCGGCACCTGGTACACGATGGGCTCGACCGGGCGGTGGCCCCAGGTGGTCAACCTCTGGGAGTGCGTCGACGGTTGGACCGGCTGGCGCCGTCTCATGGAGAGCACGAACCTCCGCCGCACGCAGAACGCCGCGCTCAACGAATGGTGGCGTGAGGCGCTGCAGACGCGCTCGGGTGGGTTCGACCGGCTCCTGGGGGCGGCGCCCGGATGCCCGTCGCTTGCCGAGCTCCGCGCCGCCGGCACCACCGGGTCGGTGTTCGTGCACGAGCTGTCGCAGGTCCGGCCGGGTGCCGCGCTCGACTATCTCGCGGCGGCGCGAGAGGACTGGCAACCGGTTGCCGGCGACTACGGCCACACTCTCGTCGGGCTCTACGAGGCGCTGCTCACCGACACGGAGGTGCTGACCATCTGGGCTACCGACCCCGCGGGCCACGAGGCGCTCGGGCGCGCGACCGACGACGGCACCGATGAACGCATCCCCCGCTGGCGGGGGCGAGCCCGCGAGTTCCTGACCCGGTGGCGGGAGGAGCTCATGACGCCGCATCCCACGGCCCCGCTGTCACGGGGGGACTCGCTGTGACCGCGGCGACGCGCTCGGGCCCGCTCGCGGGCGTGCGGATACTGGAGAGCTCGCTGCTCGGCCCGGGGGAGCTGGGCACGTTCCTCGCCGACCTCGGCGCCGACGTGATCAAGATCGAGCCGCCCCAGGGCGACTACATCCGCCAGATGACGTGGCCGATCGTCGAGGGTGAGTCGCTCATGCACCTGCACGTGCACCGGGGCAAGCGCAGCGTCACCCTCGACCTTCGTGACGCGGCCGCGATCGAGGTGTACCTCGATCTCGTACGCGGCGCCGACGCGGTGGTGGAGGCGATGCGCCCGGGTGCGCTCGAGCGCCGCGGCCTCGGGTACGAGCGCCTGCGCGCGGTGAACCCGAAGATCGTGTTCTGCACGATTTCGGGCTACGGGATGACCGGTCCCTACCGCGATCTCCCGGCGCACGGCATCGCGTTCGACACGTGGGCGGGGCTCGTTCGGCCCGCTTACGACGACGAAGGCTTCTGCTACATGCCCGAGCACCCGTCCGTCGGCATCCACGCCGGCCCGCTGCTCGGCGCGTTCGCGCTCCTCGCCGGAGTCGTGCGCGCCCGCGACACGGGCGCGGGCTGCCAAATGGAGGTCGCGCAGTCGGACGCGGCCGCCTACATGGACTGGTACCGCATCGAGACGTGGAGGGCGTACGAGCGCCCCGAGTCGGAGGTGACCGGCAACGCCAGCGACAACTACGAGCGGCGGGCGCCCGGCACCGCCGGCATGCGCTTGGGCGTCCGCTACCAGATGTACGAATCGGCCGACGGGCATGTGCTGTTCATGGCTTCGGAGCAGGAGTTCTGGCGCAACTTCTGCGAGGGCGTCGGGCGCCTCGACCTGTTCGAGCGCTGGCCCGGCAGCCGCTTCGCCGACCACGCCCGCAACAACCGCGAGCTCCAGCGCGAGCTGCGCGAGATCTTCACGACCAAGACCACGGACGAGTGGATCGCGTTCGGGAACGAGGTCAACACGCCGCTCGCGCCGGTCAACACGTCGCGCTCCATCGCCGACGACCCCCAGTTCCGCGACCGCTTCCCGTGGTATCCGGCATCGCGCCTCGGCGCCGACGAGATCCCGTTGCCCGTGCGCGTCCTCGGCGAGGACCTTCCCGAACCGGCCCGAGCGCCCAAGGTGGGCGAGCACACCGACGAGGTGCTGGCCGACGTGCTCGGCTACGACGCCGACCGCATCGCATCGCTGCGCGCAGACGGCGCGCTGGGCCGCCCCGCTGACACCTGAGTCTGACGACCCGTCAGGTCGCCGCGTAGTCTGCGCCCCGTGAACGACAGCGTCGCGCTCGACGGGCGGGCGCTCGGGAGGCGGGGGGCCGCGACCCGCCGGCGCCTCCTCGACGCCACCGCTGGTCTGCTCGAGAGCCACGGCGTGCGCGACCTCCGGGTCGTCGACATCGCGCGCGAAGTCGGCTCGTCGCCGGCGACCTTCTACCAGTACTTCCGCGACGTCGAGGACGCCGTGCTCGCGCTCTCCGAAGAGGTCGGCGAGGACCTCGCGCCCGTGGGCGAGCTGCTGGCGCGCCCTTGGCAGGGAGAGGCGGGGCTGCGCACCGCCCACGAGATGGTCGACGCGTTCCTGCGTTTCTGGGACGAGCACCGCGCGGTGCTGCGCACCCGGAACCTCGCCGCCCAGGAGGGCGATCGGCGGTTCCGGGAAGTGCGCAACCGATCGCTGCGGCCGCTGACGGAGGGCGTCGCCAACAAGGTCGCGGAGGCGCAGGAGCGAGGCGACGTGGGCTCGGAGCTGTCGCCGATCGCGGCTGCCGCCGCGCTCGTGGCGATGCTCGAGCGGATGGCCGCGTTCCACACCGATCTCGAGGCGCTGGGGGCGAGCCGCGACGACGTCGTGGAGACGACGGCGCGGATCATCCACCAGACCGTGGCGGGCCTGCCGGGCTGACCGCACCGCGCCGGCGGCCGGCGGGATGCGTCGTCACCTCCAACTCGCGGTCGAACACCTTCTCGAAGAGGCTGCGCCGCCGCCGCGCCGCCCACTGCTCGAGCTCGACGTTGCCGCCGACGTCGAGGTAGACGCGAACCAGCGACCTTCCCACGTGGACGTGCACGTCCTCGACGATGTCGTGGTGGCTCCGGTCGAGGCCGTCGGCGACCCGCAGGATCGCGGTGAGCTTGCGCAGCCGACCCTCGTCGTCGCGTCCGAGCGGACCCGTCTCGTCGGTCGGACGCGGGTCGCCCTTGCGATGCCACCGTGCGATGCCGGCGAGGAGGTTGACCTCGGTCGGGTCGAAACCGCGTAGCTGGCCGTGGCGGATGAGATACGCGGCGTGCTTGTGGTGGCCTTCGCTGGCGACGTGCTGACCGATGTTGTGGAGGAGGGCGGCGTACTCGAGCAGCTCGCGGTCGTCGGCGCCGAGGCCGTGCAGCTCGGTGGTCTGATCGAAGAACGAGAGCGCGAGTCGGGCGACCTGGCGCGAGTGATCGACATCGATGTCGTAGCGGCGGGCGACACCCTGTACCGACGCCCGCCGGATCGCCCGAGGGTCGTCGGCCCAGTCGGCGGGATCGTGGTGACCGATTGCGTCGAGCAGGATGCCTTCGCGCAACGCCCATTCGCTGACGGTGAGCTCGTCGAAGTCGAACACGTCCATGACCGTCGCGAGGAACATGGATCCGGCAGGGATGAGGTCGACGCGGCGCGCCTCGAGACCCTCGAGGCGGCGGCGCTCCGATGCCTTCGACGAGATGATCAGCTTGTGCAGGGGCATGAACTCGTCGCGCGTGATCGTGAGCTGGTTGAGCGATGCGGGCACGTCTTCGCGGCGCCGGGCGGCGACCATGTGCGCGAGGTCCTCGAGCGTGCCGCTCGTGCCGACCGCGAGCTTGGGTCGGAAGCGAGCCACCTCGACGGCGACGGGCCCGAGCGCCTGCTCGATACGGTCACGCAACCGGCGCCGATCCTCCTTCGAGAGCGGGTCGGAGTCGACGAGCTCGGCGGTCAGGCGACCCACTCCGAGGTTCTCGCTCGCCGCCCATTGCAACCCGGCGGCATCACCGACCATGACCTCGACACTGCCGCCGCCGAGGTCGAAGCACAGCGCCGGTGCCGGGTCGAGCAACACGCTGGCGCGGATCGCCCGGAAGATGAGCTGCGCCTCGGTGAGCCCGTCGATCACGCGCACGTCGACGCCGGTCTCCGACTCGATGCGATCGACGAGCTCGTCGCCGTTGGCGGCGACCCTGATCGCACTGGTGGCGCACGCCACCACCTCGTCGGCCCCGGCGGCGTCCGCCAGGAGCCGGAAACGGCGGACGGTGGCCACGGCCCGGTCGGCCGCGATGGCGGGGATGGTGCCGTGGCGGACGACGGTGTCGCCGAGGCGCAGCATCTCCTTCTCGCGTACGAGGGGGTCGAAGCCCCCGTCGCCGCGGATCTCCGCCACGAGCAGATGGAACGAGTTCGTCCCGAGGTCGAGCGCGGCGATCCGCACGCGCCGAATGTAACGGGGCCGCCTCGCCGGCGCCGCGGAGAATGTCCTATTATCGGCGACAATGCGTGGTTCCGAGGGTACCGAGGTGGACCGTCCGCGGGCCGCCCGCGAGCAGCCGTTCGACGACGCGGGCGCACGCCGCTGGCGGCGCCGTCCCGTGCTCAGCCGATTGCTCCGGGGTGGCGTGCTCCTGGTGCCCGTCTTGGCGGCGGTCGGTGTCGCGGCCGGTTTCGCCGCCGTCATGCCGTCGGCGACAGGTGCCGGTCGGGTCGGTTGGTGGATGGTCGTGCTCGGCGTGGCGCTGCTCGCACTCGTGGTGCTCGACACGGTGGCCCGCCGGCTCCTGCCCCTCGCCGCGCTGCTGCGTCTCACCTTGTTGTTCCCCGATCGGGCGCCGTCGCGCTTGCGAGTGGCGCTCCGGGGTACGAGCCGGGTGCGTCTGCAGGCGTGGGCCGCACAGACGACGAGACCGAGCGCGGCGACCGATGTCGACGCAGGAGAGCGGGCCCGCCAGATCCTGAGCCTCGCCGCCGCGCTGCACGCGCACGACCGCATGACGCGCGGGCACTCCGAGCGCGTGCGCGCGTTGACCGAGCTGGTGGCCGAGGAGTTGCGCCTGACCGACGACGAGGCCGACCGGCTCCAATGGGCGGCCCTGCTGCACGACATCGGGAAGCTCAGCGTGCCCGCCGAGATCCTCAACAAGCCGGGGAAACCCGACGACGCCGAGTGGGCGGTGCTGCGGCGCCATCCGGCCGAGGGAGCCCGCATCGCGGCGCCGTTGCACCCGTGGTTGGGGGAGTGGGCCGATGCCGTCGCGCAACACCACGAGCGCTTCGACGGCACCGGGTATCCCGAGGGCCTCTCGGGCGAGCGGATCAGCCTTGCCGGACGGATCGTGAGCGTGACCGATGCGTTCGAGACGATGACCGCGCTGCGCTCGTACAAGCGGCCGATGTCGGCCGGAGCCGCGCGTACCGAGCTCGCTCGTTGCGCGGGGACGCATTTCGATCCGCGCGTCGTTCGAGCCTTCCTGAGCGTGTCGCTCGGACGGTTGCACTGGTCGACGGGTGGTGCGCTGGCGTGGGTGGCTGTCTTCCCGCCGGCGGCGGCGGTGGCGCGCGTCGGTACGAGGATCAGCGGGGCGTTCGCCCGGCCGGCCGCAGCGACCAAGGCAACCGCTGCTGTCGGCGTGATCGTGCTCGGCGGGTTGCTGGCAGCGCAGTCGAGCGTTCCCGGCGGTTCCGGTGCCCCCGTCGCCGCCGCCGACGAGGCTCGCGACCGCATCGGGGGACCGACCAACCGCGGAGCCGCCCGCAACGACATGTCGAGCAGTGTCGCGTCGGCGACGCAACCTGCGCCCGCCCCGGCGGCTCCGAGCGAAGCTCCGGTTCCCGACGGAGCCGCCGGCGCGGTGTCCGCTCCGGTTGCAACGCCCACTCCCGCTCCGGCACCGGGTGTGGTGTCTGGTCCCGTCCCTGCGCCGGTTCCGGGGCCGGCGCCTCCGCCTCCGCCGCCGGTCGACTCGGCTCCTCCCGCTCCGGCGCCGCCGGCTCCCGACGCACCCGATTCGTCGACGCGAGTCGACGTCGGTCCGATCGGGATCACGCTGCTGCCCACGCCGAGCGTGCAGATCGGCGACATCATCACCATTCCCTAGCGCTGACGCCGGCCGGCCGCCCCTGACGCCGTCGTCAGGTTGGCGATACGCTCCCGGCGTCCGGCCCGTGGACCGAGGCCGCGTCGACGTTTGGGGGCGAACCATGCACGCCGAGCACCGCATGCTCATCGACGGCAAGCTCACCGACGCCGAATCGACGTTCGACAACGTCAACCCGGCCACCGAAGAGGTCGTCGGCCAAGTCGCCGACGCCACGCCGGCAGACATGGGCCGCGCGATCGAGGCCGCCCGTCGCGCCTTCGACGAGACCGATTGGTCGACCGACCGCGAGCTCCGCAAGCGGTGCCTCCAGCAGTTGCACGACGCCCTCGATCGGGAGCGGGAGGCCCTGCGCCCTCAGATCGTGGCCGAGGTGGGGACCCCGATCATGCTCACGTACGCGGTCCAGCAGGACAGCTGCATCGACGACATGCGCTGGGACGTCGACCTCATCGACCGCTACGAGTGGGAGCACGACCTTCCCGTGCACGAGTTCATGGGGATGCGCAGTGCCCGCCGGGTGGTCAGGGAGCCGGTGGGCGTGGTCGGCGCGATCACGCCTTGGAACTTCCCGTTCATGCTCAACCTGTCGAAGGTCGTCCCGGCGTTGGCCGCGGGAAACACGGTGGTGCTGAAGCCCGCTCCGGACACCCCGTGGAGCGCGACCTTCCTCGGGCGGCTGGCGGCGGAGCAGACCGACCTGCCACCGGGCGTGCTGAACGTGGTGCCGTCGGCTGACCC
>JBOGFJ010000130.1:0-3148 GCA_050743385.1 Acidimicrobiia bacterium
GCGCCGGAGCCACCGTCGACGTCGACGACGTCGAGCCGTACCTGGGCGAGGCCGGAGCGGTGCCCGGCTACCAGCTCACCAACGCCATCGAGGCGGGCGACGTGCCCGGTGCGCTCGCGACCCTGCATCGGATGACGACCGCCACCGGCCCGCGCCAGGCGAAGCCGATGCACCCGCTCCAGGTGCTGGGCCTGCTCGTGTCGTACTACCGGCGCATCCTGCGCCTCGACGACCCCGAGCTGCGGGGCCCGGCCGACGCGGTGGTGGCCCTCGGCGGGCGGATCAAGGAGTATCCCGTCCGCAAGGCGCTCGAGCAGGCGCGGGCGTTGCGCGTCGGTGGCATCCGCCAGGCCTACGACCATCTCGCCCAGGCCGACCTCGACCTCAAGGGCGAGCGCGCCATCCCCGCGGACGCGGTGCTGGAGGTGCTGGTGGCGCGCCTCGCCCAGCTCTCGGCCCGCGCCCGAGGAGGAGCCGGCCGCGCTAGCCGGTGAAGGTGACCACCTGCGCGGGCACCGGTGCCGGCGCGACCGCCTCGACGGGGGCGGGCTCGGGCAGGGTGGTGGTCGGGGCCGCGGTCGTCGGCGGCGGAGCCTCGAAGTCGTTGATCACGGTGAAGTTCACCGTGGCTTCCGCATCGAAGGCGAGGTCGACGTCGATCTCGAGGCCGTCGGGCGTTTCCGTACAAGTGACAGTGCCGAGCGCGTTACCCCCGACTAGTGACGCCCCGGGACCGCTCGGCTCGATTGGGGCCTGCTGGAGGAGCGCGGGCGGGACTTCCTCTTCGCCGTCTTCGATGACGATGTCGCCGCACTGGTAGGTGACGGTGGTGGCACCGGCCTGCTCGATCTCGGTGATGAAGCACTCGCCCTCACCGAGGCCGCCGAAGAAGCTGAACTCCTGACTTTCGACCGTCTCCTCGCCCTGGAAGGTGAGCTCCTCGACCTGGTCAGGCGCGGCGTCGGTCTCGCACCGGATTTCCACCACGAAGTCGCCGGTGGGCGTGCCTTCACCGGTGATCACCTTGGTGCCGCTGAAGTCGACGCACCCGGCCGCGACCAGGGCGACCGCTCCGACCAGCACGAGCAGGCGCGCGCGGCGCCCCAGGATCTTCCTCATCGAGCCTCTCCCGTTCTGGCCGTCCACCCGGATTCGGGTCATCCTGACAGAAGGGCCAGGTCGAGGGCAACGACCCTGGCTACCCCTCCGTGCCGGGAGCCCGGCGCATCAGGCGGGACGTGCGGCGGGCGGCGGCGTTGCGGTGGATGGTGCCCTTGGCCGCGGCCTTGCCGAGGCGCTTCTGGGCCCGGCGGGTCAGGTCGTCGGCGTCGGTCTCGCCGGCCTCGGTGGCGGCCTGGGCGGCCTTGGTGCGCGTCTTGATCTCGGAGCGGACGGTCTTGTTCCGCTGCCGGCGCTTCTCGTTCTGGCGGTTGCGCTTGATCTGGCTCTTGATGTTCGCCACGAGGGGACGAGGCTAGCAGCGCCCCGGAGGCACTCGGCCATCGTCGGGCCGACCACAATGGCGCGGTGCTCCCGCTCGACCGGCAACGCGCGCTGGCGATCATCGCCCACATCGACCACGGCAAGAGCACCCTTGCCGACCGCATCCTCGAGCTGACCCATGCCGTCGACGCCCGCGACATGCGGGCCCAGTACCTCGACACCATGGACCTCGAGCGCGAGCGCGGCATCACGATCAAGGCCCAGAACGTCCGCCTCCGCTGGAAGGACCACACCCTCCATCTGATCGACACGCCCGGGCACGTCGACTTCAGCTACGAGGTCTCCCGCAGCCTGGCCGCATGTGAGGGCGTGGTGCTGTTGGTCGACGCCTCGCAGGGCATCGAGGCCCAGACCCTCGCCAACTGCTACGCCGCGATGGAGCACGACCTCGCGATCGTGGCCGTGCTCAACAAGATCGACCTGCCCGCCGCCGAGCCCGACCGGGTGGCGGGCGAGATCGAGCGGGTGCTGGGCATGCCGGCGGCCGAGGTGCTGCGCATCTCCGCCAAGACCGGCGTGGGCGTCCCCGAGCTGCTCGACGCGGTGGTGGAGCGGATCCCGGCGCCGACCGGCGACCCCGATGCTCCACTCCAGGCCCTGATCTTCGACTCCCACTACGACCCCTACCGGGGCGTGGTGAGCGCGGTGCGGGTCGTCGACGGCACGCTCGTCTCCGGCGCGCGCCTCCGTTACCTCCAAGCGGCGGCGACGCACGATGCCGAGGAGATCGGCGTGCGCACACCGGCGCCCACGGCGGTCGCGGCGCTCGGGCCCGGCGAGGTCGGCTACCTCATCGCCGGCATCAAGGATGTCGGCGAGGCCCGCGTCGGTGAGACCGTCACGACCGCGGGCGATCCCGGCGAGCCACTCGCCGGCTACCGCGACCCGAAGCCGATGGTGTTCTGCGGCCTGTATCCCGTGGTCGGCGACGAGTACGCCGACCTGCGGGAGGCGCTCGAGAAGCTGCGCCTCAACGACTCGTCCTTCACGTACGAGCCCGAGACGTCGGGCGCGCTCGGATTCGGCTTCCGGTGCGGGTTCCTCGGTCTGCTGCACATGGAGATCGTGCGCGAACGCCTCGAGCGCGAGTACGACCTCGAGCTCGTCGCCACCGCGCCCAACGTCGAGTACCTCGCCAACCTCACCGACGGTGCCGTCGAGATCGTCGACAACCCGTCGGCCATGCCGCCGTCGAACTCGGTCGAGTCGGTCGAGGAGCCCTACGTCACGATCACGCTCCTCACGCCGACCGATTACGTGGGGACGCTCATGGAACTGGCGCAGTCGCGGCGGGGTGAGATGAAGAAGATGGAATACCTCTCCGAGGAGCGGGTCGAGCTCGTCTACGAGGTCCCGCTGGCCGAGGTGGTGCTCGACTTCTTCGACCAGATGAAGTCGCGGACGCGCGGCTACGCCAGCCTCGACTACGAGCCCGCCGGGTACCGGCGCTCCGACCTCGCCAAGGTCGACCTGCTCCTGAACGGCGTGCCCGTCGACGCGTTCTCGGCGGTCGTCCACCGCGACCGCGCCTTCGAGTACGGGCGGCGGATGACGGTCAAGCTGCGCGAGCTCATCCCGCGCCAGCTCTTCGACGTGCCGATCCAGGCGGCCATCGGCGGACGCATCATCGCCCGCGAGACGGTGA
>JBOGFJ010000131.1:0-18205 GCA_050743385.1 Acidimicrobiia bacterium
TACATCGAGGGCGAGATCCTGCGCTACCACCGCATGCGCATGATCTCGGCCGCGGTGAACAAGAGACCGGGCCCCGATGCATCGTTGCGCAAGGCGCTCGCCGACCCGCACGGCCAGCGGGTGTTCAACCTCAGCCGCGACCTCATGGGCGCGGGCGGCATGCTGGAGAACGGTCCTTCCGAAGACGGCCCATCCGACGAAAGCTGGGAGCAGTGGGCCCGGGGATTCCTGTTCAGCCCCGCCCTGACCGTCGGCGGCGGCACGAGCGAGGTGCTGCGCAACGTCATCTCGGAGCGGCTGCTCGGGCTCCCGCACGACCAGGACGTCGAGGCGGGAAAGACGTGGGCGGAGACCCGCGGGGCGCTGCGCGATCCCGGCTGAGGCCGCGTCACGGCGTATACGGATACTGCGAACCACTCCGGGACTCCGGAAGCCGCGGCTTGCCGGCGTCAGCTTGCCCTTTGTCACCGGTCGGGAGGGATGCGTCAGACCTTCCGGGCCACGCCCTCGTACATGTAGCCCAACGCCTTGGGACCGCGCACGGAGTAGTTGTCGAGCCGCGTGACCTCGAGATCGGCGTCGGCCACGAGCGAGTCGATCGGCCGGTTGGGATGACAGCCTCCGGCGACGCGCCGGTTGATCGGAGTGATGCGATCCTGCCAGCGCGAGACCCGCGGGTCGGGGGACCGCCCGTGCTCGAGGAAGTGCAGTGCGCCTCCGGGGCGCAGCACCCGGCGGATCTCGAGCAACGCGCGTCGGACATCGGGGATGGTGCAGAGCGTCCACGTCGTGAGCACGTGATCGATGCTCTCGCTCTCGACCGGGAGGGTCTGCCCGTCGAGACCGACGTACTCCACCGGGATCGGGCTCGCCGCGACCCGCTTTGCGGCCAGCTTCCGCCCGACGATCGCCGGATCGACCGCCCGCACGCGCGTGACCGCGCGCGGGTAGTGAGGGACGTTGCGGCCCGACCCGAAGCCGACCTCGAGTACCTCGCCCTCGAGATCGGCGGTGACACGCGCCCGGAGGCGCGCGAACTCGCGCCCGCTCAGGACGACGTCGACGAGATAGGGGAGGATCCGTGCTTCGTAGAACCCGATCGAGCCAGTCTGCGCGCGCGCACGGCCCGATGACAAAACCCTAATCGACCAGAAACGCCGTTTTGGGGATGCCGGTTGGTGGAAGCTTCCCCGGCGTGGACAACGCGACGCGCGAGTTCTGGACCCCCGAACGCACGCTGCCGGTGTCGATCAAGCGCCGGCTCACGAAGCTGCCGCTCGCGCGGTACGCGTACGGGCGGGCGCGCTCGGTGCTGGGGAGACGCGAGGCGGCGACGGTGTTCGAGAACGCCGGCGACTTCTCCCGGGCGCTCTACCGGAAGGACGACGAGGGAGTCGTGTTGCGCACCCACGACGGCCTGAATGTCGCAATACGTCAGAACCTCTGGGACGCCGAGATCGTGCGCGAGATCTTCTTCGAGCAGCCGTACACCCGGAATCTGAGGCTCCCGCCCGATCCGATCGTCGTCGACGTGGGTGGCTACATCGGCGACTTCGCCCTGTACGCGACGAAGTACCTCGGCGCCCGGCGCGTGGTGGCGTACGAGCCCACAGACGAGAACTTCGCCATGCTCGAGCACAACGTCGCGCTCAACGGCTACGGCGACCGCATCACCGCAGTGAGAGAAGCCGTCGGCGACTCAGACGAGATCGTGCTCAACGTCGAGAAGCTCGATGGCGACGAGGTCCACGTGTCCCCGTACTGGTATCCGGAGGCCGAGCAGCGCGTCATCCCGAGCGTCTCGTTGGCGGAGCTCTTCGACACCCATCACCTCGACTCGGTCGACCTGCTCAAGGTCGACTGCGAAGGCGGGGAGTACGACATCTTCGCGAGCACACCCGATACGGTGCTCGACCGGGTCGAGAACATCGCGTTCGAGTACCACGAGATCGACGGTTACGAGCCCAAGCTCGAGCACGTGCTGAACCGGCTGTCGTCGGCGGGCTATCGGCTCCATGAGGAAGGCAAGATCGTCTCGGCCGCGCGCACCTGAGCGGGTCGCGGTCAGGACGGGATCTCGAGGTTCTCTGGGAGGCCCTCCCGCCAGACCTCCTCCTCGATGAGCTCCTGCGAACGCCACCCGTCGGCGGTCCGGACGAGACGGTGGTTGTAGTAGCCGCCGCCGGGTGTCGACCGGCTGGTCCCGTCGGGCAGGGTGATGCTCATCGGGTTGTAGAAGTAGGCGCGCACCGTCGCGGTGTCGCCGTCGATCGACACGAGCTTGTTCGCGATGAGGTGCTGGCGCACGGGAAAGGGAGCGAGAGCCTTGGCGAGCCACGCCGCGATCTCGTCGACGCCGCCCTTGATGCCGCCCGCCGACGTGTAGTCGATGAACGCGTCGGGCGTGAAGACCGTGCGGTAGAGGTTCCAGTCGCCGTCGTCGACCGCGATCGTGTAGCGAGTCAGCAGGTCGTCGATCGCGATCCGGTCGGCGACCTCCTGGTGCGACATCGATTCGGTCATGTTCCCTCCCGGTGAGACGACCGTTATTGGTACTGACGAGAGATCTTCGTCGCAACCTCGGCGGCGCGCCGGGTGTCGGCGGCGACGTGACCCCGACCGCGCAGCACGACCATCGCCCCGACGAACACGAGGGGCGTGACGATCAGGAACGCGTTCGCAAGGTTGCCCTTCACCTCACCGTCGACCATGAGCTCGAACTGGTCGGCGATCCCGCCGATCAGCAGCGGGGAGATGGCGGAGGCGATGGCGCTCAGGAAGCTGGTGACCGAGAACGCCAGCCCGCGGATCGTCGCCGGGACGACTTCGGAGGTCATCGTGGTGAGGGCGGGGAATCCCAGCACGATCAGCATCACGCCGACGATCGACATCGGCAGCCGCACGAACAAGGGCACGTCGAGGTAGACGACCATCAGCACGGCCGCGCCCGCGAGCTGCGACCATCCCGCGATCAGCATGGGTGCGCCTTCGACGCGGTCGCGGAGGCGGTCGGTGAGACGGCCGCCGAGAATGGTGCCGAGGATCGCGCCGACGAGAATGAGCGCCGCGACGATCCCCGACGCCTGGCCCGACGACAACGAGGTGTGACGCTCGTAGAACGCCGGTGCCCAGAAGCCGAGTCCCGAGAGGGCGCCGGCGGCGATGGCGGTGCCCACGATCAGCGAGCGCAGGGTGCGGACCGCGAGGACTAGGCGCGTGTCGTGCAGCATGGCCCGCATCCCTCGGGAGGTCGGGGCCTCGACGACCGCATCCACCGCGGCCGCCTCGCGCTCGGGTCGGGTCGTGCTCAGCACCGGCGAGTCGGGCTCGACGAGGGCGTCGTGCTCACCACGTCCCGGCTCCGGGAGCCGCCACGCCGCCAGCGCGAGGAGCGAGCCGGGTACCCCGACGACGAGGAACGCCCACCGCCACCCGAAGATCGCACCGATGCCCCCGCCGACGCCCGTCCCGACGGCGACGCCGAGCAGTGGTGCGACGCGCTGCATCGCGTAGGCGCGACCGCGCATGGTTGCGGGGTAGTAGTCGGCGAGCAGCGATTGCGACGCCGGGTTGTCGACGGTCTCACCCACACCGAGCATCGCCCGCACCGCGACGAACTGACCGAAGCTGCGGACGGCCGCGTTGAGCGCCGAGATCGCGCCCCACGATGCCAACACGACCGCGATGATGCGGGTGCGGCGGTAGCGGTCGGCCACGTATCCGGCTGGGAGGACGGCGACGAAACCGGCGAGGATGAACGCGGTCCCGAGCACACCGGCCTGGAAGTCGCTGAAGCCGAGGTCGTCCTGCACCTTGGTGAGAACACCGGGGAGGATGCCGCGGTCGACCGAGTCGATGAAGGCGACGAGCGCCAGGATCCACACGGGTCGGCGGCCGTACTTCCCCCACTGGCTGGCCGCGGCAGTCTTGGAGCCGGGGATCGTGTCCATCACGTGTCCGATCCGGCGATCGCGGCCGGTTGCCCGGTCCAGGCGGCGTGGAGCGCGGCGTACGCGCCGCCGGCGACTACCAGCTCCTCGTGGCCGCCCGACTCGACGATCCGGCCTCCCTGTACGACCGCGATCCGATCGGCGCGCGCCGCCGTCGACAAGCGGTGGGCGATGACGACCACCGTCCTGCCCTCCATGAGCCGCTCGAGCGCGTGGGCGACGAGGAGCTCGGTGCCGGGATCGAGACTGGATGTGGCTTCGTCGAGGACGACCACCTCGGGATCGGCCAACGCCGCCCGTACCAGCGAGACGAGCTGGCGCTCGCCCGCGGAGAGGTTGGCACCGCGTTCGCGTACCTCGGTGTCGAGCCCGTCGGGGAAGGCGGCGAAGCGAGGCTCGAGGTCGAGGACGTCGATCGCCTGGTGGAGCTCCGCGTCGCGGGCCGACGGCATCGCGACGAGGAGATTGTCGCGGATCGTCCCTCCGAAGAGGAATCCCTCCTGGGGCACGACGACGATGCGCTCGCGGAGAGAGCGAAGGCTCGCGTCACGCAGGTCGACGCCGCCGTAGCGCACCGCGCCCTCGCTGGGGTCGTAGAACCGCACCATGAGCTTGGCGAGCGTCGACTTCCCGGCGCCGGTCGGCCCGACGAGCGCGACCCGTTCGCCGGAACGAACGTCGAGCGAGACGTCGTCGAGGACGAGCGCTTTGCCGTAACGGAACGAGATGTGGTCGACCTCGAAGTCGCCATGAGCGGGCAAGTCGACCGCGCCCGGCTTCTCGTCGACGGCGACGGGCTCGTCGAGCAGGCCGTACAGCTTGTGCAGGGCCGCGCCGGCCGCCTGGAGCGTGTTGAAGAGCTGGCTCATCTGCTGGATGGGCTCGAACAGGCTCTGAAGATAGAGAAGGAACGCCGCCAGCGTCCCGACGGTCACGATGTCGCGGCCGGTGAGCCAGCCCCCGTAGAAGAGGATGATCGCAATCGCGCCGCCCTGGACCAGCTCGATGGTCATCGTGTACCTGGCGGTGATCGTCTCGGCCCGCAGGTGCTGGCGGAACTGGCGCTCGTTGGTCTCGCGGAACTTGTGCCGGAAGGCGTCCTCCTGGTTGAAGCTCTGGACCACGCGCACGCCCGAGAGCCCCTCCTGGAACGAGGTGAGGGTGCCGCCGACGCGGTCCCGCAATGCGAGATACGCCTTGTTCGACTCGCGCCGGAACCAGCTCGAGGCCTTGGCGAGCACCGGGACGCCGACGAGCACTCCCAGGGCGAGCTGCCAGCTCATCGTGACCATCACCGCGATCGCACCGAAGAAGACCAGCGCGTTGACGACGAACATCGACAGTCCCTGCGACACGAGCTCTTGGAGGGCGTCGACGTCGGCGGTCATCCGGGAGACGAGCTCGCCCGTACGCGTGCGGTCGTAGAACTCGTGGGACAGTCGCATCTGGTGGTCGAAGACGCGCTCGCGGAGGTCGCGCAGGAAGCCCTCGCCGATCCGGGCGATGGTCAGGATGGTGAGGCGGCCGAACACGTACACGAACGCGACGGCCACGACGAAGACGAGCGCCGCCCGATTGAGAGAGCCGAGGTCTCTGGACGCGACTCCGTGGTCGATCCCGTAGCGCACCACCGCGGGGCCGGCCAGCGTCCCCGTCGCCTGAAGGATGACGAACAATGTCGCCAGTGCGAGCAGCGGCCGATGCAGCATCCGGTACGTGCGCCGGGCGACCTGGCGCTTCTCGTCGGCCGAAAGCGGGGTCTCGACACCCCGGTGCTGGCGCATCATGGCGCCGCACACCCCATCATGGCGCGACCTGGTGAACGGCGGCCTCGACCTGGGCGAGGACCTGGCCGTAGCGACGCGATGTCCGCAGGAGCTCTTCGTGGGCGCCCTGGGCGACGACGCGTCCCTCGTCGAGGAGGATCACGCGGTCTGCCAGTGCAACCGTCGCCGGGCGGTGGGCGATGATGATCGTGGTGCGGTCGTGCATCACCTCGGCGAGCGCATCGCGGATCTCGTGCTCCTTCGTCGGATCGACCGACGACGTCGCGTCGTCGAGGATGAGGACGCGCGGGTCGGCGAGGATCGCCCGGGCTATGGCCACGCGCTGGCGCTGGCCGCCCGAGAGCGAGAAGCCCTGCTCGCCCAACAGGGTGTCGTAGCCGTCGGGGAGGTCCGAGACGAAGTCGTGGCCGCCGGCGAGACGCGCCGCCTGCTCGACCGCCTCGGGAGGAGCATCCTCGTCGGCGAAGGCGATGTTCGAGCGCACCGTGTCCGTGAACAGGAAGGTGTCCTCGAACACCATTCCTACCGCGTCGCGCAGGTCGCTGAGGCGGAGGTCGCGCACGTCGACGCCGTCGATGAGCACGCGCCCGGCGTCGACGTCGTAGAACCGGGGCACGAGTCGGGCGATCGTCGACTTGCCGGCGCCGGTCGCGCCGACGAGCGCGACCGACTCGCCGGGTCGGATCACGAGGTCGACGTCGCCCAGCACGGTGGTACCGGGGCGGTAGCCGAACGTGACCCCTTCGAAGCGCACCTCGCCGTTCCCCTCGGGCAGGGGAAGGGCGTCGGGGCGCTCGACGATCTCGGGAGCGGTGGCGAGGATCTCGTACACGCGGGCGGCGGCGGCGGCGGCGCGCGAGAGCTGCGCCACCATGAACGACGTCATCCGGAGAGGGAAGACGAGTTGGAGGATGTAGAAGTTGAAGGCGATGAGCGCGGCGACGGTGAGATGGCCGTCGATCACCTGGCGACCACCGACGTAGAGCACGGCGATGAGCCCGACCATGGGCAGCACCTCGAGCAAAGGGTTGAACGCCGCTCGTAGGCGAGCGAGGCCCATGCCCTGGTCGTACACACCCGCGGCGGCGCCACCGAGCCGCCGGCGCTGGAGGTCCTCGGCGCCGAAGGCCTTGATCACCCGGATACCCGACACGCTCTCCTCGACCTCGTGGGAGACGTCCGCGAGTCGCTCCTGGAGGGCGGTGGTGACCGGCCCGAGACGCTGTGAGAACCGGATCGCAGCCAGCGCGAGGAGGGGGAGCGCGGCCAGGGAGACCGCCGCCAGTGCAGGGTTGAGGATGAACAGGACCACCGCGACGCCCAGAACCATCACGACGTTGGCGCCGGCGATCGGAATGAACACCAGCAGCATCTGCACCTGCTTGGCATCGGTGCTGACGCGTGCCATGAGCTCGCCGATCTCGGCGCGGTCGTGGTAGCCGAAATGAAGTCGCTGAAGATGGTCGAAGAGGCGGCGGCGAAGCTCGGCCTCGGCGTAGAGGGAGATCTTGAACGCGCTATAGCGCCGGCTGAAGGTGAACAGCCCGATGACGATGGTGACGGCGACGATCGCGATCGCCCAGCGCAGCAGGGTGCCACCGTCGTAGGGATTGATGCCGCGTTCGACCGCTTCCAGTGCGAGGAGCGGGATCGTGATCTTGGCGACGGTCCAACCGAGCGCAGCGCCGACCCCGAGCAGGATCCACCGGGGATGCGCGGTGCCCACCTCGCGCATGAGACGCCACCCGCCCCGCCGCACTCGGGTGTGCTCGGGCGGGGGGACAGGCGCCGTGCTCAACGCGGGACCCGGGGCATGCGCAAGCCCGCCATGCCGATGATCTCGCGCTGGATCTCGTTGACGCCGCCGCCGAACGTGCCGATCGTGGCGCCGGCGTACTCGCTCTCGAGGTTGGCTGCCAGCACGGCGCCGGCGGAGCCCTTCTTCAGCGTGCCGGCGACACCGACGACCTCCATGAGCAAGCGGAGCGACTCGATACGAAGCTCGGTACCGAACACCTTCATCGCCGACGCGTCGGCAGGGTTGAGCCCGCCCTGCTCCTGGCGGGACGCCACCCGCCAATTGAAGAGCTCTGCCGCTTCGACCTTCGCCCGCACGCGGGCGAGGTTCATGCGGACCCATTCCCGGTCGACGACCTTGCGACCGTCGGCAGCGGTGGTCGAGCGCGCCCACTCCGTCACCGCCGCGAGCGACTTGAAGATCCCGGCCGACGGCCCGAGCATCACGCGTTCGAAGTTGAGCTGCGTGGTGATCATCTTCCACCCGCCGTGCTCGGGGCCCACGCGCATCGACACGGGGACGCGCACGTCGTCGTAGTACGTGGCGTTGTTGTGGCCGCGTCCGATCATGCCGAACGGCGTCGAGCTGAACCCCGGATCGGTCGTGTCGACGATGAGGATCGAGATCCCCTCGTGCTTCGGGGCGTCGGGCGCGGTGCGGGCGGCGAGCCAGATGAAGTCGGCGTCGTGTCCACCGCTCGTGAAGATCTTCTGACCGTTCACGACGTACTCGTCGCCGTCTCGGACCGCTCGGGTCTTGAGGGAGGCCAGGTCGGTCCCGGCCTCGGGCTCGGTGTAGCCGATCGCGAAGTGGACGTCGCCGGCGAGGATGGCGGGCAGGAAGCGCCGCTTCTGCTCCTCGGTGCCGTACTCCGCCAGCGTCGGGCCCACCGTGTTGAGCGTGACCGCGGGAAGTGCGACGCCGGCGCGGCTGGCGGCGTCGACGAAGATGAGCTGCTCGACCGGGCCCCAACCGCGGCCGCCGTACTCCCGGGGCCAACCGACCCCGAGCCAGTCGTCGGTGCCGAGCTGGCGGATGACCTCGCGGTAACCGGCGCCGAAGCCCTCGCCGTTGCCCATGGCGGCGCGGCGCTCGGGGGTCACGAGGCCGGCGAAGTAGGCGTCGATCTCCTTGCGGAGCGCACGCTGCTCGTCGGTCAGGTCGATGAACATGTGTGTCCTCAGGCTCGGCCCGCGGCGACGCTGTCGCCGAGGTACAACAGATGGTCGGGGGCACCGCCGAGCGTGTGCTCGAGCCACTTCGCCCACGTGAAGTACCGGTGGATCGGGTAGTCGGTCGTCGCCCCGATGCCCCCGTGCAGGTGCTGGCAGGCGTGCGCGACCCGCTGCCCGCCGTCGGCGACCCAGAACTTGGCGATGGCGAGCTGGTCGCGGGCGTCGCGCCCGGCGGCGAGGCGCCAGATCGCCGACCACGCGGTGACGCGGATGGCCTCGGTGTCGATATAGGCGTCTGCCGCCCGCAGCGTCGCGCCCTGGAATGTCGCGATGGGCCGGTCGAACTGTTTGCGTTCGCTGATGTAGTCGGCCGTGATCCGCAGCGCCTTCTCGAACACCCCGACCGCGGTCGCGCACAGGCCGGCCAGTGCCCGGTCGTGGATCCACGCCACCGTGTCGGTGTTCGGCGCCCGGGGGTCGCCGAGCGCGTCCGACTCGTCGACGCGCACGCCCGCCAATGTCAGGTGCCCCTGGGGCTCGCCGTTCGTGGCGGTCGCCTCCTCGATCGCGAGGCCGTCGACGTCGGCTGTGACGACGAACACCGCCGCGTTCCCGTCGCCGGTGCTCGCGGGCACGAGGATCGCGTCGGCCAGCGGCGCGTAGGCGACCCCGAGCTTCTCGCCGTCGAGGCGCCATCCGCTGCCGTCACGCCGGGCGACGGTGGTGGGGGCGAGCGGGTCGGCGTGTCCCGGCTCCTGGATCGCGGCGGTGAGGATCGACCGGCCCTCGACGACCGCCGGCAGGAAGCGCGACCGCTGCTCGGCCGAGCCGAGCTCGGCGATCGGGAGGGCGCCGGTGCCGACGGTGGCGAGGAGCGGGACGGGCGCGACGTGGCGCCCGATCTCCTCGAGAAGCACGCAGAGCTCCATGAGGCCATAGCCGCTCCCGCCCACGTCCTCGGGCAGCGCGACGCCGAGCAGGTTGGTGTCGGCGAGATCCGCCCAACCGCGGCGGTCGTATGGCTCGGCCGCGCCTTCGAGCTCCTTCAGCCGCTCGGTCGTGACCCGCTCGTCGAGGATCTTCCGCGCCAGGTCGCGCAGGTCGCGCTGGACGTCGTCGAACGTGAAGTCCATCAGGTGGTCTCGCGTGCACCGGGAGTGAACCGCACCGGAAGGTGCTTGATCCCGCCGATGAAGTTCGACCGCAGGTGCTGGAGCTCGCCCGCGGGCTCGATCTTGGGCATACGCCGGGCGACCTCCTCGAAGAGCACCCGGATCTCCATCCGGGCGAGGTTGGCCCCGAGACAGTGATGGGGACCGCCGCCACCGAAGCCGATGTGGTCGTTGGGATCGCGCCGGATGTCGAAGCGGAACGGCTCGTCGAAGACGTCCTCGTCACGGTTCGCCGACACGTACCAGATGCTGACCTTCTCGCCGGCCTTGATCTCTTGGCCGCGGATCTCGGTGTCGCGGGTGACGTTGCGCCGGAAGTACATGACCGGCGATGCCCATCGCACGATCTCCTCCGTCGCCGGGGTGGACAGCCCAGGGTCGTCGACGAGGGCCTGGTACTGGTCGGGATTGTCGAGGAAGGCGCGCATACCGTGCGCGATCGAGTTGCGGGTGGTCTCGTTGCCCGCCACCGACAGCAGCATGAAGAACATGTTGAAGTCCATCTCCGACAGGCGATCGCCATCGACCTCGGCATCGAGGAGCGCGGTGACGATGTCGTCACGAGGGTTCGCCCGCCGCTGCTGGGCGAGCTCGTTCGCGTACATGAACATCTCGACCTGAGCTTCCTGCACCTCGCTGTCGGGGACGATGTACTCGGGGTCTTCGCTGCCGACCATCCGGTTGCTCCACTCGAAGATCTTGTGACGGTCCTCGCGGGGCACGCCCAGCATCTCGGCGATGACCTGGAGCGGGAGCTCGGCGGCGACGTCGACGACGAAGTCGCACTCGCCCGCCTCGATCACCTGGTCGAGGATCTCGTTGGTGAGCTGGTGGATGTGGGGCTCGAGCGCCGCCACCCGCCGGGGAGTGAACCCGTGGTTCACCAGCTTCCGGTAGCGGGTGTGCTCGGGGGCGTCCATCGTCAGCATGAGGTTTCCGGCGAGCTCCATGTTGGAGCCGTCGGTGGGGCCCTCGAGCCCGACGACGCCGCCGCGCTTCTGGTCGGACGAGAACGTCGACCCGTCGCGGCCGACCGCGACCACGTCGGCGTGCTTGGTGATCACCCAGAAGCCGGGCCCGCCGGGCTCGGGGTGGAGATAGACCGGTGCTTCGCGCCGGAGGAACGTGAACCACTCGTGGGGAATGCCCTCCGTGAACCGGTCCCGGTCGAGGAGGTCGATGTCGCTCAGTTGCATTTGGGGGTCCTCTCGGTTGGGGTCACACGACCGCGCCCAGGTAGGCGTCGGGCAGAGAGCTGACGACGTCGGCCGGTGGTCCGGCAGCGACCACGACGCCCTGGGCGATCACCGCCACATGATCGGCGATGTCGAGGACCGCCCGGGCGAACTGCTCGACGATGACGAGCGCGACCCCGCGCTCGGCCATGTGGGCGACGTGCTCGTAGAGCTGCTCGAGCACCACCGGCGCGAGTCCCATCGAGAGCTCGTCGAGCAGGAGGACCTTCGGATCGGTGGTGATGACGCGGGCCATCGCGAGCATGCGTTGCTCGCCGCCCGAGAGCGTTCCCGCGAGCTGGTTGCGGCGATCGCGAAGCCAGGGGAACTCGGTCACGGCGCGCTCCTCCACGTCGACCGAGCGGGGAGCGGCGTACGTGGCGAGACGGAGGTTCTCGCGGACGGTGAGGTTCGGGAACACGCCCCGCGCCTCGGGGATCGCGCGGACGCCGCCGCGTGCGATCGCCGCGGGTCTGGTGCCGTCGACGTGGCGGCCGGAGATGTGAACGCAGCCGGCGGTGGGCTTCATGAGGCCGGTTGCGACTCGGATCGTCGTCGACTTGCCCGCGCCGTTCGGTCCGAGCAATCCGACGACGGCGCCGGGGGCGATCGTCAGGTCGACGCCGTGCAGCACCTCGATGGGCCCGTACGCGGCGTGCACGCCGTGCAGCCCGAGCGCGGGCGCGGTCGACGTGTTCGTGTCGGTGTGCTCACACACCACCGGGGCCACCTCCCGAGGTGTTGGCGAAGGTGCTCCCGAGGTAGGCCGCCTGCACGTCCTCGTTCCGACGGACCTCTTCGGGTGGGCCGCCGGCGATGATGCGCCCGAACTCGAGCGCGTAGATCTGGGCGCTCGTCTGCATCACGAGGCCGACGTCGTGCTCCACGAGCACGACCGCGAGCCCGTCGGCGGCCAGACCCACGAGGAGCCGGCCGAGCCAGGCGGTCTCGGCGGGGTCGAGGCCCGACGACGGCTCGTCGAGGAGGAGCACCCGCGGTCGCGTCGCCAGTGCCCGCGCCACTTCGATCACGCGCGCCATCCCGAGGGGGAGCACGTCGACCAAGGCGCCGCCGATGTCGCGCAGGGCCAGCCGGTCGAGGATCTCGTCGGCGACGGCCTCGGGCTGCTCGTGCCCGCCCGACCAGCGGCGATGGATCTCCGCCGCGACCAGCACGTTCTCGCGCACGCTCAGCGATCCGAAGATCTCCAGGCGCTGGAACGTGCGTGCCAACCCGCGCCGCGCTCGCTTGTGCGGCGCGAGGCGCGTGACGTCCTTCCCGTCGAGGCGCACGCGCCCGGTCCGGGCGGGTTGGAGACCGCAGACGGTGTTGAAGAGCGTGGTCTTCCCGGCGCCGTTCGGGCCGATCACCGAGAAGACCTCCCGACGCCGGACCTCGAGATCCACGCGAGAGAGCGCCGCGAGCGCCCCGAAGTGCCGCGAGACCTGCTCAACCTGGAGAACCGGCTGCCCGTTGTCCGGCATGCCCTCAGATCGTTCTCGTGGGGGGGAGCGCCACTGCCCACCCGCCGGGCGGGTACCCGCCCCCACACCCCCCCACCAGCCACCGACCTTCCCTACGTCCCCCCGGCATGGCACCTCTCACCATCGATTCGCTCACAGGCCTCACTCGCTCCCGCCCGCGGGAGCCGGCGCCGGCAGGCGCGACCCGCGGACCCGGGTGATCCGGAGCGCTCCGAGCAGGCCCTTCGGCATGAACAGCACGATGAGGACAAGGATCACCCCGATGATGAGGAAGTGGAGCCCGATCCCTTTGTCGGCGGACAAGCCGATGGCCTGGTAGATCTTGGGCGCGTAGGTGCTGACCTCTTCCTGGAGCACGACGAAGAAGACGCCGCCGATGATCGGCCCCACCAGGGTGCCGATCCCGCCGATCATCACCATGACGATCGCCTCGCCGGAGACCGTCCAGAGCAGGAGGTCCGGCGTGGCGTTGGCCAGCCGGATGGGATAGATGGCTCCCGCCACGCCTGTCAGGACCGCGGAGATCATGCAGACGGCCATCTTGTAGCGCCGCACGTTGTAGCCCAGAAAGCGGGCTCGATCCTCGTTCTCCCGAATGGCGATCAGCACCTTGCCGAAGTGCGAGTCGACCAGCGTGCGACAGGTCACGTAGGCGACCAGCAGCAGGGCCAACACCAGGTAGTAGTTCTCGAGGGCCGTGTTGAGGGCCGAGCCCGCCACCGCCGGGACGAGGTGGGCCGGCTCCAGCCCCTGGATCCCGTCCGAGCCCCCGAACGTCATCGTGTACCGGAAGAACGTGTAGACGACCTCCGCGAAGATGAGCGTGAGCAGGGCAAAGTAGATCCCCCGGCGGGTGGTGGCGAAATAGCTCACGATCAAGGCGTACAGCCCGACCACGACGACGGCAAAGAGCAGGCAGAGCCAGAGCGAGCGCACGCCGCGCTCCAGCAGGACGGCCGTGGAGTAGGCCCCGAGCCCCAGGAAGGCCGCATGCCCGAAGGACACGAGGCCGGTATAACCCATCAAGAGGTCCAGGCTCATGGCGATGACCCCGAACAGCAGGGCGTCGAACGCCAGGTTCAGGCGGTAGCCGGTCATGAACGGAAGGGCGGGGAGCAGCGCCAGCGCGCCAAAGACCACCCAGAGCCGCCAGCCGAGCCGGCGGCCGTTCATTCCAGCACGCCCTCACGTCCGAAGAAGCCGCGAGGGCGGACGATCAGCACGAAGATCATGATGGCGAACAGGGCGATGGCCACCCGCTGAGGGTTCAGCCAGAGCGAGAAGAGGCTCTGCGCCTCGCCGATGACCAGAGCCGCGAGTACGGACCCGCCCATGGACCCCATCCCGCCGAGGATCACCACGATGAAGGCCAGCAAGATCATCTCCACGCCCATCGTCGGATAGACGGTGAAGATCGGCGCCAGGAGGAGCCCGGCCATCGCCGCCAGCGCCGCGGAGCCTGCGAACGTGAGCGTGAAGACGCGCGGGACGTTGACGCCGAGGCCGTCCAGCATCTCGGCGTCCTGGACCGCGGCGCGGACAATGATCCCCGCCCGCGTCTTGGTGAAGAAGAGCCAGATCAGGCCGAGGAGCAGGAGCGATGCGCCCAGGAGAAACAGCCGATACCGGGGGTAGATCATCCCGAGGAGGGGGACCGATCCCCCGATCGGATCCAGGATCCGCCGCTGGTCCCCGCCCCAGATCTCCCGGACGATCTCGCGAAACGCGAGGGCGAGGCCAAAGGTCAGGATCAGCCCGTACAGCGGCTCCCGCCGGTAGAGCGGGCGGAGAGTGAGGACTTCCATCAGCGCGCCGATGACCCCCACCACGAGCGGCGCCAGGATCATCGCGACCCAGAACGACTGGGTGAGGCCGATCACGGCGATCCCGGCGTAGGCGCCCAGCATGAAGAGCTCGCCGTGGGCGATGTTCATGACGCCCAGGAGCCCGAAGATGACCGTGAGGCCGAGCGCGAGCAGACCCAGAGCAGCCCCGAATACGAGGCCGTGGAGCATCTGCGGCAGCAGGATGCCGACGAGATAGTCCAAGGATGGCTCAGGAAAGGGGCGCCCCGTCTCCAGGGACGGAGCGCCCCTCGGTCATGCGCCGCTACTTCTTCTTGATCTCCCAGGTGAAGCCTTCCACGGGATCCTTTCCCACCATCGGCTCACCGATGGTGTCCTGCCCCGCGAGCCGGGCGATCGGGATGTTCTTCCCCTTCTCCACCCGGTAGAGATTCATGTCCATCACGACCTGATGGTCTTCCGGCCGGATGCACTGGCGCCCGATGTGCGTGTTGTCGAGACACAGCCCTTCCAATGCCTTGGAGACCTTGTCGGCGTCCAGGGTCCCCGCCTTCTTCACCGCCTCGGCCCAGAACATCACGCCGTCGTACGCGCCAGCGGCGATGTTCGGCTCCACACCCCACCGCTTCTTGAACCGCTCGGAGAAGGCCTGCATGTGCTTGTCCGGGTTGTGGGGGGAGAAGTGGTTCAACTGGATGAAGCCCTCCATGGCCTCCGCGATGGCCGGCAGGTCCTGCTGGAGGAGGAAGCAGTCGATCCCCGCCAGCTTGTACTGCTTCGTCATGCCGAAGCTGTGGAGTTGGGTCATGAGCCGGAGCGAGTCGGTGCCGGCAAACGCGAGGAAGAGCACCTCCGGGTTGGCGGCCTTGATGGCGCCGAACCAGGGGGTGAAGTCCTTCGTGTCCAGCGGCGCGCCGGCCACGCCGACGACCTCCCCGCCCAGCTTCTCGATGGCCGTCTTGAACTGACGCCCGTCGGACTGCCCCATGGCGTAGTCCGTGTAGAGGATGTAGACCTTCTTCCCCATCTTCTCCAGGATGTACTTCGCGAGCCCGTTGGCCTGCATGCGCGAGTCGGGCTGGTTGGAGAAGTAGTAGGGGTGGAACTTCGTCGTCCGCATGAACTCGGCGCAGGACACCGCGTTCCAGTGGAGCGTCTTGTGCTTCTTGCTGACGTCCATCACCGCCACGGTGGCGCCGCTGGAGACTGCCCCCACCAGGAGGCTGACGCCGTCCTGGAGGATCAGCTTCTCGGCCTTCCGGACCGACGGGGCTGGCGCCGTGTTGTCGTCCTCGGAGATCACTTCGAGCTTCCGGCCCAGGAGGCCGCCCTTCGCGTTGATCTCTTCCACCGCCATGACGACGCCGTAGGTCTGGTACTTCCCGTAGCCCTCGAACACCCCGACCTTCGAGCCCAGGTCCCCGATCTTGATGGTCCCCTGCGCCAACGCGGGAGACGCCATCGCCAGGGCCAGAACGAGGGCCATTGCCACGCTCACTGCCGCTTTGACTCTCATGTTGTGCCTCCTCCTGTGGTGTTTACGGTCTCGCCACGCCGACCCCGGCCGGGAGGGCCGGTGCCGATGGCACGGGCTGCTCGATCACGCGCGTCAGAATCTCGGTCATGCGCCGGAGGGCATCCTTCGCCCGCACCAGGTTGGCCGCGCTCTTCGGTGCGCCTCCCGGCGGTTTGAGGTCGGTCCTCGTCACGCCGGACGAACCGGGCGCGGGGGTGCCTCCGACTTTCATCGGGTCGCTCCCGCCACCGCCGACCGCGCTCTCGGCATCATCGAACGCCAGGCGCATGGCGAGGGCGGCCTTGACATCGCGCTGGTACAGGACGAAATCCACAAGGTTATGGTAGCGCCAGACCGCCTCCAGAAGCTTTGCGGCCTGCGGCAGCCGGATCGACGGCGCGGTCGTGTCGTCGGCGAGTCGCCGCGCGGCCTCGCGCGCGAGGTCGCGGGCCACGAACACCATGAAGATCATGAGCCGGACCTCGGCGCCCTGCACATCCTTGGCCTTGAGGGCCGCTCTCAGCCCGTCTTCGAGACCGGCGGGGAGCCGCGTCTCGATCTTCTCCATCTCGGCGTGGATGGCCCCCTCGTCGAAGAGGCGGAGCGCCACGTCGAACTTCCCCGCCTGAATCGAGAACTTGATCTGCTTGAAGTTGGCCGACACCTCCGAGTCCTTCGGGACGAACGTGCCGACGTGGTGCGCCGCGCTCACAGCCGGCAGACCGAGGGTCACCACCAATGCCACGGCGCTCACGAACCGCCTCACCGCCGAAGCAGCCGGACCGCCAGGATGCCGGTGAGCCACCACATGGCGACGATCACCGCGCTCCCGAACGGGATCCACACCAGCCACTCCGCGAGATCCTTCCCGCGCTCGACCCCGTAAAAGGGGATCAGCCCGCTCCAGAGGAGATACCCGAACGGATAGCCGAACCCGCCGACTGCCAGCAAGGCCGTCAGGGCTTTCCGGGGACCTTCCAACTGGACGAAGGTGGAGACCACCATCGTGGTGGCGATGATGACGAGCCCCATCCCCTCCGCGTGGAGGTGGAAGAGCCGGTACCCGCCGTCGATCTTCGCCATGGCCTGGTCGATGATCTGCTCGTCGACGTCGCGGACCCCCACCAGCCCGTGTACCGCGGGTCGGGCGAGGATCAAGGCCCGCGCGCCCCGCGTCAGCTCGAGCTTGAATTTCACCATCGAGGCCCCGCTCACCTCCGCGCACGCGATCAGGACGATCGCCGCCAGCAACACCCCGAGGGCTGGGCGCTTCCACTCCGATGGCTCCGTCATGCGGCGCCGGTGCGAGGTCCCCGGACGATCCGAACCAGCAGGATGACCCCGAGCAGGACCAGCGCGCCGATGGCCGCGCTGCCCAGGGGGATCAGCATGTAGCGTTCGGCCAGCTCGATCCCCCGATCCCGCCCGTAGCCGAGGACCAGGGCGCTGTACGCCAGATAGCCGATCGGGAACACCGCCGAGGCCCCGAGGAGGCCGTGGAGGATCCCTCGCGCCGGGAGCCACGGCACGACGGAAGCCACGATCGTCGAGGCCAGGAGCACCACGATGCCCATACCCTCGCCGTGGGTGTGGAAGAAGGAGAGCCCGGCCTCGATGGTGAAGATGGTCTGAGCGATCACTTCCACGTCGTACTCGGCCGACCCGGCCAGCCCGTGAGCCTGAGGGGCCTGGCGGATCCTGGTCTCAGTGTACTGGGCGATCTGAGGGCGGAGCTTCGACATGGCCGCCCCGCCCGTCTCCGCGAGGGCGATGACGCAGACAGCCAAGAACACGACGAGGAGGGGCGGACGCTTCATAGCCGGCCCGGTGTTCGCTTGGCCGTCACGATACCATGGAGGCCCTCGATTGGGCAAAGCCACGCCGGGCTTCTCGGCGCGAGCCCGCCGCTGGCCGGGTTCCCGTCACGATCCGGGTCGGCGAGTATCGGATGGCCGTCGCGTAGGTGGCCGGGATGGTGCGCGATGGCGAGCTTCCCCGGGGAGGCGCAGCCGGTCGGCGATGTCGCCCAGCGGCTCGACTAGCTGGCGAAACACCGCAAGGCCCTTCGCCCGGTCCCGGGCGGCCGCGACGCGCCGGCCCTGCCGGTCGTGGAGCCGGGCTCCCGTCGCGTAGACCCGCCACGCCGCCAGGGGCGCGTCACCCACCCGGAGCACCGCCAGGGCACGAGAGAGCTCCGCCCGGGCCTGGCCCCACCGCCGCTCCGCGAGCGCGACCTCTGCCAGCAGCCGCCGGCCGATGGCGAGATAGGTGCGCTCACCGGGC
>JBOGFJ010000132.1:0-7181 GCA_050743385.1 Acidimicrobiia bacterium
CGGGGGACGCGCCCGTGCAGGAGATCATCCAGTTCGGGATCGAGGGATTCCCGGTCGGATGTGTCTACGCGCTCGTAGCCACCGGCCTCGTGCTCACCTACAAGACCTCGGGCGTCTTCAACCTCGCCTTCGGCGCACAGGCGTTCCTCTCGGCGGCGCTGTTCCTCGAGCTCCGCAACGATCGCGACTGGCCGCTGTGGGCCGCGTTCGTCGTGGCCGTGGTGATCACCGGGCCGCTCGTCGGCCTGATCCTCGACCGGGCGCTCTTCCGCTTCATGCGCACCGCGTCGTGGATGGTGAAGCTGGCGTCCGCGCTCGGCCTGCTCGTGGCCATCCCCGAGATCGTCAAGCTGTGGTTCGGGCAGGGTGCCAGGTTCAGCCCGCCGAGCGTCGCGCCGCTCGTCGGCATGGACGCCGACCGCATCTTCCGGTTCGGCGACTACAACGTCTCGGCCAACGAGTTCGTCGCGATCGCGGCGACGCTGCTCGTCGTCGCCGGCCTCGCCCTCCTGTTCCGCTACACCGCCATCGGGCTCCAGATGCGCGCCGTCGTCGAGAGCCCGCGCATGGTCGAGCTCGCCGGTGTCGACTCCGAGCGGGTCAGCGCGGTCGCCTGGATGCTCTCGAGCCTGCTCGCGGCGTTGTCGGGGGTGCTGGTCGCGCCGCTGCTGACGAATGTCGACTCCAACACCATGACGCTGCTGATCGTGGCCGCGATCGCGGCCGCCGCGTTCGGGAAGTTGACGAGCATCCCACTGACGCTGGCGGGGGGGCTGATCCTCGGCATCGGCCAGCGCGTCATCGCGGGCGAGCTTCCCGCCAACAGCATCCTCGCCCAGGGCATCCGCCCGTCGCTGCCGTTCCTGCTGCTCTTCGCGCTCCTCGTGTTCCTGCCCGCGATCTACAAACGCCGCGACGTCGCCGACCCGCTCGCGGGCGTCGACCCACCGGCGCCGGCGGTGGCGGCGTCGTACAAGGACGAGCAGCTCCAGAAGGTCACCCGCGTGACCTTCCCGGTGTTCATCGCGGTGTTCATCGCGCTGAACCTGTTCGTGCTCACCGATATCTGGGTGTTCCGCCTGACCACCGGGCTCGTGTACACGGTGATCTTCCTGTCGATCACGGTGTTCACCGGGCTCTCGGGCCAGGTGTCGCTCGGTCAGGCCGCCTTCGCCGGTTTCGGCGCCGCGGTCACCGGCCAGCTCGCCACCCAGAGCGGCATGCCGGTGTGGATCGCGATGCTCATCGGCGCCGCGGTCGCGGCGGTGATCGGCGGCCTGCTCGCGATCCCGGCGCTACGCCTGGGCGGCATCTTCCTCGCCCTCGCCACGCTCGCGTTCGCGTTGATGGCCGAGACGATCATCTTCCCGCTCGACGGCTCGGAGGAGGTGCTCGGGTTCCACCCCAACGTGTTCGGCGGCCAGCTCGGCGTCGACGTGCCCAGACCCGACGGGCTCGGTACTGACCAGGCGTTCTTCCTGTTCGTGTTCGCGATCTTCGCCGTCGTCGCCACGCTCGTGATCCTCGTACGCAACGGCACCACCGGCCGCTTCCTGGCCGCGATGCGCGGGAGCGAGACCGCGGCGGCATCGATCGGGATCAACGCCAACCGGCAGCGGATCATCGTGTTCGCGTTCTCGGCCGGCGTCGCCGGGCTGGGTGGCGCGCTCCTCGGGATGCTCCAGGGGCGCAGTACCTACCAGGACTGGCCCACGCTCGTCGGGATCGTCTGGGTGGTGCTGGTGCTGACCCTGGGCGTCCGAACGATCGACGGCGCCGTCAACGCGGGCATGTCGTTCGTGCTGATCCAGTACCTGCTCGACGACCTGCTCCACCTGCCGGCGTCGCTCTTCTTCATCCTCTTCGGTTTCGGGGCGATCAACTACGCCCGCCACCCCGAGGGCGTCGTCGACTTCCAGACGCGGAGGAGCATCGAGCAACAGGTCCGGGGTCGGCGCGCCAACGAGCGCGCCGCCCGCCTGCGCGACGAGGGCCGGCTCCCGTCGCAGTGGCGCCCGGTGCCCTGGGTGGTCGGGCCGATGATGTTGCTGCTGCTCGTCCCGGTGGTCGGGTACTACTTCGGCGCGCAGCCGGCGCTGTTCGCGGTGCTGATCGGCGTGCCCGTGCTCTACAGCTACTGGTGGGTGTACCGGTCGTACGCCGACATCCACGCTCACCGCGGCGCCGTCTCCGGTCCCGTCGGCCTGCTCGTCGACCTGGCGGCCAAAGTGGGAACGCTGTTCCTGCTGCCGGTGCAGATCGCGCGCGCGGCCGACGACGACGGCCGCGAGCAGCCGATCACATGGCGCGTCGGCCGCGCTCCCTTCGTGTTCGCGCTCATCGGCGTGTTCCTCTGGTACCGCAGCACCACCGACGACGCGCCCGAGGCCCTGGGCCTGCTCGTCATCGGCCTCGCCGGCATCGTCGTCTTCCTGCAGTGGGTGGCGCAGGTGCAGCGGGCACTCAACGAGACCTGGCTCGACATCGCCGACCCCGCGGATGCCGAAGAGGAAGTCGAGGAACCGGAGACGGTCGCGGCGCCGGCGGCGCTCACTGCACCTGCGGGGGGCACGTGATGGCGGCGCCGGCGGCCGCCGCCGCGCCCGTGCCCGACCGGGCGCAAGACCGCGCCGGCCCGCTGCTGGAGGCGGCGGGCATCAGCAAGCGCTTCGCTGGGATCAAGGCGCTCGACGACGTGGCTCTCGACGTCGGCGACGCCGAGCTCGTGGGTCTCATCGGACCCAACGGCGCCGGGAAGACGACCTTCTTCAACTGCCTGCTCGGCATGGAGCGGCCCGACGCGGGCACGGTGGCCTTCGACGGCCGCGACATCACCCGCCTTCCCGTCTACAGGCGAGCGCGGCTCGGCATCGGCCGCACCTTTCAGCGCCTCGAGGTGTTCGTCGGGCTGAGCGTGCGAGAGCACTTCCTGCTTGCCGACCGCGCGCGTCGGGGCTCCGCGCCCCTGTGGCGCGACCTCCTGCGGCTCTCGCGCACGACACCCGACGAGCTGGCCCGTGCCGACCACATGCTCGAGCTCCTCGGGATCACCGACCTGGGGGACAAGCCGGTCGAGGCGCTCAGCCTCGGGCGCAGCCGCCTCGTCGAGCTGGGCCGCGCGCTCATGACCGAGCCCAAGCTCCTGTTGCTCGACGAGCCGTCGTCGGGGCTCGACCGCAAGGAGACGGGAGCTCTTGCCGAGCGGCTGGTGCGGATCGCGGCCGAGCAGGGGACGGCCATCCTCCTCGTCGAGCACGACATCGACCTCGTGCAGCAGGTCGTGTCGCGCATCTTCGTCCTCGACTTCGGCACGACCATCGCGTCGGGACCCACCGACGATGTCCTCACCGATGCGACCGTGCGCAAGGCCTATCTGGGGGACATGGTGTGAGCGTCGCGGACGGGAACGGCGACACTCTTCTCGAGCTGCGGGACGTCCACGCCGGTTACGGACCGTTCCGCTCCCTCTTCGGGGTGTCGTTCGCGATTCGACCGGGTGCCGTCATGGCGGTGCTCGGTTCGAACGGCTCGGGCAAGACCACCGTCGTTCGGGTCGTGTCGGGGCTGATCAAGCCGACTGCCGGGTCAGTCGTCTTCGAGGGCCGCGAGGTCACGGGTCGGCGCGCCTACAAGATCGCCCGGCTCGGCATCACCCATGCCCCCGAGGGCCGGTCCGTGTTCGCGTCGCTCACGGTCGAGGAGAACCTCGCCTTGACGTTTCGCGAGCAGTTCGGCCGCAAAGGGTGCAAAGACGCCCTCGAGAACGCCTTCGAGATGTTCCCGCGTCTCGGTGAGCGGCGCCGGCAGCTGGCGGGATCGATGTCGGGGGGCGAGCAGCGCATGCTTTCCCTCGCCCGCGTGCTGGTGGCGTCGCCGAAGCTGCTCGTGACCGACGAGCTCTCGCTCGGGCTCGCGCCGGTCGTGATCGACGAGGTGTACCGGACGCTCGCCACGATCCGCGACCACGGCGTCGCCCTGATGATCGTCGAGCAGCACGTGCGCCGTGCGCTCTCGCTCGCCGACGACGTCGTGGTCATGGCGAAGGGGAAGGTGGCGCTCCACGGGCCCGCCGCCGAGGTGTCCGACCTCACCGAGACGCTGCTCCCCGCCGCCCACGGCGAGCCCGCTCCCGACGGGCGGTCGTCGCGCTAGCCGGGAGCGCCGGACGCGAGCGGGCCGCCCCGGAGGGCGGCCCGTTCCGTCGTTCTTCCCTCTTTGCTCAGCTCAGACCCTGTCTTCGGCGATCACGTCGGCGCACGGGCCTTCGGACGCGACCGCGGAGTTCGCCAGCGCGGTCAGGTTGCAGAAGGTGAGGGTCGAGACCTTCCAGACCTTCTTCTTGTCGCCGTCGTCCTTGACCTTCACCGCGCCACCGGGAGGAGCGATGCCCTCGAGCACCTCGCCGCCGATGACGAGGTTGAAGTCGACGTCGGCGCTCTTCTTGTTGCGGAAGTCGATCTCGGTGATCTCGAAGTTCGCCTGAGCAGCGTTGGCGGCGTTCGCCTCGCCCGTCTCCTCCAGGAGCGCCGAGAGGTCCTCGTCGTCGGCCACGCCGGCGACGCACTCAGACTTCTGCTCGTAGGTGTAGCCCAGCGACCCGTCGAGGAAGCAGGCGTACGCCTCGTTGATCTGGCGCTCGGCCTTCTCGCGGTTCTTGGGCGGCTTCCCACCCGCCGCCGCCGGCGCTGCGACCAGGGCTGCCCCGGCCATCCCGGCGACGAGCAGAATGAACAGTCGGCGCATCGTGACCCCCCTCTGCCCACGCCCCCCTGACGCAGACGTCAGGAATATAACCGGTCGCGCCCACGGGGGGAAGGGCACCCAGTCAGGCGCGATGGCGGGCCGCCACCCCCCCGAAGAGACCGGCATGGGTGACCGCGGCCAACGTGTCGAGCATCTCGTCGCGCCCCACGTCGACCTGGCGGGCGAGCACGTAGTAGTTGAACCGCTCGATCATCGCGACCAGTGCGAGGGCGGCGATCTGAGGGTCGACGTCGGCGGCGGCCGTGCGCCGTACCCGGCCGCCCAGGGCGCGGGAGAACTCCGCGAGCACGTCGGTGCCGAGCCGGCCGAACTCGCTCCCGCCGATCTCGGCCTCGGTCCAGGCCCGGATGACCGCCCCGTAGTGCTCGTAGAGATCGGCGAAGCGCTCGAGCCACTCCCGGAGCTGGCGGTAGCCCGACCCGTCGGCGGCGATGGGGGGGAGCGCCTCCGCCAGGCCGACCATCTCCTCGGCCACCTCCGTCGCCAGGGCACGGAACAGGTCTTCCTTGTTGGCGAAGTAGAGGTAGAAGGTGCCGTGCGACGTCTTCGCGAGCTTGACGATGTCGTCGACGCGGGCGGCGTGATAACCCCGGTCGGCAAAGATCCGGGCCCCGGCATCGAGCAGCTTGCGCATCGTGCGACGCCCCCGCGCCCGAAGCTCACGACCCTGCGCCGGCGTCCCCGCGCGCCCGTCGGGCGCCACGTCCGACGCCCGGGCCTGGGAACGTGGCATCCGGTCAGGGTACGAGTAGTTGACGGTGGTGTCACCTTTCTTGGTCGCGCTCGCTTTCGCTCGCCGCTCCCGGCGGTCCGGGGCCGGGCAAAGCCCGCCCCCTCGCCGTGGGATGGCAGCTCCTGTCTTTCCGGGTCGCACTCGCTTCGCTCGCCGCTCCCGCACGCACCCGGCGGTCCGGGGCCGGGCAAAGCCCGCCCCCTCGCCGTGGGATGGCAGCTCCTTCGCTCGCGTACGCTCGCCGTTCGTGACCGGCCCGACCTTCACCACGCTCGCAGTCGGCGACGAGGCGCCGCCCCTGGTCGTCGAAGACATCTCGCGCACCCACTTCGTGCGCTACGCGGGCGCTTCGGGCGATTTCAATCCCATGCACCACGACGACACCATCGCCAAATCGGTGGGGAACCCTTCCGTGTTCGGCCACGGCATGCTCACCGCCGGCCTGGTGGCGAGGGTGGTCAAGGACTGGTTCGGCCCGGAGGCGATGCGTCGCCTGCAGGTGCGGTTCTCGAAGCAGGTGTGGCCGGGGGAGACGCTCACGTGCCGGGCGACGGTGACGGCGCTGCGCGACGAGGGTGCGGAGGGGCTCGCCGATCTCGACCTGCTCGTCGAGAACCAGGACGGCGAGCCCAAGCTGACCGGCAGCGCCACCGCTGTCGTGAGAAAGGACGGCTGAGGCGAGCGGCCGCGGCGCAGGTAACGTGCGCCGCAGCTCGCCGGGGTCCGAGCGGCCCTGGAGCGGAAAGGGGAAGGTAGGCATGGGTCTGCTCGACGGACGGGTCGCGGTCGTGACGGGATCGGGACGAGGCATCGGCCGCGAGTTCGCGCTGTGCATGGCGCGTGAGGGCGCCCGCCTCGTGATCAACGATGTCGGCGTGAGCCTCGACGGGCGAGGGACCGACGAGGACCCCGCGGCCCAAGTGTGCAAGGAGATCGAGGCCCTCGGCGGCGAGGCCGTGCCCAACTACGACTCGGTGTCCGACTTCGACGGCGCCGGCCGCATCATCCAGACCGCGGTCGACGCCTTCGGCCAACTCGACATCCTGGTGAACAACGCCGGGATCGTGCGCGACCGGTCGCTTATGAAGATGACCGAGGAAGACTTCGACGCCGTCATCGCCGTGCACCTCAAGGGTGGCTTCAACTGCGCCCACCACGCCGCCCCGGTGATGAAGGAAGCCGGCTACGGGCGCATCATCAACGTCACTTCTTCGGCGGGCCTGCGCGGGAACTTCGGCCAGACGAACTACGGCGCCGCCAAGGCCGGGCTCATGGGCATGACGTTCATCTGGGCGCTCGAGCTCGGCAAGTACGGCATCACGGTGAACGCGGTGGCGCCCGCCGGCGCGACCCGGATGACAGCCGCGCTCTTCGAGCGCACCGGGAGCGAGCCGCCGCCCGAGCAGAACCCTGCCCTCAACGCGCCGCTGGTCGCATTCGTAGCCTCGGAGCGCGCCGGCCACGTCAACGGCCAGATCCTCGGCCGTACCGACTACGCGTTCACGCTGTTCCAGCACCCGAAGCAGATCGCGTGGATGTGGCGTGAAGGTGGTTGGGAGCCGAGCGAGTTGGCCGAACATTTCGACCAGGTCCTGGGCCAGCACATGCAACACGTCGGCATGGTGATGCCCCAGGGCATGGAATACGGGGAGAAGAAGGGCTGAACCCCGTTTTGGCGTCACTT
>JBOGFJ010000133.1:0-8288 GCA_050743385.1 Acidimicrobiia bacterium
GTGACCATCACGAAGGCCGCGCCCGCTTCCTTGGCCGCAGCCGCAACCGAGAGCCCGCGCACACCCGGCCCGAGGACCGCGACGACGTCGCCCGTCTTCGTGCCGGGCACGGTGACCCCCCAGCGGATGCCGGCGCCGATCGGGTTGAAGAGTGTGGCCACCACCGGGTCGACGCTGTCCGGCACGGGGAGCAGCAGCGTGTCGGGTCCGAGGTACTGCCGTTCCGCGTACCCGCCCCACAGACCGGGGGGCTTCTCGACCGGGATGCAGCCATACATGTCGGCGAGCCCGTGATGCCGGCAGCGGCGGTAGACGCCGCTCCGGCAGGCCTCGCACTGCCGGCACGACTGGAATACCTCGACCGCGACGCGGTCGCCCGTGGCGACCCCCCATCGTCGGGCCGCCGTCGCGCCGATCTCGTCGACGACACCCACGGTCTCGTGGCCGGGCACGAAGGCGTAACCGGGATACAGGGCGCCGGTGTACTGCTCGTGGTCGGTGCCGCACAGACCGCACGCCTCGACACGCAGGACGGCGTCGCCGTCACCGGTCGCCGGTACGACGAGGTCGCGCGCGATGAGCTCCCGTGGACGCTCGAGCACGAGCGCCCGAGCCGACGTCGCGCGCATGACCTACTTGGTGGCGGTCGGCGCCACGGGGCCACCGACCGCGTGCGTGAGCGGAAGGGGCGTAGCGGCGAGGAAGAACTCGTACACGCCGTCGGCGGCGCAATCGGAAGCGAGGTCGTCGAGGAACCACAGCTGGCCTTGCACGAGGCCCACGTCGCGCAGGTCGATCATGTGCACGGGCAACAGCACCGCCGGGTCTTCGCACGGCCACACCTCGAACACGAGGGTGTCGGTGGCGACAGCCGCGATCTCGTGGTCGTGGAGCCACTCGATCGACCCGACGCCGATCCCCGGGCTCGGGTCGTTGAAGCGCGCCTTGTCGCCGCGGCGGAGCCACTCCATCTGTCCGGTGCGCACCAGAGCGATGTCACCCGACTCGACCGTCAGCCCACCCCTGCCGGCGGCGGCTTCGAGATCGTCGCCGGTGATGGCGTAGCCGTCGTCGAAGTACTCGACCTCCTTCTCGCGCGCGACGTCGAGGAGGATGCCTCGCGTCATGATCGGGCCGTAGCGCTCGATCCCGAGCTTCGACGCACCGGCCTCCGTGACCGCGTCGAAGGGCACGCCGTTGTAGAGCTGGCCCTCGTAGCCGACGTGGGAGAGCGCATCCCAGTGCGTCGCCGCCTGCACGCCCATCTCGACCGCGTCGTCGCTCGTGCAGAAGTCGGCCGGGTCACCGGTGTACGGCGCGTTCATCGCCAGCATCGTGCGCTTCGGGTTGATGCGCCCGGGGATCACGCCTGTCTGGGGACCGTTCTCGTCGAAGGGGATTGCGAGCGAGAAGGTGTCGCCGCGGCGCACTGCCGCCGCGCCTCGCAGGACGGCCTGCGGAGTGATGAAGTTGAGCGTGCCCCGCTGGTCGTCGGCTCCCCAGCGGCCCCAGTTCGACACGCGGGCAGCAAGGTCCTTGAGCTCCTGGGGGAGGGGCACGCGCGCTACCTCTCCGTGTACCGCTTGCGCAGCTCGTGCTTCAACACCTTGCCGGTCGGGTTGCGCGGCAACGCCTCGACGATCTCGAGCTGCTCGGGGATCTTCTGGCGCATGAGTCCAGCGTCGACGCAGAACTCCGCCAGGTCGTCGAGCGTCGGTGGCGCCGCCGGATCGGCGGGCACGAGCACCGCGCAGGCGCGCTCCCCCGACTCCGGGTCCGGGACGCCGACGACGGCGACGTCGGCGACGTCGGGACTCGTGAAGAGGAGGTCTTCGACCTCCTTGGCGCTGATGTTCTCGCCTTTGCGGATGATGACGTCCTTGAGCCTGCCCGTGATCGTGAGGAACCCCTCTGCGTCCTGCGTGCCGAGGTCGCCGGTACGGAAGAAGCCGTCGTCGTCGAACGCGCCGGAGTCGAGCGACGAGTCGAGGTAGCCGCGGAACAGCATCGGGCCCGTGGCCCGGATCTCGCCTTCCTCGCCCGGCTCCGCGGTCTCGCCGTCGAGCGTGACGACGCGCACGTCCACACCCGGCGTCGGCGCGCCCTCCGTGTTCGCGAGGTGCTCGTCGCGGTCGTGGATCGTGTTCATCGCCAGGATCGGGCACTCGGTGAGGCCGTACCCCGACACGATGCCGACTCCGCCGAGCTCACGCTTCACGTCGTAATGGAGCTGCGGTGGCTTGGGCGCGCCGCCGCCCGGGAATGCCCGCGCCGCCGGGAACAGCGGCGTCTCGGGCTGCTCCCGCTGGGCGGTGAGATACGCCATATGGAACGGGGTGCCCGCACCGGGAAGGGTGACGCCGCCACGCGCCAGCACCGGGATCGAGGTCGCGGGGTCGAACGCCTCGATGATGATCGCCTGGCAACCGGTCATCATGGCGGCGAAGAGCCAGCCGATCCCACCGATGTGCGTGAACGGGAACACCATCGCGCTGCGGTCGTGCTCCGTCGCTTCGAGCACCGTGACCATCGCATACGCCGACGCCATGATCGTACGGTCGGTGTGTCGCGCACCCTTGGGATCGGCGGTCGTGCCCGAGGTGTAGAACGCCCACCGCACGGGCGCGTCCGCCGGGTCGTTCGCGGCCTCGGCGGCCGGAGGGAGCGCGGTCACGTCACCCTCGGGGAGCTTGCGGTCAACCACGAGCACCGACAGGCTGGGCTGCTGGTCCGCGAGCCCGCGCGCCATACCCTCGAAGTCGAAGCCCTTCCAGATCGAGGGCACCACCAGCAGATCGGCCCCGGTCTGCCGGGTGACGAAGCCCACCTCGCGCTGGCGGTAGATGGGGAGGATCGGATTCTGCACCGCGCCCAGACGCGCGAGCGCGCCCACGAGCACCATCGACTCGAACCACGTCGGGAGCTGCCACGACACCGGCGTATCGGCGCCCACGCCCAGCTCCGCGAGCCCGGCCGCGGCGCGCTCGGCGGCCGCGCGGTACTCACCGAAGCTGAGCGCCCGGTCGTCTTCGTCGATGCCCAGGAGCGCGTCGGGCGTCGCCGTCGCTCGCCGTTCGACCAGGTCCCACAGGCTGGCGGCGTCGTCGATCACGGCGTTCCCCTTCCCCGCCCGGCGGCTACGCGGTGATGCCGCCGTCCATCGAGACGATGCTGCCGACCATGTAGCGCGCATCGTCGGAGGCGACGAACGCGATCAGGCCGGCGAGCTCCTCCGGCTCGGAGTACCCGAGGGGAGAAGTGACGCGGGCGAACTCCTTGAGGTCGACGCCCTCGGGCATCGAGAACCCGGCGATCATGGGAGTGTTCATGCCGCCGGGTGCGACCGCGTTGACGCGCACGCCCCGGGTGACGTACTCGAGTGCGAGCGCCCGCGTGAGGTTGACGACGCCACCTTTCGACGCGCAGTAAGCCGCCGAGTAGGGCGTTCCCATGAGCCCGGCGTTCGACGCGACGTTGACGATCGCGCCACCGCCGTCGAGGAGATGCGGGAGCGCCGCCTGGCACACGAGGAACGTGCCGGTGAGGTTGACGTCGATGATCGCCGACCAGCGTTCGTGGCTCTCCTCCGTGCTGTGGGCGAAGCCGCCGATACCCGCGCAGTTGACGACGATCTGCGGGCGTCCGAGCTGCGCTGCGACCTCGTCGACGGCGGCGCGCACCGACGCCGGATCGCTGACGTCGGCCGTCACGGCGCGGGCTCGGCCGCCGGACTCCGCGATCTCGGCGACCACCTTCTCGGCGGCGTCGGTGGCGACGTCGACGGCCGCGACCGACGCCCCCTCGTCGGCGAAGCGGCGGGCGGTGGCCCGGCCGAGTCCCGATCCCGCGCCCGTGACGATCGCGACCCGATCGGTGAAGCGCGCGTCCATCGGCGATGCCCCTTTC
The DNA here is from genome assembly GCA_050743385.1 of Acidimicrobiia bacterium. Taxonomy (GTDB): domain Bacteria; phylum Actinomycetota; class Acidimicrobiia; order IMCC26256; family JACDBD01; genus JACDBD01. Next base: position 3,907 of record JBOGFJ010000133.1, read on the forward strand.
ACGGGCCTTCGTGGCCCGGGCGCGGGAATCTAACGTAGTGTCAGATTTGTGGCAACGAGCCCGCGACCTGCGCAAACGACCGCCGAGCAGCTCCGCATGGCGGCGGCCGCGCACCCCGGTCGCGAGGCCTACGTCCACGGCGAGAAGCGGGTCACCTACCGATGGCTCGACCGGGCCGCCGACGGCTTCGCGGCCACGTTGCTCGATCTCGGGGTCCGTCCCGGCGACGTTGCCTGCCTCATGCTGCCGTCGTCGATCAAGTTCGCCGCCTGCTACCTCGGGGCGCTGCGTGTCGGCGCGATCACCTCGGCGATCAACCTGCGCCTCGGCCCGGCGGAACAGGCCAGCATCTTCGAGCGCACCCACCCGCGCGTCACGGTCGTCGGCGACGGCGCTGCCGTTCCCGCGGGTGTCGACGCCGGGCGCGAGCTCCCGGTCACCGAGCTCGGTCACGCGCTCGGCGCCGATCCACCGGCGACCCTGCCGGAGATCGCGCCGAGCGACCCCGCGTGCATCGTGTGGACGAGCGGCACCACGGGCGCGCCCAAGGGCGCGGTCTACGACCACGTGGCGATGGCGGCGATCTCGCGCAACATCGGCGAGCTGACCCGGCCCGGTGATCGCCGCCTGCTGGTGCTCCCGTTTCCCCACGTCGGCTACATGACCCGCATGTGGGACGAGCTCGTGAACGGCACCACGATTGTGCTCGTCGGCGAGCCGTGGTCGGCCGAGGAGACGCTGCGGCTCATCCGCGAGGAGGGCATCACGATGGCGACGGGCGTGCCGACGCAGTGGTCGCGGGTACTGGCCCATCCCGACGCCGATCACACCGACTTCTCCGGGCTGCGGGTCGCCGGGCTCGGCGGTGCGGCGATCGCGCCGGAGCTCGTGCGCCAGATGCGCAAGACCCTCGGCTGCCCGGTGATCACGCGCTACACGAGCACGGAGGCCGGGGTCACGACCAGCACCTTGGTCGGTGACGACGCCGAAACGATCGCGACCACCGTCGGGCGGCCGGCGCCCGAGGTCGAGCTGCGGATCACCGTCGACGACGGGCGCGCTCTGCCCCCCGGCGAGATCGGCGAGGTGTGCTGCCGGTCACCGGCAATGTTCCGGGGCTACTGGCGGGATCCCGAGACGACTGCAGCGGTCGTCGACGCTGACGGGTGGCTCCACACGGGCGACCTCGGCTTCGTGGGCGTCGACGGGAACCTGCGCATCGTGGGCCGTCTCAAGGAGATGTACATCCGCGGCGGGTACAACGTGTACCCGGCCGAGGTGGAGGGCGTGCTAGCCGAGCACCCGTCGGTGGCACGCGCGGCCGTCGTCAGTGCTCCCGATGCCGACCTCGGGGAGATCGGCGTCGCTTACGTCGTGCTCGAGCCCGGAGCACGCGCGCCCGGCCTCGACGCGCTGCGCGCCTGGTGCCGCGACCGGCTCGCCGACTACAAGGCACCCGACCGTCTCGAGGTCGTCGACGACCTGCCCCTCACCTCGATGCTCAAGATCGACAAGCGCGCCCTCACGGCACGAGCAACGGAGGAAGCGAGAGCATGACCATCCAGGAAGTTGGGACCGGCGACAGCACCGACAAGCCGATCAAGATCGGAGGCGCGCTCTTCACCCTCGTGGAACCCCACCGCGGCCGCGAGGTCGCGTACAACCGCTGGTACGAACGCGACCACTTCTATGCCGGGTGCATGATCGGCGCCTGGACCGTCGCCGGCGCCCGCTTCGTCGCCACCAGGGAGTGCAAGGAGAAGCGCTACCCGGCCGACTCGCCGGTGGTGCCCGACCCGACGACCGGGTCGTACCTGGCCCTCTACTGGATCCTCGCCGGGAAGTTCGGCGACTGGATGCGCTGGGGTACCGACCAGGTGAAGTGGCTGCACGAGAACGGTCGGATGTTCGCCGAGCGCGACCACGTTCATACATTGATGTACCGACTCCACGGCGAGCGCGCCGACGCCGACGGCGTCCCGGTCGAGCTCGCGCTCGACCACCGCTTCCGCGGTCTGGTGGCGGTGATCGGCGAGCCCACCGAGGGCACGTCGCTCGACGAGGTCAGTGCCTGGTTCGAGTCGCGGCCACTTCCCGGTGACGTGCTGGCCGCATTCACGCCGGTGCCGCTCTATGACGACGCGCCGAGCGACGTACCTCGCGACACCGCCGTCGACCGCTTCCTCCACCTCTACTTCATCGACGACGACGTGCTCGGCGTGTGGGACGACCGGTTCGCGCCGATCGGCAACGAGCTCGAAGCCAGCGGGCTCGGGCGGGTGCTGTTCGCGTCGCCGTTCCTCCCCACCGTTCCGGGCACCGACACCTACGCCGACCAGCTCTGGTAGCAACCACGCGCTTAGGCTCCGCCGCCGATGAGCCTCAGCGGAGCGGCCGCGATCGCCGGGATCGGCGAAACCGACTACGTGCGCGGTTCGGACAAGGTGCCCGTCGAGCTCATGCTCGACGCCGCCCGCGCCGCGGTCGCTGACGCCGGCCTCACCCTCGACCAGGTCGACGGCCTCATCCCGCCCGCCGGCTACACGAGCGCCGAGGAGCTGGCCGCCAACCTCGGCATCGAGGAGCTGCGGTACTCGGTCACCGTGCACATGGGCGGCGCCAGCTCGGTGGCCTCACTCCAGACCGCGGCAATGGCGGTGAGCACCGGGCTCGCGACCCACGTGCTGTGCGTCGTCGGGTGGAACGGCTATTCGGCGTTCCGCTCGAAGCCGGGCATCCGTCGCCCCCGTCACGGGCTGGCAATCACGTCCGCGACCGACGCGGTGCGCGACTACTACCTGCCCTATGGCGCGATCTCGGCCGCGCAGTTCTACGCGTTCCTGTGCATGCGCCACAAGCATCTCTACGACATTGCCGACGAAGACACCGGCGCGGTCGCGCTCGCAGCGCGGCGGCACGCGCAGCTGAACAAGCGCGCCCTCATGCGCGGGCGCGCGCTCACGATGGACGACTACCTCGGCGCCCGGTGGGTGACCGAGCCATTCCGCCTCTACGACTGTTGCCTCGAGACCGACTGCGCCGCCGCCGTGCTGGTCACGACAACTGCGCGCGCCCGCGACCTCGCTCACGCGCCCGTCGCGATCCTCGGCGTCGCCGAGGGCCACCCGTACCCGGCCGACGACATCGCCAACCGTGTCGACCCGTTCCGCATCGGGCTGAGCTTCGCCGCACCGCACGCGCTCGGGATGGCCGGCGTCGCCGCGAGCGATGCCGACTTCCTCGAGGTGTACGACTGCTTCACCCATGTCGTGCTCTTGCAGCTGGAAGCGCTCGGGATCTGCGGCCGGGGCGAGTCGGGTGCGTTCGTGCGCGACGGCCGCATCGAGCTCGGCGGCGAGTATCCGATGAACACCCACGGCGGCCTGCTCTCGCAGGGGCACATGTGGGGCATGAACCACGTCGTCGAAGCCACCCGGCAGCTGCGTCACGACGGCGGCGAGGCGCAGGTGGCGAACGCCGAGTTGGGTGTCGTCACGGGTTGGGGCGACTTCGGCGACGGGAGCGTCGCGGTGCTGGGGCGCGCGGGGTGACGACCGGCGCCGTGCCCCGTCCGCTCCCTTCGCCGGTCGGGCTGGCCGCGGACTGGTACGCGCATCTCGCGCGCGGCGAGCTGCGGTTCCAACACTGCACCGCGTGTGGCCGATGGCGGCATCCGCCGCGCCATTTGTGCGCCGAATGTGGCTCTGACAGGTGGACGTGGGACCTCGCCACCGGTCGAGGCATCCTCTTCTCCTGGACCGTGACACACCAGGCGCTCCATCCCGGGTTCGCCGACGCGGTTCCCTACGCGATCGTCGTGGTCGAGCTCGACGAGGGAGTGCGGGTGGTCAGCGGGGTGCGTGGGATCGAGCCGACCGACCTGCGCCTCGGACTCCCGCTCCGGGCCGAGATCGACCGAGTCGACGACGCGATCGGCCTCGTGTACTTCCGTCCCGCCTGAGTCGGTAGGGTCGGCGAGTCGAGGGGAGCCGACGTGCGTGTCGCCCGTTTCCGCGTGCGGGGATCGATCCATACCGGGCTCGTGGTCGGCGACGAGATCGTCGAGGTCGAGGGCGACGTGCTGAGCGTGATCGCCGCCGCGTCGGCAGTCGAGACCGGGCCGAGCCATCCCCTCGACGCCGTCGAGCTCCTCGCGCCGATCGAGCGCCCGCCGAAGTTCTTGGCCATCGGCCTCAACTACGCCGACCACATGGCCGAGTCGGGCCAGGAGGCGCCGTCGTTCCCGGTGTTCTTCAACAAGCAGAGCACCTGCGTGATCGGACCGGGCGATGCCATCCACCGCCCCCGCGTCTCCGAGATGCTCGACTACGAGGGTGAGCTCGGCGTGGTCATCGGGCGCCGTTGCCGGCATGTCCCCGTTG
>JBOGFJ010000134.1:0-2305 GCA_050743385.1 Acidimicrobiia bacterium
CGCCGCCCGTCCCGCGACCGAGACGACGTGACGCGGCGGCAAAAAGTCCACGAACCGCACCAACAAGCCGTGTACGAGGAGGCGCTTTCGGCCCGTAGCATGGTCGATGTGACGGATACTCCGCTGCTCACGATTACCGACGCCGCCCGCGAGAAGATCCTCGACGCACGCGCCGCTGAGCGCGATCCCGACTCGCTGGCGCTGTGGTTCGGCGTGACCGACCCGGCGGGCGACTCGTTCACCTACGAGGTGTACTTCCGCCCGCTCGACGAGGCGGGCGCGGACGACGCGGTGCAGGCTGATAGCGAGGTCCCGGTGGTCGTGCCCGGCGAGAGCGTCGACAAGGTCCGCGGGTCCACCCTCGACCTCACGGGCGACGAGATGGTGCTCCGCAACCCCAACCGCCCGAGCCCGGCGCCCCCGGCCGCGGCGGCCGCGCCTCCCGCTGATCTCGACGGGCCGGTCGCGCAGCGCGTGCTCCAGGTGCTCAACGAGCAGATCAACCCGGCCATCGCCGCCCACGGCGGCCGCGCCGACCTCGTGGCGGTGGAGGAGCCCGTCGCCTACCTCCATCTCAGCGGTGGATGCCAGGGCTGCGGGATGGCGGCCGCCACCCTGCGCGACGGCATCGAGGCCATGATCTTCGAAGCGGTGCCGGAGATCACCCAGGTGGTCGACGCCACCGACCACGCCAGCGGCACGAACCCGTACTTCGCCGCCGACTGACAACGCCCCTTCGACGGGTTCGCAACCGTTCGCGGCGGACGGTTGCACGCGCTCGATGACCGGTGCCGCGCCCGGCGTCGAGCTGACCGCAGAACAGGAGAAGAGAAAGGGGAGACGATCGACGTGCTGCCTCGAACGCGAGTCACCCTGAGCCATACGGCGCATTCCCCGACCGAGCCGCCCACACCAGTCCCGCCGGTCCCGGATCCCGACCCGGTGGACCCGGCGCCTGCGCCCGAGCCGGAGCCCGAACCGGTCTGACGCTCGCTGGGTTTACTGGGTCGCGACGAGGAACTTGACGCTGCCCTGCGGGTCGATCTCCGCGTCCAGCACCCGATCGTCCAGCGCCTCCGCCGCGCCCGGCTCGAGGAACACGCGGGCACCTTGGGCCTCGAGGACCTGGTCTTCCTCCTCGGGGGCCGGCGCGGCGCTGACGGCGAGGCCGCGGGGGTCGCCGCTGGTGATCCGCAGTCCTGCACCTTCCGGCAGCTCGGGCTTGTCGACGACCGATCGGATCGCCTCGGTGGCATTCTCCGTGAGAACGAGCATCCTCGACCGCCTCCTTCCAGGAACGACGAGGTTCGCGCGTACCCCATGACGCAAGCGAGCAAACCGCGTCAGCCGCGTTTGTACGCGAAGCGGTCGCTGAGCCGGCCGGCACTACTGCACAAAGGAAGGGGTCAGCCCTCGTCGACGCGGCGGGTGCCCTCGATCGTCTCCCAGCAGATGCACTCGGCGGAGAAGCGCTTGAGGTCGAGCACGTCGTAGGCGTCGTGCTTCTCGGGCCCGAACTGGCCCCGCCGGTCGCCGTTCACCACCTCGACCTGCTCCATCTGCTCGATGAACGTCGCCTGGTTCAGCGGCTCGCCGTCCTCCTCGATCGCCTCGATGGCGGTCACGATGCGGGTGAGCATCTCGCACGCGTTGCCCACCGCCCGCCAGGCGTCGGTGTCGAACTCGTACTCGATGCCGGTCGCTGCCGTGAAGCGGTCGTTGCAGTCTTGGCGGGGCTCGTCGACCTCGACGTCGTCGAGCGACGTGGTGACGCCGAGGGCGCCGTCGTAGGGCTCGTGGTTGCCCTCGAAGAAGTTGGCCGTCGTCTCGAGCACCTGGTTCTCGAAGTCGGACGAGAACCACTGCGGGTCGTAGCCCTGCGCCCCCGCCTCGCCCACGAACGAGGGGTACGGGATCACGCCCAGGAGGGAGAACACGCCGTCGACGTCGGCGGCCATGAGGCGCTGCACGCCGACGTCGTTCTGCTCGCACCGGTTGCCCTCGCACGGGAGCACGACCTCTTCGGCCAGCTCGTAGCCCGCGTCGTCGAGCGCGGCGCGCAGGGCGCCCGCTGCTTCCTCGTCGCGGGGGAAGTCGGCGCGCACGACTCCGAGGGTGCGGTCCTCGAGCTCGCCCTCCTCGTCGAGCATGTCGACCATGTTGCGCATCAGCCGGTTGATCTCGATCCCGTTGGTGAAGAACCGGCCGTCCGAGCGGTCGTAGACGCTCTCGACGAACGAGCCCGCCATTGCCAGCATGAGCCGCTCGTTCTGATCGGTCACGCAGAGGACCGTCTCGTCGGCGG
>JBOGFJ010000135.1:0-3161 GCA_050743385.1 Acidimicrobiia bacterium
GCGGGGGAGGCGGAGGCGGAGGGGCGGGGTGGGGGGCTCGCCCGGCGGTGGCGACGGAGGCGGAGGGGGCGGCGGTTCGCTCACGACCCGCAATCTACGCTCTCGCTGACCATTCGCCCACTGTCTCGCCCGGTGCGAGACTGGCGGATTCGCGAGCAGGGAGAGCCATGCCCCCCGAGAAGCTGCAGTGGTTGCACCTCTACGACGAGGTCGTCACGTCGGGCCTCTGCACCGGCTGCGCCGGATGCGTGATCGTGTGCCCCCACGACGTGCTCGGGTACGACGACGAGAACGGTGTGTACAGGCCGTTCCAAACCGAAGAGGGCTTCGGTCCCGACGACTGCTCGCACGGACAGAAGGGCTGCACCAGCTGCACCCGGGCCTGCCCCCGCTTCCGGGCGTGGGAGCCCGAGATCGACGAGTTCATGTTCGAGCGGGCGCGCCACCCCGACGAGGTGTCGGGCATCTTCAAGGACATCGTCCTCGCCAAGGCGACCGACCCGGTGCTGGCGGAGGTGGGCCAAGACGGCGGTCTCGTCTCGGCCATCCTGCTCTACGCCCTCGAGAAGGACGTCATCGACTGCGCGCTCGTGTCGTACCTCGAGGGCGACGGCTCCACCTGGAAGGCCGTGCCGGGCGTCGCCCGCACGAAGGAAGACATCATCGCCTCGGCGGGGAGCCGCTATACCTACTCGGCCAACACGCTCGCGTACACCGACGCGATCGAGAGTGGCGCCGAGCGCATCGCCCTCGTGGGGATGAGCTGTCAGAGCTCGGTCCCACCGGTGATGAAGCAGCGCCGCACGGGCAAGACCGCCCGGCGACTCTCGCTCAACATCGGCCTCCTGTGCTCCAAGACGTTCGACGACGCCATCTTCGAGGAGCTGCTCGAGGCGAAGTACGGGCTGAAGCGAGCCGAGATCAAGAAGATGAACATCAAGGGCCGTCTCCAGATCTGGACCCACGACGACCGCTACGTCGAGGTGCCGCTGAAGGAGTGCCACGCCTACACGCGTGAGGGTTGCAAGATGTGCCCCGACTTCGCGGCCGAGCACGCCGACATCTCGACCGGCGGTATCGGCGCCTTCAACGACTGGACCCTCACCGTGGTCCGCACCGACGCCGGCCGCGAGTTGATGGACGGTCTCGTCGCCGACGGCTGGGTCGAGACGCGCCCCGGTGACGACGACCCGGGTGCGATCGAGCTCATGCACAAGCTCGCCAAGAAGCAGCGCACCCGCTGGCCCGAGACCGCGTTCGTCGACGCGCCCAAGCTGGTCGACGCCCCCGGCTGACCGATCCCTCCCGAACCTGCGCGCCGAGCGCGCCGGTTCCGCGGCGCTCGGCGCGCAAGAACGGGGATCCCGCTAACGTGGCCGCAGGCGTGCCGGGAAGTCTGGTCGGCGAAGTCTCTTCGACGCGAAGGATGACGCTTGGCCCGCCGCACGCACATCCGCATTCCGGGCGGTCGCCGGCTCCCGCCGGTAGGCGACGAGTTCGTCTCCGTCGAGGCGCTCGGCGGGTTGGCGCTGTTCGGTGCCGCGATGGCCGCGCTCACCTGGGCGAACGTCGCCGGTCACAACTACGCCGATGTCTGGCACACCAGTCTCACCCTCGGCATCGGCGACGCCTCGATCACGGAGGACCTTCAGCACTGGATCAACGACGGCCTCATGGCGATCTTCTTCTTCGTCGTCGGGCTCGAGATCAAGCGCGAGCTGCTCGAAGGCGATCTCCGCGACCCCAAGACCGCGGCGCTGCCGGCGTTGGCCGCGCTGGGGGGGATGGTGCTACCGGCGGCGCTCTTCTTCGCGCTCAACCCGGGGGAACCAGCGCGTGACGGCTGGGGCGTCCCCGTCGCGACCGACATCGCGTTTGCCGTCGGCGTGCTCGCCTTGCTCGGTTCGCGCGTTCCGAAGCCCCTCAAGCTCTTCCTCCTGACGCTCGCGATCGTCGACGACATCGGCGCCATCCTCGTGATCGCGGTCTTCTACTCGAGTGGCGTGTCGGGGCAGTGGCTCGGCGGCGCGGTCGCGACCCTGCTCGTGTTCTTCCTCCTCCAGCGGCTGGGTGTACGGAACCCACTCGTCTATGTCGTCCCCGGCATCGTCCTCTGGGTATGCATGTTCGAGTCGGGGGTGCACGCCACCATCGCGGGGGTGATCCTGGGGTTGCTGGCCCCGAACCAGGACTGGCGGGGCCAGCCCGTCATCGGACGGCTCGAGCGCGACATCCACCCTTGGACGAGCTTCCTCATCGTCCCGCTCTTCGCGCTCGCCAACGCCGGCGTCGAGCTCGGCGGGGGCGTGTTGGGCGACGCGTTGAGCAGCCGGGTCACACTCGGCGTCGTCGTGGGGCTCGTGGTCGGCAAGACGGTCGGGATCAGCGCCGCCGTCGCCGTCGCCGTGCGCCTCCGGCTCGGCCGGATCCCTTCCGGCGTGCGTCCGCGCCAGATCGTCGGCGCCGCCGCCGTCGCCGGCATCGGCTTCACCGTCTCGCTGTTCATCGCCGAGCTCTCCTTTGCCGGGACGCGGCACCTCGGCGACGCCAAGATCGGCATCCTGGCCGCGTCGGTGCTGAGCGGGCTCCTCGGTGTGCTGGTGCTCGTGCGCAGACCGCGCCGTGACCGTACGGTGACCGCATGACGACCGTGGCCCTGGTGAGCGACCTGATGGACCGCTCCCGAATCTCGACGGCGGTGCCCGACGTGGCCTTCGCCTCCGAGGCCGACGCCTGCGCCGGTGCAGAGCTCGTGATCGTCGACGTGGGCGGGCACGCCGACGCGGTGGCCGGGGTGCGGCGACTGGCGCCCGCCGCTCGCATCGTCGCGTTCGGGCGCCACGACAACCCCGAAGCGTTGGCACGCGCCCGGTCCGACGGCGCCGACGTGGCCGTCGCCCGCTCCCGCTTCTTCCGCGACCCCGCCGCGGTCGTGGGGCTGTAACGCCGCCGTGAGGCTGTAACCCCGAGGCGCCGGGCACGGTCGCAACTCCGTGACCACCCTCCGGGCGCGCCTCGAGCGCGCCGCCGGCACCGGCGCCGCCGTGACCTTCGTCGGATCGGCGGCCGGTGACGGCGCACGCGAGCGGGTGCCGCTCGCCCGGCTCCACGACGACGCCGTGGCGCTGGCGGCCGGCCTGCAGGCCCGCGGCGCCGGTCCC
>JBOGFJ010000136.1:0-13013 GCA_050743385.1 Acidimicrobiia bacterium
GAGAGCGGGTCCCCATGCACGAGCTGATCGTTCGGGGCGGAACGGTGGTCGACGGCACCGGCGCGCCGGCCTTGGCAGCCGACGTCGCGGTCGACGCCGGTCGCATCACCGCCGTCGGCGAGGTCGACGGCGACGCCCGCGAGGTCGTCGATGCCGCCGGCAAGGTGGTCACGCCCGGGTTCGTCGACGTGCACACGCACTACGACGGCCAGGTGACCTGGGACCCGCTCCTCACCCCTTCGAGCTGGCACGGCGTCACCACCGTGGTGATGGGCAACTGCGGCGTCGGCTTCGCTCCCGCCCGGCCCGACGAGCACGACTGGCTCATCGGCCTGATGGAGGGCGTCGAAGACATCCCCGGTGCCGCGCTCTCGACCGGCATCCGCTGGGGATGGGAGACCTTCCCCGAGTTCCTCGACTTCCTCGACGACCAGCCGCTCGCGATCGACATCGGCACGCAGGTGCCGCACGGCGCGGTGCGGGGCTACGTGATGGGGGAGCGCGGTGCTCGCAACGAGCCCGCCACCCCCGTCGACATCGCGGCCATGGCCCGCATCGTGCAGGCCGGCGTCGAGGCGGGTGCCCTGGGCGTGTCGACCTCGCGCACGATCGCGCACCGTGCCATCGACGGCGAGCCCGTACCGGGAACGTTCGCCGCCGAAGACGAGCTGTTCGCGATGGGTGGCGCGCTCGCCGCCGCCGGTTCCGGGGTGTTCGAGCTCGCGCCCGCGGGGGTGATGGGCGAAGACCTCGCCGCCGCCGACTCCGAGATGGACTGGATGCGCCGGCTGGCGAAGGAGATCGAGCGCCCGGTCACGTTCGCGCTCATCCAGCACGACATCCAACCCGACCAGTGGAAGCGGCTCCTCGACCTCGCCGGTGCAGCGTACGACGATGGTGTGCCGATCCGGCCCCAGGTCGCGGGGCGGCCGCTCGGTCTCCTGCTCGGGCTCCAGACGTTCCATCCATTCCGCGACCGTCCCAGCTATCGCCCGCTCGAGCACCTGCCCCTCGAGGAGAAGGTGGAGCGCTTCCGTGACCCGGCCGTCCGCGCCGCGATCCTCGCCGAGTCGCCCGTCGCCGACGAGCGCATGGCGTTCATCGGTCTCGGCCTCGACCGGATCTTCCCGATGGGTGACCCGCCCGAGTACGAGCCCGCCCCCGGCGAGAGCATCGCGGCGCGGGCCGAGCGCGAGGCTCGCGACCCCGAAGACCTGCTCTACGACCTGCTGCTCGAGCACGACGGCCGCGCGCTCCTGCTGCGCCCGCTCCTCGGCTACAGCAACTTCACCCATGATCCGATCCGCGAGATGGTCATGCACCCGGCGACCGCGCTCGGACTCGGAGACGGCGGCGCGCACGTGGGCGCGATCTGCGACGCCAGCATCGAGACCTACATGCTCACGCACTGGGTGCGTGACCGCAGCCGGGGCGAGCGCCTCCCGCTCGAGCTCGTCGTGCGCAAGATGACGAGTGACACTGCGAGCCTCTACGGCCTCGGTGACCGCGGCACACTGACGCCGGGCAAGAAGGCCGACATCAACGTCATCGACCTCGCCAACCTGCGGCTGCCCGCTCCGGCCATGCACTACGACCTGCCCGGCGGCGCCCGCCGGCTCCTGCAGGGGGCGGAGGGCTACACCGCGACCATCGTGAGCGGTCAGGTCGTGATGTGCGACGGCAAGGAGACCGGCGCCCGACCCGGCGCCCTGGTGCGCGGCGCCCGCTGAACCCGCACTTTGGCCTCGCTGCTCCGGCGTATGGCGCGTATGGGGGGTGCAGCGACGCCAAAATCACGGGCGCCTTAGGCTCGGGGGCGTGCCCCCGGTCCTGGAGCGACGGTACGAGCTCGGCGCTCGCCTCGGCTCGGGTGGTATGGCAGAGGTGTTCGCGGGCTACGACCGCAACCTCGCCCGACCGGTCGCGATCAAGCTCCTGAAAACCGACGTCCCCGACCCCCGGGCACGCGAGCGGTTCGAGCGCGAGGCGCGCACCGCGGCGGGATTCGTGCATCCCAACGCCGTCACCGTCTACGACGTCGGCGACGACGGCCGGCGCCCGTACCTGGTAATGGAGCTGATCGAAGGGCGCGACCTCGCCGAGCTGCTCGTGGCGCGAGGACCACTCTCGCCGGGACAGGCGGCGCGCATCGCCGACCAGATGCTCGCCGCTCTCGGGGCCGCGCACGAGCGGGGGTTGGTGCACCGGGACGTGAAGCCCGGGAACGTGCTCGTCACGCGCGACGGCACCGCCAAGCTCGCCGACTTCGGCATCGCCAAAGCGGCGGCCGACGCCACGGCCGGGCTCACGCTCACCGGACAGGTCATGGGCACACCCCGCTACCTCGCGCCGGAGCAGGCGGCCGGTGAGGGCGCGACGCCCCGCTCCGATCTCTACTCGGCCGGGGTCGTGCTCTACGAGATGCTCGCCGGCGAGCCACCGTTCACCGGAGACACTCCGGTGGCGATCGCACTCGCGCATCAACAGGCACCGGTGCCTCCGCTCACCGACCGCCGCCCCGGGGTTCCGCCGGCGCTGGTCGCGACCGTGGGACGAGCGTTGGAGAAGGATCCGGAGCGCCGGTTCCCTGATGCCGCCGCCATGCGGGCCTCACTCCGGGGAGCCCCCGACGGTGCCGCCACGACCGTGGCGGCGGCGGCCCCCACGGCGGTGATGCCGGCCGACGCCGCGATTCCGCCGCGCAAGCCGACGCGCAAGCGGTCGCGCTGGTGGATCGCGGCCGCGATCCCGGTGCTCTTCGCACTCGGTGTCGGGTTGGGCCTCGCGCTCGTCGACCGCAGCGACGACGAACCCGGCGCGTCGATCGATGCCACCACGCCGACCACGCCGACCACGCCGGTCACCGAGGCGCCCACGACGACCGCTGCGCCCACCACCACGACAACGCCGGCGCCCCAGACCATCGGTGAGCTGATCGCATTGCTCACGGCCAACCCAGCTGCCTCCGGGGAGAAGGGTCCCGATCTGCTCGACAAGCTCGGCGAGGTGGGCGGTGACGGGGAGAAGGCCGCCAAGCTCGTGGAGGAGATCGACAAGTGGGTCGCCAACGGCGAGCTCGACCCCGAGATCGGTACCACCGCCCAGCGGCTCCTCCTGTCGCTGCCGGCCGATTCGCCGGGCGGCGCCGACAACGGCGGCGGCAACGGCGGCCCGCCCCAAGGCAACGGCGGCCGCGGGAACGGCGACGGAGGCGACGATTGACCGCCATCGACTTCGACGAGCTCCAGCTCGCGGCCGACCGCGGCCTCGCGGTCTCGTACCATGCCGCCGCCGATCCCGATCGCCCCGCCCTGCTCTCCGGTTCGGAGGTCGACCGTACCTTCGGCGAGCTCGACCACCGCGCCAACCAGCTCGTGCGCGCGCTGCGTCGCCGGGGCGTGCGCGCGGGTGACGCCGTCGCGCTGCTCTGCGGGAACCGGCCCGAGTTCGTGGAGGTCCTTCTGGCCACGCAGCGGGCGGGGTTGCGCCTCACGCCGGTCAACTGGCACCTCACGGCGGCCGAGGCGGCCTACATCGTCGCCGATTGCGAAGCCGTCGTCTTCGTCGCCGACGCCCGCTTCACCGACGTCGCGACCGCCGCCGCGGCCGACGCGCCCGCGGCCCGCGTTCGCCTCGGCGTGGGCAGCGCGATCGACGGGTTCGAGAGCTTCGAGGACGCGGTGACCGCCGAGGCGGGCGACGCGATCGACGACCCGACGCTCGGCTGGTCGATGCTCTACACGTCGGGCACGACCGGTCGCCCGAAGGGTGTCCACCGCAGTCAGGCGACGGTGAGCGCCAAGCTGGCCGCGGGTATGGCCGGGTACCAGCCGGGCGACGTGCACCTCTGCACCGGCCCGCTGTACCACGCCGCGCCACTGCTGTTCTCGATGTCGGTGCCGTTGCTCGTGGGCGTACCCGTGGTGGTCATGGATCGTTGGGACGCCCGCGCGTGCCTGCGTCTCGTCGAGGAGCGTCGGGTCACGCACACGCACATGGTGCCGACGATGTTCCACCGACTGCTCTCCCTGCCGGACGACGTGCGCGTGAGCGCGGACGTGTCGTCGCTGCGTTACGTGATCCACGGTGCGGCGCCGTGCCCGGTCGCCGTGAAGCGGCGCATCATCGAATGGCTGGGCCCGGTGGTGCAGGAGTACTACGCCGCCACCGAGGGCCTGGGCACCTTCGTCGACTCGGAGACGTGGCTGGCGAAGCCCGGCACCGTGGGCAAGCCCTGGCCCGACGACCAGGTCTACGTCGGCGACGAGGAAGGCAGCCGGCTCCCGCCCGGTGAGCTCGGTTTCGTGTGGCTCAAGGCCGCCACGATCGGGCGCTTCGAGTACTTCAAGGACGACGCCAAGACGACGTCGACCTATCGCGGTGACCACTTCACGCTCGGCGACGTCGGCTACATGGACGACGAAGGCTTTCTCTTCCTCACCGACCGGACCGCCGACGTGATCATCTCGGGCGGGGTGAACATCTACCCGGCCGAGATCGACGCGGTGCTGCTCGAGCATCCCGCCGTCGGCGATGCCGCGACCATCGGGGTGCCCGACGACGAGTGGGGCGAGGCGGTGGTCGCGGTCGTCGAGCTGGGCGACGCGTACAGCGAGTCGGACGAGCTCGCCGCCGAGCTGCTCGCGTTCTGCCGCGAGCGACTCGCCGGCTTCAAGTGCCCCCGGATGATCGAGTTCGTCGCCGAGCTGCCCCGCCAGGACAACGGCAAGATCTACAAGCGCCTCCTACGCGACCGGTACCGGCCTGCCGCGTCCTGACCCTCGGGCAGGTAGGTTGGCCGCGCGCTCGACGTCGGAGGGAAGTGATGCGGGTACCGCTGACGGTCAACGACTTCATCGAACGGGCCGCGCTCGTCTACGGCGACCGGATCGGGCTCGTCGACGAGTCCGACCAGCCGGCGACGTCGCTCGGGTCATTGACGTACAGCCGGGTGCACGAGCTCGCCCGCGCGCAGGCGGCGGGGCTCGACGAGCTGGGCGTGGGCCCGGGCGAAAGGGTCGCGATCGTCTCCCACAACGCCGCGCGCCTGTTCGTCTCGTTCTTCGGCGTCAGCGGGTTCGGGCGCATCCTCGTGCCGATCAACTTTCGGCTCAACGCCGACGAGGTCGCCTACATCGTCGAGCACTCGGGCGCGTCGATGCTGCTCGTCGACCCCGAGCTCGACGAACCGCTCCGCGCCGTCGGCGCCAAGCATCGGATGGTGATCGGTGCGGCGGCCGACGAGGTGGTCTATCGGGAGGGCGCCGAACCCGAGCCGTGGCAGCCCGACGAGGACGCGACTGCGACCATCAACTACACGAGCGGCACCACCGCTCGGCCCAAGGGCGTGCAGCTCACGCACCGCACCATCTGGGTCAACGCGGTCACGTTCGGCTGGCACGCGGGCGTGACCGACCGTGACGTCTACCTGCACACGCTGCCGATGTTCCACTGCAACGGTTGGGGAATGCCCTACGCCGTAACCGGCATGGGCGGCCGCCACATCGTGCTGCGCAAGGTCGACGGCGCCGAGATCCTGCGTCGCATCGACGAGCACGGTGTCACCCAGCTCAACGGCGCGCCCGCGGTCGTCAACGCGGTGCTCGATGCGGCCGCCGACTGGGACGGCGAGATCCCCGGGCGGGGACGCACGCGCATCGTCGTCGCCGGCGCCCCGCCGCCGACCCGCACCATCGAGCGGGTCGAGGCCGAGCTCGGTTGGGAGTTCATCCAGATCTACGGGCTCACCGAGACTGCGCCGATCCTCACCATGAACCGCGGTCGCGCCGAGTACGACGACCTTCCGCCGGCGGAGCGAGCAGCGCGCCTCAGCCGGGCGGGCGCGCCCGCGTTGGGCGTACGCCTCCGGGTCGACGACGAGGGCGAGGTGCAGGCCCGCGGCAACGTCGTGATGGAGGGCTACTGGAACCAGCCCGACGAGACCGTCGCGGCGCTTCCCGACGGCTGGTTCCGCACGGGTGACGGTGGCGCGCTCGGCGCCGACCACTACCTCACGATCGCCGACCGCAAGAAGGACGTGATCATCTCGGGCGGCGAGAACGTGTCGTCGATCGAGGTCGAGGACTGCCTCTTCTCCCACCCGGCGGTGGCCGAGGCGGCGGTCATCGGTGTGCCCGACGAGAAGTGGGGCGAGACCGTGAAGGCGCTGGTGGTGGTGGCACCGGGCGCAACTGCGACCGAAGAAGAGCTGATCGACCACTGCCGCGGTCGCCTGGCGCACTACAAGTGCCCGACGTCGGTCGAGATGCGAGACGAGCTTGCCCGCACCGCCACCGGGAAGCTCCAGAAGTTCAAGCTGCGGGCGCCCTACTGGGAGGGCCGGGAGAAGAAGGTCAACTGACGTCCGCATGACGACGGTCGAGAGCACGCTGCTGCGGGCCGATGCGGCCGTCTACCACCACGCGCAAGCGCCCGACCCCGCCGGGGCGCCCGAGGCCGAGGTGTTCCACGCGCCGCCCCACCCCTGGGGCGCGCTGACCACCGCGTGCCTCACGCTGTTCCTCATCGCCGTCAACACCACCGCGATCAACACGGCTGTGGGCGCCATCGCCGACGACCTCACCGTGTCGGCCAGCACGCTCGGGTGGGCCATGAACGCGTACCTGTTGGCCGTGGCGGCCTTCGTGGTGCTCGGCGGTGAGCTCGGCGACATCCTCGGTCGCAGGCGAATCTTCCTCGTCGGTCTGGCGGTCTACGCAGCGTCGGCGCTGGTCGTGGCGTCGTCGGAGTCGTCGGCCCAGCTCATCGGGGGTCGGGCCCTACAGGGCGCGGGGTCGGCGTTCCTCATGCCCGCGACCATGTCGATCTTGCGCGACGCGTTCCCGAAGGAGCGGCAGGGCTTCGTGCTCGGAATCTGGGGTGCGGTCGGCGGGGTGGGCTTCGCGGTGGGGCCACTGATCGGCGGGTTCTTCACCGACGAGCTGAGTTGGCGCTGGGTGTGGTGGAGCAACCTGCCGGTGGTCGCGCTGCTGGTCGTGATGGCGGTGCCGTTCCTCGCCGGGCTCGCCCAGGGCCGTACCGGCGTTCACATCGACTGGCGCGGAGCCGCCCTCCTCGGAGTCGGACTCTTCGCCGTCATCATGGCGCTGCAACAGGGGAGCCGGTGGGGTTGGACGTCGGCCTCGATCCTCGGGCTGATCGCGGTCGGGGTCGCCCTCCTCGTGGCGTTCGTGACCGTCGAGCTCCGCATCGCCGAGCCCTTGGTCCACCTCCGACTCCTCCGCATCCACGCGTTCACGGGCGGCAACCTGGGGACGTTCGTCAACGCCCTCGGCCTCATCGGCATCCTCTACTTCTTCAACCTCTACGTGCAGTCGGTCGTGCTCCTCGACTGGTTGGCGCTCCGTGCCAGCGTCGCCCTGCTGCCCTACGGCATGTCGGTGTTCCTGGCGTCGTTGATCGTGGGGCCCCTGGTCGACCGCATCGGTGCCCGCTGGCCCATCGCCGCCGGGATGGGGCTCATGGCCGTGGGCTGCTTCCTCCTCTCACGCGTCAGTCCGGCGACGACGTACGCGACGCTGTGGTGGCCGAGCATGCTCGCGGGCCTGGGTGTCGGAGTCACGTTCTCGGCGCCGTCCGCCGCCGGCCTGCGGGTGATCCCGCCCGCCGAGGCGGGGGAGGGGTCGGGCGTGATCAACATCTCCCGGTACGTGGGCGCGACCCTCGTGGTCGCGGTCGGGAGCCTCCTCTACACGTCGGTGGGCCTCGACGACCTCAACCGCAGCCTCGAAGCCGCGAACGTTCCCGCGGTCGAGGAGGAGAAGCTCGACCGCGTGCTGACGGGGTCACCCACCGCGGTCGACGCGGCCGTGGACGACCTCGGCGGTGAGCACCGGACCGCATTCGTCGACGGCGCTCGCGAGGGGATCGCCGACGGGTTCGGCGCCGCCATGCTCCTGATCGCGATCTCGGCCGGGGTGGGCGCGCTCGCCTGGATCTGGCTGCTGGCGCCGCGGCGACGCGCGACGCGCTAAGGGCGAGCCGCGAACACGCGAGTGTCGCGGGCGCTCAACCGGCCACGGCCGCGGCGCACATCCGCCACGTGTCAAGGTGCGCTGTGGACCGAGCCGAGCTCCAGTCGCTGTTCGACCTCACCGGGCGGGTCGCGATCGTCACCGGCGGTACCCGGGGTATCGGTCGCGCCGTGGCCGAGGGGTTCGTGGCCGCCGGCGCCAAGGTCGCGGTGGCCAGCCGCAGGCCCGACGCCTGCGCCGAGACCGAAGCGGCGCTCGTGGCCGCGGGCGGCGAGGCGATCGGCGTGCCGACGCATATGGGCGACCTCGCCGCCGTCCGCGCCCTTGTCGACCGCACCATCGAGCGCTTCGCCGGCGTCGACATCGTCGTCAACAACGCCGCCAATGCGTTGACGCTGCCGCTCGGCGAGTTCACACCCGAAGCATGGGACAAGTCCTACGCCGTCAACCTGCGCGGGCCCGTGTTCCTGGTGCAGGAGGCGCTGCCGCACTTGACGACCAGCCGGCACGCGGCGGTGGTGAACGTGATCTCGGCGGGCGCGTTCCTCTTCTCGCCTCACGTCGCGATGTACGCGGGGGCCAAGGCAGCACTGTTGTCGTTCACGCGGGCGATGGCAGCCGAGTTCGCGCCCCTCGGGATCAGGGTCAACGCGCTCGCGCCCGGTGCCGTCGACACCGACATGATGCGCAAGAACCCACGGGAAGCGCAGGAGCGCATGGCCGGGGCCGGCCTCCAGGCGCGCGCCGCGAGCCCGGACGAGATGGTCGGGCCCGCGTTGTTCCTCGCCTCCGATGCCTCCGCGTTCATGACGGGCCAGGCGCTCATCGTCGACGGCGGCCTCGTTCCGCGCTGATCCGGATTCGAACCGGATAAGGTCGCGAGGCATGGGCAGCCGCGGCATGAAGCGCACCCGGAAGGGCGAACCCCGCCAGCACCTACCGAAGGTCGGCACGCGCGACGAGATCCGCGAGGAGCAGCACCTCGAGCGGGACGCGATCGGCGACGCGATGGGCCTCTCCCACGTTCCGGGCTGGCTCCGTTGGGCGGCGCTCTTCGTCGGCGCGGCCATCCTCGTCGTCGCCGTGGTCAGCTTGATCGCCATCGATTGACTGCGCTGGGGCGGCTATCCCTGGCGCAGGTAGGCGCCGATCTCGGTTTCGAGCCGGTGACGGTCGAGCTTCCCCGTGCCGGTGCGCGGCATCTCGGGCAGCACGAGGACGTGCTCGGGAACCTTGTAGCCCGCGATGCGATCGGCGACGAAGGCGCGGAGCTCGTTGCCGGTCGGAAGAGGTGAGGCGTCCGGCTCGAGCTCAGCGTAGGCCTCGACTCGCTGTCCGAGGTGCTCGTCGGGGGCCCCGACGACGCAAGCGAGGCGCACGGCGGGGTGCTGGTAGAGAACGTCCTCCACCTCCTCCGGGACGATGTTCGAGCCCGCCCGGATGATGATCTCCTTGCTGCGACCCATGAACCACAACCAGCCGTCGGCATCGAAGCGCGCGAGATCGCCGGTGTAGAGCCAGCCGTCGCGCAGCGTCTCGCCGGTCGCCTTCGGATTGTTCCAGTAGCGGTCGAACCTGGCGTCGGTCCGGACGAGGATCTGACCGGTCTTGCCCGTGGGCACGTCGGCGTCGTCGGCGTCGACGATGCGGACTTCGTGACCGGCCGTCGGCACGCCGGCCGACCCCAGTCGCTTGTCGCCGAAGGGCGGGTTGCACACGTAGTGCGAGCACTCCGTCATCCCGATGCCCTCGGTGACCGCGAACCCGGTGAGGTCGGCGAAGCGATGATGGACGTCCATCGGCACCTTGTCACCGCCGACCGTGACCGCTCCGAGCGACGAGAGATCGTGGTGCTCGTGCTCGTCGGCCTCCACGAAGTCGTCGAGTGCGGTGGGCAGGAGCTGCATGAGCTGCACCTGCCACCGCTCGATCGAGGGGAGCACGACACCCGGCTCGGCCGACGCTCCCACGACCGTGGTCGCGCCTCCGAGCGTCCCTGCCAGCAGGTTGGAGAAACCGGCGATGTGGGAGACGGGCGTCGGCAGCAGCTGGACGAGGCCGGGGGCGTGCGCGTACTCGGTTCGCATCGAGTGGGCGAGGGCGCTCAGGCCGCGATGGGTGTAGACGGCCCCCTTCGGGTTCCCGGTCGTGCCCGAGGTGTACATGATCAGCGCGTCCGCCGAGTGGTCGATGTTCTGCGCGGCTACCTGCCGAGACGCTCGCAGCTCGTCGAAGGGCATCCATCCCTCTTGCCGAGGGCCGACGAGATAGCGGGCGCTCACCCCCAGCGCGTCCCAGTCGAGCGGCTCGAGCCGGTCGGCGAGCTCGGCGTGGGTGATCACGACCTTCGCGCCCGCGTGTTCGATCACGTGGGCAGCCTCCGGGGCGAGATAGCGGTGGTTGAGGGGGAGTGCGACGAGCCCGACGGTGAAGCAGGCGAAGTAGCCGGCGACGAGCTCGGCGCAGTTGGGCATGAAGAAGCCGATTCGGTCGCCCGGTTCGGCTCCGGCCTCGAGCAGGCCTTGGGCAAGGCTCGCCGACCAGTCGGCGAGCTCGCGGAAGGTCCACGAGTCGTCACCGGTGCGAAGCGCGATCGCGTCGGGGGCGGCCTGCGCCGAGGCGGTGAGGAATTCGGCGACCGATCCGCTGTCAGGCATCGGCGGAGTATCGCGCGACGGGTCAGAGATTGAGATCTTTGTTGGGCCTCACCACGATCTCGGCGACGTGGACGCGCGCCGGTCGGCTCACCGCGTAGAGCACGGCGTCGGCGACGTCGTCGGGGCTCGCGAGGTGCTCGCTCAGCGCCTGCTGCGCGGCTTCGATCACGTCGTCGGGAAGGCGCTCGCCCTTGGTCACCTCGGCGTCGATTCCCGTCGTCGCGACCATCCCCTCGAGCACCTCGGGGTCGAAGTTGCGGGCGAAATTGGTCGCGACCGCTCCGGGCATGATCGTGACGACCTGGATGGGGTCGTCGATCAGCTCGTGGCGCAGCGTGTTGGAGATGGTGTTCACGGCGTGCTTGGTCGAGCCGTAGACGCCGGAGTCGGGCCGCAATGCGGCCACCGACGAGATGTTGACGATGTGGCCCTCGCCGCCGCCTGCCCGCATGGCCCGCACCGCCGCCTGGCACCCCGCGAGCAGTGCGAGCACGTTGGTCTCGAGCATCGCCCGCCAACCCGCGGGATCGGCGTCGACGATCGGGTCGGGATAGGAGACGCCGGCGTTGTTCACCATGATGTCGAGGCGACCGGTGTCGGCGACGGCGGCATCGACGAGCTCGCGGACGGCATCGGGCTCGCGCACGTCGGCGGTCGCGACTCGGGCCGAGCCCCCGGCGGCGGAGATGCGGTCGGCGGCCTCCTTCATGGCCGACTCGGTGCGGCCCACCAGCACCACGTGGGCGCCGGCGCCACCCAACCGCTCGGCGATTGCCCGTCCGATGCCGCTCGACGCGCCAGTCACGACCGCGGTACGGCTCGAGAGATCAGCGGTGATGGTCATGCACCGTGCGTATCACAGCTGCAGGTCGCGGCGCATGCAGACGCGGGGCCACTTGTCGAGCCCGTGCGCTGCCTCCTCGCTGCGCTTGCGCCGCAACCCGGGTGTGAGCTGGCCGTGGTCGAGGGTCCGGAAGCCGAGCCGCTCGTAGTAGGGAGCGTTCCACGCCACGTCGGCGAAGGTCGTGAGCGTGACCGCCCGCAGGTCGCGTTCGGTTGCCCAGTCGATCACGCGCTCGACGAGGGCGCGGCCGATCCCTTGCCGGGAAGCGTCCGGATGGACAGAGACCTGCTCGATGTGCGCGTTGCCGTCGAGGACCTCGGCGACGATGTAGCCGACCGGCTCGTCGTCCGCGTCGACGGCAACCCAGGCCAGGCCCGCCGCGCGGTAGCGCTCGAGAACGTCGAGAGGGAACGGTTCGTCCTCGGCGACCTCCACCATCCCGATATCGGCGAACAACCGTCCCGCAGCCCGCTCGATGTGCTGGAGCGCGCGCAGATCGTCCGGCTCGGCGGTTCGGATGAGCATGCGGCAGTGAGTGTGCCACCGGCTGCGAGACTGACCGTTCCGATGCGCAATCGAGCTGCTTGGGCGCTCCCGCTGGTGGCCGCCGTCGTCGCAGCCGCCTGTGCCGGCTCGTCGAGCGAGGGCGAACCGGTCGGGACGCCGGCCCCGGGCGGGATGCCCGCCGGCGACGACACGACGGTCGAGCGCCATGTCGACGGCGACACGCTTTGGGTCGACGATCGGGTGAAGGTTCGCCTCATCGGCATCGATACACCCGAGACCCAGCACCCATCGAGGACCGTCGAGTGCTTCGGCGAGGAGGCAAGCGCCTTCCTCGCCGAGCTCCTGCCACTGGGCACCGACGTGCGACTCGTGTACGACGTCGAGCCGGAAGACCGGTACGGCCGCACGCTGGCCTACGTGTACCGAGCGCAGGACGGCCTCTTCGTGAACGCCGAGCTCGTCCGGGATGGTTACGCGCAGGTGTACACCGCGCCGCCCAACGTGACCCACGTCGAGCGGTTCCTGGCGCTGCAGACCGAGGCGCGCCAGGCGCGCCGTGGGCTCTGGAGCGCGTGCGACGACCTCGAAGTGCCGAAGGCCACCCCACGAGAGCTGGGCGGCTGCGATGCGTCGTATCCCGACATGTGCGTACCCTCGCCGCCGCCCGACCTCGACTGCCGTGACATCAGCGAGCGCCGTTTTCGCGTCGAAGGCGGTGACCCGCACCACTTCGACGGCGACCGGAATGGCCTCGGCTGCGAGCAGCCATCGCAATGGCGTCGCCGCGGCAGCCGTCAGTCGTCGCCGTGACCGGTGCGAACCTTCGCGTCGCAGAGATCCTCGCTGAGGCGTAGACGGCTCGCGCCGGCGGAAGGCCGTTCAAGCTCAGGAGTCGGCGAGCGCGGCGCACACCGCCAGCCCGAAGATCCGCCGGAGCTGACGGAAGCGAGCCTTGTCGTTCTTCGGAGTGATCTGTGCGTTGATGCCGACGGCCGCCGAACGCGAACCGTC
>JBOGFJ010000137.1:0-9195 GCA_050743385.1 Acidimicrobiia bacterium
GTCCGGGCTCACGCCGGACGCGCCACCTCCAGCTTCGGCTCCCGCGCCGGCGGAAGCGAGTCGTAGAGGTCGGCCACGAGATCCTTCCTGACCGCCTCGTAGTCGGCGTCGGCCCACAGATTGCGGAACTGGTACGGGTCTTCCTCGACTCGGTAGAGCTCGCCCTCGGTGCCGTCGTACGCCACCGTCGACTCGGGCAGCGGTCCCAACGCTTCGAACCGCTCGAGCCCGGTGGGCTCACCCCTGGTGCTCGGCTCGTACGCCGTGCACAGCCAACCGTCGCGATAGAGCGAGCGCATGTGCATGCCGTAGCCGGGAAACTGGCTGTCCCACTCGCACAGCACGCGCTCGCGATCCGAGCCGGGGGCCGTGGGCAAAGGCGCGCCCTGCATCCATTCGGCCCGGGGCACGCCTGCGATCTCGCAGAAGGTCGGGGCGAGGTCGACGTGACCGACCGGCTCGACGACCTCCGCCGGCGCAACCCCCGCACTCGGCGCCGGCCGCCACACGAACGGCAACCGCATGAGCGCGTCGGTGTGGAACGGGCCCTTGTAGATGAACCCGAAGTCGCCCTGGAGCTCACCGTGGTCGGTCGTGAAGAACACGTCGGTGTCGGCGTCCCATCCCCGTTCGGTGACTCGCCGCAGCACCCGGCCACACGCCTCGTCGATCAGCTCGTTCATCACGTGGGCCATCGCGTTGACCTCGCGCACCTGGTCGTCGGTGAGTGAGCCGGGTGAGAAGGCGCGCGGGCCGCCCTCGGCGTTCTGCCAGGTGCCCTCGTACCACGCCCGCCAGTGGGCCGGCTTCTGGGCGAGGATCTCGCGGATCGCGTCGGGTGATCCGGGATGCGCCGGCGGGAGATCGAGCTCGCGCCAGTCGACGCGGTGCACCTCCGACGCGGGCGGGTCCCACGGATGGTGCGGGTCGGGGAACGACATCCACACGAACCAGTCGTCGTCGACGTCGAGCGAGTCGAGGTACGCGATCGTCCGGTCGGCGATCCAGTCGGTGTGGTACCACTCGCGGGGCACCGAGTTGATCGTCGTCTCGGGCGCGCCGGTCTCGCCACCGGGCTGGGCGCCGAGCAGCGTCGCGAAACCGGCTTCCGCGCCCGGGTGCTCGCGCAGCAGCCACTTCCCGTAGTGCTGGATCGGATGGCCGAACACGGCTGCGGTGTGCATCGCCAGCTCCACGTGGTCGAACCCGCGCATCGGGCCGGTCGAGTCGGTGTCGGCGAGGGCGTTCTCCTGCCAGTCGTGCCGGAGGTCGAAGCCGGGCTCGAAGTGCGCCTTCCCGAGCAGGGCGGTGCGGTAGCGGCCGCGCTCCGCGAGGTGGGCGGCGACGCTCGGTGCGTCGACGGGCAGCGGCACGCCGTTGGCGACGACGCCGTGGGTGCGCACGTACTGGCCCGTGAGCATCGTCGAGCGCGCCGGCATGCAGACGGTGTTCTGGTTATAGGCCCGCCGGTAGTTGACGCCGTCGGCGGCGAGGCCGTCGACGACCGGGGTGCGAGCGATCTCGCCGCCGTTGCACCCGAGGGCGTCGTAGCGCTGCTGATCGGTGGTGATGAACAGGATGTTGCGACCCATCACGACCCTCCGAGGCGATCGACCCGCGGCGAGCACGCCACCAGGACGGTGCGCTCGAGCCCTTGCTCGCGATGCGCGTGCGCGGCGTTGTACTCGGGCGTCGTGACCATCTCGATGAAGGCTCGCCGGCTCGGGTACTCGACGAGCACGATCTGATCCCAGTCTTCACGAGTGTCGCCGATGAGGACCTGGTCGCCGCGGCCGGCCCACAGCACCCTGCCGCCGCGGGCCTCGACCATCTCCACTGCGGCGTCTCCGTAGCGGCCGTACGCGTCCGCGCCCGATCCGCTGCCGTCGGCGGCCGTTGCCTTGAACTTGAGCAGGTTGAGCATCACGACCGGGCCCTCGTCGGGTGCGTGGGCCAGCTGCTCGAACTGCTCGCGGTTCGGCGTGATCCGGGTCATGGCCTCTCCTCCAGAAGGGTTGCCAGGGCGTCGACGAGCACAGCGCGGGCGTGCTCCGCGTCGAGGCGCTGCTGCGAGCGGAGCCGGTCCCACGCCTCCCAGCTCGTCAGGAGATCGAGCTGGTCGAGCAGCAGGGCGCGCGCTCGCGGCGTCCGGGAGTCGAGCTCCGATGCGAACAGCGCCTCGAGCTTCCGGCGCAGGCGGCGCCCGAGGGTCGCGAGGTTGCGCCGGACGGTGGGGGAGCGGTCGACTTGGAGGAGCGCGGCACGTCGAACGGGCGCGACGGTCTCGAAGAGCTCGCACCGCGCCGCGGCAACGGCGGCGATGCGCACGGCGAGCGCACCCTCGACCGGCGGAGCGTCCATGAGGTGCCCGTGGTCGTGGAGCTGGCGCTGTGCCACCTCCGCGATGAGGCCCTCCATGTCGGCGAAGTGGTGGTACACGCTGCGCGGGGCGACGCCCGCGGCCTCGGCCACCTGTTGTGCCGTGGGGCGGAGCTCGCCCCCGCGGTAGAGGGTGAGCAGGGCGTCGACGATGGCCTCACGGTTCCGCGTGCCTCGCTGCACGCGGCCGTCGATCGCCACGTCCGTCATGCCGCCTATTGAACAGTAGTTGCAGAGATTCTGCAACTACTACGGGTTCGAGCTCAGCGCCGGCCGAAGTTCTGCGTCGCCCACAACCGCCCGTTCGCGCAGACGGCGCCGATGCCGACAAAGTTGTAGCTCCCGAGGATGTTCCGTCGGTGAAGGGCGGAACTCATCCAGGCGGCCTCGATCTGTCCCGCACTCATGCCGCAGTTGCCGACGAGGACGTTCTCGGCGGCGCCCGAGAAACCGGCGTTCAGGATCTCCTGGAGGTTGCGGTGCGCCAGCTGGCCCGTCGAAGCCATGTGCTGGGACCACCCTTGCGCGAGACCGCCCAACTGCCCGTCCCAGCCGAGTGCGGGGAGACCGTGCGCGGCCCGGTCGGCGTTGACCAGGTCGTAGAGCTCGCGGGTGAGACCACCGGCCGGGAGCGACTGGTTGCCACCGCCGGCGAAGCAACCGGTGGCAACCGTGCCGACGACGGCTACGGAGGCGACGAGGCGTACCGTCCGAGTGCGCAACGCCGTCAACATGAGATCTCGCCCCTCTCGCGTACGGTCCCAGCCCGCTCCCATTGGCATCGGTAACAAGCTCGGGCGCCTTGAGCGGTGTTTTCGCCCGGTTCGAGCAGAGGCCTGGGCGCGCATCGACGGCGCGATCACTGCGCGCTGCCCCGGTCACGGGCGTGGGGTCGACCATGATGGGCGCCCATGTGGAAGGCGACGATCCGGGGCATCTTCGCCCGGAAGGTACGACTCGCCCTCACCGCCTTGGCGGTGATGCTCGGCGTCGCATTCGTCAGTGCCACCTACGTGCTCACCGACACGATGCGCAACTCCTTCGACTTCGTCTTCGCCGAGACGCTGGCGGGTGTCGATCTGGTGGTGAGCTCGCCGTCGGCCGATTCCGACGTCGGGGTGCTCGGCGGAGGCCTGCTCGGCACCCCCAAGCGCGACCGGTTGCCCGACGGCACCATCGACACGATCCGGGGCATCGACGGCGTCGGTGCCGCCGACGGGTTCGTCGCCTACCTGGCCCAGTTCGTCGATCAGGACGGGGAAGTGATCCAGAACGGGATCGCGCCCACGATCGGGCTGGCGTGGATGCCGCTCGACGGCGACGGCCCGTTCCAGCTCGCGCGCGACGGCCGTAGCCGGGCTCCCGTGCGCGACGGCGAGGTCGCGATGGACGCCGGCACCGCCCGCGAGCACGGGTTCGAGGTCGGCGACCGGGTCGAGGTGCAGCTTCAGGGACCGGTGGAGGAGTTCGAGATCGTCGGCCTCTTCGGGCTCGGGGAGACGTCGGAGTTCGGAGGCTTGACGTTCGCGGCGTTCGACCTCGACACCGCGCAGCGGGTCTTGCGTTCACCCGACGCCGTCGACGCGATTGCGGTGACGGCTGCGCCCGGTGTATCGGACGAGGAGCTCCAAGGCCGCCTCCGAGCGACACTCGGTCCCGGCTACGACGTCGAAGCGGCCGACGAGGTGGCCTACGAGAGCGGCGCGACCGTGCGCCAGTTCGTCGGGCTCTTCAACGGAGCACTCCTCGCCTTCGCTGCCGTCGGGCTCGTGGTGGGCGCGTTCATCATCGTCAACACGTTCACCATCCTCGTCGCCCAGCGCACGCGCGAGCTCGGACTGCTGCGGGCGATGGGCGCCAGCGGCGGTCAGGTGCTGGGCTCGGTGATCGTCGAGGCCGGCGTGGTCGGGGTGGTGGCGTCGGTCGTCGGGCTCGGCGTGGGTGTCGCCCTCGCCGGGGCGCTCCTCAGTGTCGTCGAGCGATTCGGCTTCGACGTGCCCGACACCGGCACGGTGCTGCTCGCACGCACCGTCGTTGCCGCGATCGTCGTCGGCCTCCTCGTCACGGTCGGCGCAGCTCTCTTCCCGGCGGTGCGCGCCGCACGCACACCGCCGGTCGTCGCGATCCACGACGCTGTGCGCACCACCGCCGCGCCGCTCCGGCGCCGGGCGGTGGTTGGGATCGTGCTCACGGTGCTGGGGCTCGCGATCCTGTTCGCTGGTCTGGTGGCCGATCCGCCTGAGATCATCGAGCGGCTCGTCGTCGTCGGGGGCGGGGCGCTCGCCACCTTCCTGGGCGCAGTCATCCTCATCGCCACGTTCGCTCGTCCGCTCGCGCGTGCGATCGGTTGGCCCGTAGCGCGGGGAATCGGGGCGCCCGGTGTCCTCGCCCGTCGCAACGCGATGCGCAACCCGCGTCGTACCGCGGCGACGGCGTCGGCACTCGTCGTCGGACTCAGCCTCGTGTGCCTGGTCGCGATCTTCTCGGCTTCGACGAAGGAGTCGTTGCGCGACGCCGTCGACGGCGGCATCCGGGCCGATTTCGTGCTGAGCGCCAAGCAGCTCGGCCCCTTCTCGCCCGAGGTCGCCGACGCGGTACGTGACCTTCAGCCGGTCGAAGCGGCCAGCGGGATCCGCCTCCGCCAGCTCTACGTCGATACCGCCCCTGAGTTCGCCGCGATCGTCGATGGTGGCGCGATCGACGATCTCGTCAACCTCGACGTCGTCGAAGGCAGTACCGCCGGTTTGGCCTCGGGGGGGATCCTCGTGCACGAGAGCGAGGCCGACGACTACGACCTCACCATGGGCGAGCCGGTGGCGGTCGACATCGTCGGGCTCGGCTTCCGGACGCTGCCGGTTGCGGGCATCTACGGGCAGCAGAACTTCATCGGTGGCTTTCCCGTTCCCACGTTCGTGATCGACCAAGCGGTGTTCGCTGCGAGTGGCTCGAGCACCCAGCAACTCGATTCGCTCGCGTTCGTGAAGGCTCGCCCCGGTCAGGGCGGCGCCGCGCGGGCCGCGATCGAGGAGACGGTGAGCGAAGACTTCCCGAGCATCCGGGTTCAGACCCGGAGTGAGTTCCGGTCGCAGCAGGAGGACGCGGTCGATCGCTTCGTCGCCGTGCTGGTGGCGCTGCTGGCCCTGTCGGAGATCATCGCCGTGCTCGGGATCATCAACACGCTGTTCCTCTCTGTCTACGAGCGGACGCGTGAGCTGGGGCTGCTGCGATCCGTCGGCATGTCGCGCCGTCAGGTCCGCACGATGATCCGGGGCGAATCGGTGATCATCGCCGTCATGGGTGGTGTGCTCGGGATCGTCGTCGGCGTCTTCTGGGGATGGGCGTTCACCCGGGCGCTCGAGCGGCAGGGGATCACCGAGTTCGCGGTGCCGCTGTGGCAGCTGGTGGCGTTCCTCGCGCTCTCGGTGGCGGCGGGGATCGTCGCCGCCCTGCTCCCGGCGTGGAGGGCGGGCCGGCTCGACGTGCTCGAGGCGATCGCGACCGAGTAGCCGTCCGGTTGTTGACGCGAAACGGATTTTCGGATCAAATGCGCCCAGGCCCGGTGAGTGCATCTCGAGCCGAGTCTTGGGGGATCCGTGCGTCGGTCGATCGCCGTCGCGCTGTTCGGAGTAGGTGTCGCAACCGCGGCCGGGCTCGGGGCTCGGCCGGGCCCGTCAATGGCAGTGCCGTCGGCACTGAGTCGCGCGGGCGGTGACGACGTTCCCGCGGCCAAGGTCGGCGCGCTCCCTGTCGTACCGGCGGCCGCCCCTGGCGCCGCCCTCGGTGGAGCGCATCCGCCGTCGCCGGCGCCGGTACCGGGGCCACCCGGCCGAATGCTGCTCATGGGCGACTCGGTCGCACGGTCGATCGGCCCGACCCTCGTGGCCGTGGCGCGCGAGCACGGCGTGGACATGCACAACGCTGCGATCTCGGGCTGCGGCCTCGTCGAAGGGATCACCTCCACTCCGGACGGCGTGCTCTTCCCGTGGTCACTCGGATGTGCCGGCGCCATCGCCGGCTACCAAGAGGAAAAGATCCGCGAATTCCAACCCGACGTCGTCGTCTGGTTGAGCGCGTGGGAGACGGCCAATCGCACGCTCGCAGACGGCGCAGTGGTCTTGCCGGGGACGCGTCACGGGAACCTGCGTCTGCTCGGTGAGATCGACAGGGCGGCGGTACGACTGCGCGCGGGTGGTGCCCGACTGGTGATGGTGCTGCTCGCGCCGGTGCCACAGGGTTCGGAGGAATTCACGAAGGACACCACGATCCACCGCCTCTCGCGCCTCAACGCGATGCTCGAGAACTACGCGCGCCGGCACGCAGACAGCGTCTCGGTCGTGTACATGAGCGAGTTCCTCTGCCCGAACGGCCCGCCGTGCCCCGCCGAGGTGGGCGGAACGATCCCACGCCCCGACGGCATCCACTTCGACGATCCCGCCGGCGCGCGCTGGGCCGCCGAGCAGCTGTTCCCGAGACTCGTCGCGCCGCTGCTGCCGGGTGAGCCCCCGGCGTGGGGATACGTGGGCGTCGGACGCGTCTGACGGCGTCGGAACGCGAGAAGGCCGCTGCTACCATCGACCCCTCACCGGGCGGTTAGCTCAGGGGGAGAGCACTTCCTTGACGCGGAAGGGGTCAGAGGTTCAAATCCTCTACCGCCCACCACAAAACGCCTGGTCAACGAGTTACAGGAGCGTTGACCAGCCAACGGTCTTGCCGACGTAGCCAAATCGAACGTAGCCTTCGGCCAGTTGGCTACGTCGGGAGGCCGACCGATGGCGCCGCGACCCACGGTGCGCTGGAGCGAGGCCGCCCAGCGCTGGATGGCATGGGTGCGCTTCCCGGACGGCTCGCGCCGCAAGGTCGAGCGCATCGACAAGGCCGACGCAAAGCGGGACCTCGAGCAGCTCCTGGCGCTGCGGGCCGAGGAGATCGCGCCGGAGCCGCGCCGGTCGAGGCTGGCGTCCTTCGACGATGTGCTCGACGCCTGGTTCGAGGCCGGATGTCCCAACGTGGCGCCGACGACTCGGTCTCGCCACGCTCGGGTGAAGTCGCCCAAGACGATCGCCACCGCTGGCCAACTCGTCGACACCAGTGTCCGCCCGGTGATCGGGAGGTTGCGAGTCGATCGGACTTCGACCGAGCGGTTGGAGCACCTCTTCGAGGGCATGGCCGAGCGCGGCTACGCGACCAGCACGATCGACCGCACCTGGCACTACCTGAACCAGGCGTGCCAGCACGCGCTGCGCCAGCGGCGGATCAAGACCAACCCCTCCGCAGATGTGCTCCTCCCGGCCGCGCGACCACCGAAGGAGCGCAAGAGCTTCACCATCGAGCAGGCGCGGCGCTTGGTCGTCGACGCGATCCCGGCGGACCGGCGGCCGGCGATGTGGCTCACTGGGCTCATGTGCGGCCTCCGTCCCGGCGAGCTCGCCGGGCTGCGGTGGCCCTTCGTCGACATCGACTCGGAGGCGCCGAGCATCGACGTCGCCGAGCGTGCCCTCGAGCTCGAGGATCGGTATGTCGGCCAGGCGGCACCGAAGACCGCGCGTGGCCGACGCCGCATCGGACTGCACCCGCTGCTGGTGGCCGCGCTCAGCCGTCACCGCGACGAGCAGCGACTGCTCGGCCTGTACGACTCGGAGAGGTTCGTCTTCTGCACGCAGCACGGCACGCCGATGACGCTGTCGAACCTGCGGCGCTCGTTCCGACAGCTCTGTGAACGCGCCGGGCTCGGTCCCGACTGGACCACCTACGAGCTGCGGCACTCGTTCGTGTCACTCGTATCGGATCAGCTCGACGACTTGGTCAAGGTCGCGGACCTCGCGGGGCACGTCGACACCCGCACGACGCAGGGCTACCGGCACTCGGTACGGCCGTCGCTACCACATGCAATCGGGGCGTGGGATCGACTGCTTGCTCGTTCGAGTGATTCGGCGGTTCCGGAACGCGAGAGCCGCTGATCTCATGAACGAGGACTTCTCGCCTGACCCTGAGCCGCAGGGTGGAGAAGGCGATCCCCGACAACACGCGGCTGTGGCGGAGCTCGAGCGGCTGTTCGACGTGCACAGGGAGCGGGTCTTCTTCTCCCGGCAGCTCGAGGTCCGCTATGAAGCCGAGTGGTTCCATTGGGTTACGAACCGTGCACTGAGAGAACTCGTGGCCCGCGAAGCGATTCGGAACGAGGTGCGGCCGCTCGCGACTGGCGGGAGCGTCACGTTGATGTGGCATCGAAGCTACCGGTACTACCGCAGGGAGGCCTCCCGGCTCATGAGCCTGGTCGAGGAGTATGCCGACCCGAATATCGGTGCCGCGCTCGGCCTCCACGGTGAGTCGATGGTCCTCGAGGGCTTCGCCCGGAAGCAGTTCGTGATGCACGGCAAGAACACGCGGAGCTTCTCGGGTCGGACGTGGGCGCGGACCGGGCACGATCTGGATTTCATCTTCGAGAGAGATCGGGTCGGATACGGAGTCGAGGTGAAGAACACGCTTGGCTATATGGACCACGAGGAACTGCAGATCAAGATCGAGTTGTGCCAGGAACTCGGTGTGAGTCCCGTGTTCGCCGTCCGGATGTTGCCGAAGTCTTGGACGAAGGAGGTCATTGATGCGGGAGGCTTCGCGCTGATCCTCAAGTACCAGCTGTATCCGTGGGCTCATCGCGAGCTGGCGAAGAGGGTGCGGGATGTGCTTGAGCTGCCGGTCGATGCTCCGCGTGCTTTGCAGGATGGCACCATGGAGCGGTTTCTGCGTTGGCACGAGCGGCAGCTGTGAATGCCGGCGCCGATTCACATGGGCCGGCGCAAAACAGCTGGTCAGAGG
>JBOGFJ010000138.1:0-2213 GCA_050743385.1 Acidimicrobiia bacterium
GTTGTGGGTAGGTGACGCCAAAACGGGGAGGGTCACAGGGGGAGGCGGCGGAACACCGCGCGGGGGAGGTGGCGCAGCACCACCATGACCCACCGCAGCGTGGGCGGGACCCACACCGTGTGCGAGCCCCGGGCGAGCCCGGTGACGATGCCGGCCGCGACCGCCTCGGGTGTGGTCGACAACGGTGCCGGATCGTGCCCCTGGGTCATCTTCGTGTGCACGAACCCGGGGCGGACGACCATCACACGGGCGCCGCTGCCCGCGAGGCTGTCGGCGAGCCCCTGGAAGAACGCGTCCATGCCCGCCTTGGTCGATCCGTAGACGAAGTTCGAGCGCCGGGCGCGTTCGCCCGCGACCGACGAGAGGGCCACGAGCGTCCCGTGGCCCTGGGCGCGGAGGCGCTGGGCGATCGGCACGGCGACCGAGATCGCGCCGACGTAGTTGACGCGCGCGAGCTCGACCGCGGCAGCGCTGTCGCGCTCGACCTGCTCCTGGTCGCCGAGGAGGCCGAACGCCACCAGCACGAGGTCGAAGTCGCCGAAGCGGTCGAACGCGTCGGCGACGAACCCCTCGTGCGTGTCGGTGGCGGTGGCGTCGAACGCGATCGCCTCGACCGTCGTCGCCCCCGCGGCCTCGAGCTCCTTCGTCGCGGTCGCCAGCGTGTCCGGGCGACGGGCCGCGAGCACGATGGTGCGGGCGCGCCGCTCGACCAGCGCCCCGCAGGTGGCCAGAGCGATGTCGGAGCCGCCGCCGAGGACGAGCACCGACTGCACGGCGCCCAGAGAATCCTTCACGACCGCTCCACCCCTACCTCCGGTTCCTCACGTCAGGCCCAGCCGGCGGGTGAGATCCGACTGGAG
The DNA here is from genome assembly GCA_050743385.1 of Acidimicrobiia bacterium. Classification (GTDB taxonomy): domain Bacteria; phylum Actinomycetota; class Acidimicrobiia; order IMCC26256; family JACDBD01; genus JACDBD01. The sequence continues at coordinate 861 of JBOGFJ010000138.1, forward strand.
CACGTTCGAGGGGTCGACGCGCTCACGCACCTCCCGGAGCCGGTCGAGCTCGGGGTACATGACGCCGAGGAGCTCGGGGCGCATGCGGGAGTCCTTCGCCAGGTAGAGCCGTCCACCCGCGTTCGCGATGAGCTCGTCGAGATCATCGAGCAGGTCGGCCAGGTCGGTGCCACCGGCGGGGATGTCGAGGGCGAGCGTCCACCCGGGAGCAGGGAACGACAGCGGTCCGGGATTGCCGGGCCCGAAGCGCTTCAGCACGGCCAGGAACGACGCGCACTGGGCGGCGCTCAACCGTTCGATCGTGCGGCGAACCGTCTCGTGCTCGTGGTCGGGGACGACGTACTGGTACTGCAGGAAGCCGCGTCGCCCGTAGACCCGGTTCCACCCCGCGACCGCGTCGAGCGGGTGGAAGAACGCGCCGATCGTCTCGAGGTGACGCGGGCGTTGCGCCGCCGGGCGGCGGTACCAGGCCTCGTTGAACGCCCGCATCGTGAACCGGTTGAGGAGCCCGTTCGGCACCCACGGTGGCGCCACCAGCCGGGTGTGCGGATCGAAGCGCAGCGGCCGGCTCCGCGCCTTGGGGGGAAGCGCATCGAGCGGCGCGTGATCGCCGCGGCCGAGCACCGAGCGACCGAGCGAGCGGCCGGTGGCGAGGCAGTCGATCCAGGCGACCGAGTAGCGGTAGCGCTCGTCGCCTTCGCGCATCCGCGCCATCACGTCGTCGAGGTCGGCCGTGCGCTCGGTGTCGACGCGCAGCAGCGAGGTTTCGATCGGCAGCAGCCGCACCGTGACCTCGGTGACGACACCGGTGAGACCCATGCCCCCTGCGGTCGCCCAGAAGAGGTCGGGGTCGGACGAGGGCGTCACCGCGAAGGTGCCTTTCGGCGTGTGGAGCGTCAGCGACTCGACGTGGTTGGCGAAGCTCCCCTCGACGTGGTGGTTCTTGCCGTGGATGTCGGCGGCGAAGGCGCCACCGACCGTGACGTGGCGCGTGCCCGGCGTGACCGGCACGAACCAGCCCCTCGGCACGAACATTCGCATCACCGCGTCGAGGCTCATGCCGGCCTCGACGCGCAGCACGCCCGTCGTGTCGTCGAAGCCGATCACGCGAGCCAGGGCCGTCGTGTCGACGACGGTGCCGCCGGCGTTCTGGGCCGGGTCGCCGTAGCTCCTGGCCAGGCCGCGCGCGATCACGCCGCGCCGCCCGGCGTCGGCCAGGATCGGGTCGACGTCGTCGACCTCGCCGGGGGTCACGACCGTGGCGGCCGTGGGAGCGGTGCCGCCCCACCCGGTCAGCAGGCGCGGCTCGTCGACCGTCTCGCTCATCCGATCCCGCTCCCGGCCCTTCGGGCC
>JBOGFJ010000139.1:0-13935 GCA_050743385.1 Acidimicrobiia bacterium
TCGGGAAGAGCACCGCGTCGGCGTCGCGGTACCGCGCGGCCAGCTCGTGACGCTCGAGCGTGGCGAAGCGCACGCGGTCGGCGACGCCGAGCCTCTCCGCGAGCTCGACCAGGCGGTGGCGCACGGCATCGCCACCGCGGCCGTAGCACTCGAGGGTGACGTCGGGGAGCAGGGGGAGCGCCCGGATGACCGTCTCGATGCCCTTGCGGGGATCGAAGCGGCCGCTGTAGACGAGTCGCCCGCGCCAGCGTCGCTCGTGCGTCACGTCGACGAGCGGGAAGTCGCGCCGGTCGATACCGCTGTAGACGACCGTCGACGTCGGGTAGGCCCAGCGACCGTCGGCGACGGAGCGGCGCCGCGTGCTCTCGCTCACGAAGCAGAACCCGACGTCGGAACCGAGGTCGGGCACGTGGGTGGGAACGCCGGTGGCGGCCTCGACCACCCGCCCGACGGCCCGCCGCACCGGGCCGCCGTGGAACAGCCCGGACCACGCGTCGAGCGCGTGGGCGTAGGTGAGCCAGTCGTCGCAGACCGCGTACACGATCGGGTAGCCCGCCTCCGAGAGGCGCCGCAGGATGCCGAGCGACAGCGCGCCCATGTGCCAGACCGAGAGCACATCGGGCTGGTGCGCGGCGAGATGGCGCTCGAGGGTGTGGTGGTTGTGGCGCTCCATCGCGAGCCGCTCCCGCAGACCGGGCCGGTCGAGCTCTCCGCCGCGCAGGTACAGGCGCAGGTCGCGGTGCACGAGCCGGTCGTGGTCGGGATCGGGATCGGCGGCTCCCGGGAACTGCTCGTCGCCGCACACGACGCGCACGTCGTGACCGCGCTCCTGGAGGCGCGTCATCACGTCGAAGCACGACAGCTCGTAGCCGCCCGTGTGGTGGGGTGGGTACCAGTTGGTGAGGGTGAGGATCGAGCTCACGGGCCTGCCTCTCCGACCCCGGGCGGAATGTCCGAAACGAGGGATTTCGCCTACTCTACGACACAAAGCGCCGCCGTACCCGGTGCGGAGCGCCGGCAGGCGGCGCGGAGCTGGCGTCGAGGAGGAAGGCCCCGTGCGCGTCGCCATCACCCACCCGTACTCCTGGCCCGAGGTGCGACGGGGAGCCGAGCGCATCACCAACGAGTCCGCCCGGGCCCTGGCGGGTCGGGGCCACGAGGTCACCCTCCTCAGCGCCGGGGCCACCCCGGGCCGCCAAACCGACGGTGGGGTCACGTCGATCCGGTACCGGCGCCTGTTTCGCGACCCCGTCCGCCACGAGCGCTGGTTCGGATGGCGGGTGGTGCCGGCGCTGGTGCAGGGCCGCTTCGACGTCGTGCACTCCCTGATGCCTCACGACGCCCTCGCCGCCATCCGCACCCGGCGCCTGACCGGCCACCGGACCGTCTACGCCGAGATGGGGAACCCGTTCCGCCGCTGGTGGGCGGGCCTTCCTGACCGCCGTGCGCGAGAGCGCGTCGTGCGCGACACCGACGTATACGCGTGCATGTCCCAGTACGCGCGACGGGTGCTGCAGGACGAATGGGGTCGCGCCGGATCCATCATCCCGGGCGGCGTGCGCCTCGACCAGTTCGCTCCGGCGCCGGAGCGCGAACCGGAGCCGACCATCCTGTTCTCGGGCGCGGTCGCCGAGCGCCGCAAGCACCTCGACACGCTGCTGGAGGCGATCGCGATCCTGGCGGCCCGTGAGCCCGACGTGCGGCTCTGGATCAGCGGGCCGGGAGATGCAGGCAAGCTGCTCGCGCAGGCACCACCGCGGGCGCGGGAGCGAACCGTCGTGCTCGATCTCGGTCGCGCCGAGGAGCAAGGTGCGCGCTACGGGCGCGCCTGGGTGACCGCGTTGCCGTCGGAAGCCGACTCCTTCGGACTGGTGATGATCGAATCGCTCGCGTGCGGCACGCCGGTCGTCGTCGCCGACGACGGCGCTCCACCCGAGGTCGTCGAGCACGGCATCGGCGCGGTCAGCCGCCTGCGCGATCCCGACTCGCTCGCGGAGGCCCTGGCGAGCACGCTCGACCTCGCCCGCGACCCCGACACGGTGCCGCGCTGTCGCGCGCGCGCCGCCGAGTTCGACTGGGACTGCGGCATCGCCCCGATCCTCGAGAAGTTGTATGTCCGCACGTAGCCGACCGACGGCCAAGACCGCGTTCTACCTGCACCTGCCCAAGACCGGGGGCACGTCGTTGCGCAGGATGTTCGAGGGCGCGGTCGGGCGGCGCCAGGTTCTCGGCATCTACGACTGGGAAACCGAGCAGGAGATGTTGCGGGCCGACCGGGCGACGTTCGAGTCGTACCGGCTCGTCGTCGGCCACTTCCGGATCGCGATGTGGGCGCGAACGCCGGACCTCCAACTCATCACCATGTTGCGAGAACCGGTCGAGCGGGTGGCATCGCACTATCGCTATGCGCGGTCGTGGGACAAGGACCGGTTCCATGACGACGCCGACCGTCGCGAGTTGGTCGAGTTCGCGCTGGCTGACCTGGGGCGGTCGCTCAACAACTGCCAGACGCACAACCTCTCGACGGCCGACGCTCCGATGACGTCCGAGAAGATCCGGGCCCGCCCGCCTTACGGGGGACTCACCGCTGCCGACGCCGACGAGGCGATCAGGAACCTCGAGCACCCGAGCGTGCTCCCCGGCCTCCACGAGGCTTTCGCAGAGAGCGTCGCGCTCGCGAGCGTGTGGCTCGACGTCGAACCACCCGCGATCGTGGAGGCGAACCGGTCACCCGACCGGACAGGCGATCGTCTGAGCCCGACCGAGCGCGCCGCGATCGCGCAGAAGAACGCCCTGGACGTCCGTGTCTACGACGCCGCTCGCGACGCCTTCTGGGACAAGTGGCGGGCCGCCGGCGCCGAGGCCCACCGCGCGCTCGAGCGCGTGCACCGCCCCGGAGGACGGGCGACCCGCCTCAAGGCCTGGCAGGAGACGCGCTTCCGGCAGGCGAAGCAGACCGTCCGCCGCCTGGCTCAGAGGAGCAACGTGCGGTGACGGATCGAGGCCCGGATCATCAAGAACGCGGCGTACGAGTCGGCGACGAACCCGAGCGGGATCGCGACTGCATAGCCACCCCGTCCCGGGGGCGGCGGGCGCCGGAACCGAAGGAACACGCGCACGTACCACCACGCCGAGGCGACGGCGACGAGCGCTGCCAGCGGTCGCAGTCGGCGCACGGCGAGGCCGGCCGCACCCACGAGCACGCCGAGTGCGGCCGCGTCGTCCGTCCGGTACACGTACTCGACGCCGAAGCGCGCCCGCAGGTGAGGGTGCTTCTTCATCAGCAACACCAGGCCTTCGAGCCGCGGGATGTTGCGCAGGTGCTCGCGCCACCGCAGGGGGAAGACCTCGTGGTGCACGACGGCACCGGATGCGATCGTCGCCGCGAACCCGGCCTCGATCGCGCGCCAGGCGAGATCGGTGTCCTCCCCGTTCACGCAGCGCGACACCCCGCGGCGCCGGCTCCGGTGGCGGAAACCCTCGGCGTCGAAGCCGGCGACGGCCTCGAGCGCATCTCGCCGGTACGCCACGTTGCAGGTCGAGTAGTGGCCGCTGCGGCCGTCATCCTCCATCCAGTACGACCATGTCGTGCGGTGGTCGGCCTGGTCCGCCGGGAAGGTGGTGACGCCCGCCGCGAGCGCGGCACCGTCGGCTTCGAGCGCGCCGACGAGCGCGGCCAACCAGCCGGGAGCCGGTATGCAGTCGTCGTCGGTGAACGCGACCACGGGCGCGGCGGTGGCTCGCCAACCGCGGTTGCGAGCGCCCGCCGGCCCGGTCGACTCGCCCTGGCGCAGCACGCGCACCGGCATCGGCAGGGCGGGTGCCACCTTCTCCACCCTCTCGGTGGTGCCGTCGGTGGAGCCGTCGTCGACCACGACGACCTCGAACGGCGGCGCGCCCCGCTGGGCCGCGAGCGCATCGAGGAGACGCAGCAGCAACGCGGCCCGGTTGCGCGTGGCGACGACGACGGCGACGGTCATGAGGTGAGCCTGTGACCGTCGACATCGCGGTCGTGGTTCCGACCTATCGCCGGCCGGACGGGCTCCGGCGGCTGCTCGGCGCGCTGGCGCGCCAGACGCTGCCGGCCGATCGGTGGGAGCTGCTCGTCGTCGACGACCAGTCGAAGGAGCCCGAGGTCGACGCCGTGCTCTCCGAGCTCGGCGACTGCGTACCGGCGACCGCGCGCGCGCTGCGCACGCCTGCGAACGGGGGACCCGCGGTGGCCCGCAACGTCGGTTGGCGCGCCACCCGAGCGCCGATCGTGGCGTTCCTCGACGACGACGTCGTGCCGGAGCCGGCATGGCTCGCGGGTGGGCTCGCCGCCTTCACCGACCCCGACGTCGGTGTCGTGCAGGGGTTCACGACGCTGCCCCAGGGCGTCGACCAGTTCGCGCTCGCGGCATGGTCGCTGTGGCGGAGGGTGGAGGGGCCGGGCCCGTTCTTCGAGGCCTGCAACATCTTCTATCGCCGGGCCGCGCTCGAGCGGACGAGCGGCTTCGACGAGGAGCTGGCGTGGTGGGGCGAGGACACGACGCTCGGGTGGCAGGTGGTCGAGCGCGGCTGGGGCCGAGCGTTCGCCGAAGAGGCCGCGGCCACCCACGACGTCGAGCGGCGCGGCCTCGGGTGGTTCGTCCGCAACGGGTGGCGCGAGCATCACGTGGTCGCACTGGGGGCGCGTCATCCGGGCTACCGCGCCGAGGCGTTCTGGCGTCCGTGGGCGTTCCGACGCCGGGACGCGTTGTTCGCGCTCGCGGCAGTGTCGGCGGCGGCCGGGCTCCGCTGGCGACCGGCACTCGCCGGTGTGATCCCGTACGCGCTGTTCGCTCGTCCTTCCCTGCGAAAGCCGCAGCTGCTGCGCCTCTGGGGTGGTGCCGTTGCCGTGGACGCGGCGCGGACAGCCGGTCACCTAGCCGGCGCTCTCCGCCACCGCACGCTCGTCGTCTGAGCGCATACGGTCGAATCGCTCGCGCGCGATGGCGGCGAGGTCGGAGTTCAGCGCTTCCGCCTGCGCCCGGAGCGCGGCGTGGGCCGGGCCACGCACCTCGTTCCGCAGCGCGCTCGCCGCCGCCCGCCGTTGGACACTGGGGAACGCCCGATGGTGCTCGCTCCCCGGCCCGAAGACGACCTCGGTCCAGCTGTCGATCCTCGCCTGCACGGCCCGCTGTGCCTCAGGATCGTTGTCGTCGAAGGGCGCGAACGACGTACCGAGCTGGCGGTTGACCGCACCGGTGACGCCACCCAGGCGCGTGGTCGTGTCCTCGAAGCACGCCAGCGCGACCCGGCCGGAGAGCGCGAGCACGCCCCGGTAGAAGCGCACGTAGTCGCGGAGCTCGGACGCGACGCCGGACGATTGGCCGGGAAAGCGCGCCAGCACCGAGACGACCGAATCGACGGGTGGGCGCAGCAGGATGACCACGGGCACGCCGAGGTGCAGGGCGCGCCGGACGTGAGCCACGGTGTGCAGGTGGCTGGCGATCCGGATCCCTCGGTTCGCGTGCTCGAGTGCCTCCCGCGCGAACGTGTTCGCCGCTGACGGGTAGCCCTCGACGACCAGGTCGGTGCGGCGGTCGACCACGTGCCGGCCCGGGAAGCGGCGCTGCCAGGCGCAGTAGGCGATCGGGACCGGTTCGAGCGCCCGGTACCAGCGCCGGCGTAGATCGGCACGATTCATCCCATTTAGCCTACTCTGGGGGTATGTCTCGGGGCATGGGGTGACCGCACTCCCCGGCACGATCGTGCCCGCTCGGCTTCGGCGCCGGGGCACGGACCCGAGGTGGGCGTGGTTGACCCCGCTGGTGGTCTTCGTCGTCGTCGGCGCTTCGCCCGTCGTCGGCCTCACCCGGGTGGTGGCCGCGGCCCTCGGCCTGGCGATGATCGCCGTGCTCTCGCGCCATCCGGGGCCGACGCTGGTGGGGCTGGTCTGGTTCCTCCCGCTCCAGATCCCGCTGTTCAGCTTTCTCTACCACCACGGTGTGCCGGGTCCGGCCGTCCGCCCGTTCGGCGCGCTCAAGGAGGTGTTCGCGCTCGCGATCCTGGTCGCCGCCGTGCGCGCGATCCGGGCCGAGCACCGCCGCCTCGACGCGCTCGACAAGCTCGTGCTCGGCTTCGTCGCCGCGCTGGTGCTCTACCTCGTGGCGCCGATGATCGTGTCGACCGCCGACCTGTACCCCCGCTCGCTGAGCACGAGGCTGCTCGGCTTTCGGGTCAACGCCGGGTTCGTGCTCGTCTTCTTCGCCGCGCGCCATGCGCCGATCGACGCACGGTGGCGGCGCCGGTTCGTGTCGTCGATCGTGGCGGTCGCGGCGCTGTTCGCAGCGTTCGGGCTCTACCAGTACGCGCGGCCGGAGTCGTTCACCGACTTCGTGTTCAACACGCTCGGCATCCCCTATTACCACCTCGACGTGCTCGATTCGCCGGTCGAGAGCGTCATGCAGCTCGTCCGGTGGACGACCGCACGTCCCGTGCGGGTGGGTTCGCTCTTCGTGGGCCCGTTCAGCTTCGCCGACTTCATGCTCATTCCGGCCGGACTGCTCTTGGCCCGTCTCGCGCGACGAGGAGCCCGCGGCAGGGAGATCGCGCTGCTCGTAGCGTTTGGAGCCGCGATCTTCGCCTCGCAGACCCGCGCCAACCTGGTCGGTCTCGGGGTGATGGCGCTGCTGGCGATGACGCCGCGGCGGCGTGACTCTTTCACCAACCAGCTCCGTGTGATCGCCATGGTCGCGCTGGCGGTGGTGGCGTTCATCCCGAACCTGGCGTCGACCCGCGTCGGCGGCGTCGGCGCGGCCGAATCGTCTACGAACGCCCATGTCGACGAGATCCGCGGCGGGATCGAGCTCCTCCAGGACTATCCGCTCGGGCTCGGCCTCGGCACCGCGCCTGCCGTCGCGGTGCGCGAGGAGGGGGCTCCGGTCATCATCAGCGACAACTCGCTGCTCCAGGTGGGCAACGAGCTCGGGGCGGTGATGATGGTGTTCTTCATCGTGATCGTCGTCGTGCTGCTCCGCCGACTCGCGAAGACCGCGCGTGGGGATCCCCCGAACGACCTCGCCGCGGGCGCGATGCTCGCGATCCTGGGCCTCGTGGTGTCGGGCCAGTTCCACCACGTGTTCCAGAACTTCGCCATCTCGTGGCTGGTGTGGGGAGTGGCCGGCTTGGGACTGGCGGCGTCCGCACGTCTCGCGTCCACGACCGACGAACAGCGCGAAACGTCCGGCGACGGCCCTCCACTCGACACGGTCACGCCGGGGTGATCACCAGGTGGAGTGGTTGACCCTGCCTGAAGCAACGCAGCGTCATTCCTTCCGTCGGGCTGCGCTCCAGAGCGGGCGCGCGCGCTCGAGCAGTCGTTGCTCGAACCGCAGTCCTCGGCTGGATGCGGCCGCGGCGAGACGGTCCGAGAACGCGACGTCGACGCCCGGGTCGTAGCCGAGCGCGTGGAGCTCGTCGGCGACGAGGGCGGCAAGACGTCGACGGCGGTGCTCGGGCAGGTCGTTCGCCCGTCGAACCGGGTCGAAGTCCTTGTCTGCCGAGGACGGCTGCCAGTCGACGTTGACGCGTGTCTTGCGCTGCTCCGACGATCCTCGGACCACCGCGCCTCCCGCGGCGTCGAAGTCGTAATCGTCGGCGTCGAGGTCGAGGAAGTCGAGCATCATCCGCACAGCCGTCTCCCTGTTCTCGACGAGATCCTCGAACCGGACCGAGAGCAAGCGACGCCCACCCAGCTCCTCGTACGCGGACAGCAGCCGGCGGACCCCGCGCGCCATTCGGAGATCCAGGTCTCCTCGTCGGGCCAGCTCGACCGGAAGGCAGAGCCGAAGGAGCGTTCTCCTGATGCCGCCACGGCCAGCGGCTGGCGAACGACCACGATGACCTGCGCGTCGAGAAAGAGCTTGGGGACGAGCTCGAGATTCGCCACGCTCGGTGTGCGGAGGAGCGCAACCGAACCCGTCGCGGGCTTCCCGAGCGACGTGAACGCCTGGAACAGGCCGGCACCGATTCCCTCGAGCAGGGTGGCGTCGACCGTCCTGTCGCCGCCCCACGGTGCCGACCAGTGCCGCCGGGTGCCGGTCGCGTACCGCTCGAGCAGGTGCGCGTGCTGAAGGAGGTAGTCCTCGAACGTCCAGTAGTCGGAGACCGGTCGTGGGCCCACGAAGCAGCACTCCGGGTGAAGCGCCAGCAGCGCCTCCAAGAGGTGGGTCCCCGTTCGCTGCGTCACGCCGAGGAGGAACACGGGTCGGACGTGGTTGCCGAATGCGTCGAGCATCGAGCCCTTCTTCCGCGTCACGCGGCGCATGCCGCTCGCTCGTACGCCTCGACCACGCGATCGCGAACCAGGTCGAGGCAGGCGGCAGCGGCTGACCGGGATCGGCCCGCGGTCGCGAGATGCCGAGCGAGGCCCTCATCGCACAGGACACGCGTGGTGGCGTCGGCGACGGCGGCGGCGTCGTGCGTGTCGAACCAGCATCCAGCGCCGCCGACCACCTCGGGCAATGCGCCGACCGGCGCACAGACGACCGGCGTGCCCACGGCCATGGCCTCGAGCGCCGGGTACCCGAAGCCCTCGAACTCGGTGGGGTAGACGAACGCGCTCGCGCCGGCGAGTGCGGCCGCCCAATCGGCGTCGTCGACCGCACCCGCGGCGACCACGCCCGTGGGCAGCGCCTCCGGCAAATCCGATCCGAGGACCACCAGCGTCACGTCCCGGGCCCGTGCCCGGACCGCGGGCCAGGCGTCGAGCGCGAGGTCGAGGCGCCGACGGGCCGTGCCGCCCACGGCCACCGCATACCGACCCGGAACACCGAGCCGCCGGCGCAGCGCATGCTCGCGTTGCGGGTCGGCGCGCATCTGCTCCGGGTCGAGGGCGTTGGGATGCACGCTCACGCGCCCGGGGTCGATCCGGTAGCGCGCGCAGAGCTGCTGCCGGATCGTCTCGGACACCGTCAGGACGTGCGCGGCGGTGCGGGCAGCCCAGCGCGCCTGCACCCGGTAGGCGACGCGCTGATCGGGCCGGAAGCCGCGGCTGCCGTCCTCGAACGTCAGATCGTGGATGGTCACCACCATCGGGATCGGCTGGCGGAACGGCAGCCCGTACCAGGGGCAGTGGAAGATCCCGTCGAAGCCGCGCAGCGCGCCCGGTACCGCGAGTTGCAGCCAGGCGGCCTTGGTAGGGCTCACGGCGGCGCGCAAGGGGCGTTGAGGGAGGTCGACGTCGATCGGCTCGCGGCGTGCGTCGGTGAGCAAGGTGAGCTCGACGTCCTCGCGCACTGCTTCGACCAGCGCGCGTGTCGAGCGACCCACGCCCCCGGCGGGGCGGTCCTGCAACGACCGGGCGTCGAGTGCGACGCGCAGCTTCGGCATGCAGCTCAGCGCTCCGCCAGCGACGCGAGGACGTCGGCGTACGTCGCCGCGCACGCGTCCCAACTGAAGTGGCGGGCGCGATCGAGCCCGGACTCACGGAGGTCGCTCCGGCGCCCGCGGTCGTCGAGTACCGCCCGCGTGGCCGCGACCATCGCGGTCAGGTCGCCGTCGGGTACCAGCACCCCCGCGTCGGCGACGACCTCCGTCAACGACGAGTTGGTGTAGCTGACGACGGGCACACCTGACGCCATCGCCTCGATCGGGGGCAGGCCGAAGCCTTCGTAGCGCGAGGTCCACATGAACACCGCCGCGCCCCGATAGAGCTCGGCCAGATCGTCGACGAACCCGAGGACGTCGATACGATCGGGACGGGGTGCCGAGCGCACGAGCTCGTCGAGCTCGGCGCGGAACTGTGGTTGTACCCGGCCGGCCACTTTGAGGCGATGTGGGTAGCCGGCGTCGGCCAGCGCGCCGACGATCGCGAACGCGTCGCCGAAGCCCTTCCGCGCTGAGTACTCGCTCACGACCAGCAGGTAGGGCGGGTCGTCCGGCTCGCCCGATGGCCGGGGCGTGAACTGCGAACCGACGCCCATGTAGCCGACGTGCACGCGCCGCGGGTCGAGGCCCAGCACCCGGATGCCTTCTTCGGCCGTGTAGCGCGAGTCGGCGATCACGGCGTCGGCGCGCCGGTACGACCGTGCCCACCGCGCCCACCAGCGGCGGAGGTACACCAGGTTGGGATCGTCGAGTACCAGCGGGATCACGTCGTGCAGCGTCTGCGCGTACGGCCGACGGGTGTACGGCACCCCGCTCAGCACCGGGCTGTACACGACGTCGCCGCGGCAGCGCGCCACGTCGAGCGAGATCAGCGCCTCGTGCTCGTAGACCGATCGGCGTCGCTCGTGGAAGCGCCGCCACACCCGCACCGGGTCGAGCCCCGCGGGTACCGCATCCGGATCCGTGCTCAGCACACGCACGTCGAGTCGGGCATCGTGGGCGAGCGCGCCGAGCAGGTTGCGCGTGAACGTGCCCAAGCCGCTGAACCGCCCCATACCCGTCAGCTCCCGGCCGTCGACGACCACCTTCACCGGGGCAGCGAGGGTGGGCATGGGCATGGTGTAGAAGATACCTGTTTGGGCGGTTTAGGATCATCCCGTGACCGGAGCCGCCCCCCACGTCTCGGTCGTCATCGTGACGTGGAACTCCCGTGCCGTCGTCCTCGACTGCCTCGACGCCCTGGCGGCCAATCCGCCGTCCGTGCCCTGGGAGGCGGTGGTGGTCGACAACGGCTCCAGCGACGGCACCCCTGCGGCGGTGCGCTCGCACGCACCGTGGGCGCGGGTCGTGGCGAACGACTCGAACCGCGGCCTCCCGGCTGCCAACAACCAGGGGATCGCCGCCACGACCGGCCGGCTCGTGCTCATCGCAAACCCCGACACCGCGGTGGGGCCGGGCGCTCTCGACGCCCTCGTCGAGCTGCTCGAGCGCCGACCCGAGGCCGCGTTCGCCGTTCCTCGACTGCGCCACCCCGACGGCGGCCTCCAGGTGTCGGCCGGTGACCTGCCCACCCTGCGGGAGGCGCTGCTCGGGCGCCAGGCCCAGCGGCGCCAGGCCGACGGCGACCACGGTTTCTGGTGGGACGGGTGGGCCCACGACGAGGAGCGCCGGATCGGCCGTGGTCACGAGGCGTGCTACCTCGTTCGCCGGTCGGCGATCGACGCCATCGGACTCCAGGACGAGGCGTTCTTTCTCGACTGGGAGGGCATCGACTGGGCGGCGCGCGCCCGCGTCGCCGGCTGGGAGGTGTGGTTCACGCCCGCGGCCGAGGTGGTCCACCTGGGGGGAACCAGCATCCGGCAGGTGCCGCTGCGCTGGATCGTCGGCTCGCACCGCGGCATGTACCGCTACTTCGCCAAGCGCACGACTCCCGTCTTGCGGCCGGCGCTCGCGGCCGTCGTGGCCACACGCGGGGTCGCGAAGGCAGCCGCGGCCGCGATGGGACCGGCGGCGTACGAGCGGGCCCATCGCGGCGGGTGACGGTGCGGGTTCTCCACGTCGTCGAAGCCATCGAGGCGGGCGTCGCCCGGCACGTCAAGGACCTCGTCCGCCATGTGCCCGCCGACCACGACGTGCTGGTGCCGCCCGAACGGGTCGGAGGTTTCACCGACTACCGCGCGCTCGAGGCCATGGAGGCCGCGGGTGCACGCGTCCATCTCACGCCCATGCGGCGCTCCCCGGTCGACCCCCGCAACGCCGCCGCGATCCGGCGCGTCCGCCAGCTGATTCGCCGATCGCAGCCCGACCTCGTACACGGGCACGCATCGATCGGTGGCGCCGCCGCCCGTCTGGCCGCGTCCGGCACCGGCGTCCGGCGGGTCTACACGCCGAACGGGCTGATGCCGGGGCGGGCGGTGTACGCCGCCGAGCGCCTTCTCGGCCGCTGGACCGATCGCTTCGTGGCCGTGTCCGAGACGGAGGCCGATCTCGTAGCGCGGCGTCGTATCGTCCCCCGCGAGCGCGTGGCCGTGATTCCCAACGGCATCGAGCTCACGCCTCCCGGGCCGCCGACGGTCGACCTGCGCGCCGAGCTCCGGCTTCGTGAGGACGCGCCGCTCGTGGGAACCGTCGGCCGGCTGGCGACGCAGAAGGCCCCCGAAGTCTTCGTCAGAGCGTGCGCCCGGATCGCGAGCGCATCGCCCGACGCCCAGTTCGTGCTCATCGGCGACGGCCCCCTGCGCGACCTCGTCGGTTCGGAGGTGAAGGCAGCCCGACTCGACGGGCGCTTCGTTCACCTACCCGGCCTGCACGGCGCCGCCACCGTGATGGGTCAGTTCGACGTCTTCGTGCTCGCATCCCGCTACGAGGGAGGACCGTACGCGCCGTTGGAGGCGATGCGCGCCGGCACCCCGGTCGTGCTGACCGACGTCGTCGGCAACCGCGACACCGTGGTCGAGGGCGAGTCGGGCCTCGTCGTGGCGCCCGACGACCCCGACGCCCTGGCGGCCGCGGTCACTCGGATCCTCGGCGATCGGGCACTCCAGAGCCGCCTGGCTGCCGCCGGCCGGGAGCGGGTTGCGTCCCGCTTCGACATCCGGCTGATGACCGACCGTCACGCCGTGCTCTACCAGTCGCTGGTGACCGGCTCCTGAAACCCCCTCACACTGGACGAATGCCCCATTTCCCCATACAGTGCGGCCTGCCCGTAAGGGGCAAAAGGGATAATCCCGTCCTCAATTGGCTGCGAGCACCGGCGGGGGAGGCGCGGACGGCGTTGGACGAGCAGCGCGTGACCGATGAGAGCCGCCCCTCGCTGGCGTTGCGGGAGCAACCGCCCTCCCGGCAGGTGCCCGCCCGGCACGGCCTCGCCGCGAGACGCCCGACGACCTCGCCCGGCCGCAGCCGCGTGCCCGAGCCTCTGGTCGCGCTCGCCGCCGACGGCCTGGCCGTGTGGATCGCGGTTGCGGCCAACCTGACGACACCGGTGGTCGCGGCCGCGTTCGCGCTGGTGTGCCTCGTGGCCCTGGCCGCGACCCGGGAGCCGCGCCTGGCGCCGTCGGTGCTGGAGGAGACCCCCGCGATCGGCACCCGGGTGCTCGTCGCCGCGATCGCGCTCACTCCGGTGGCGCTGGCCGTCGGCGACGCCCGCGGCCTCGCGCGCCAGGTGCTCGCGACGTTGGCGAGCGTTCTCGTGCTCCGGGCGATCGGCTACGCCATCATCCGCGCCGGGCGCCGGCGTGGCTGCCTGCGGCGGTCGGTGCACGTGATCGGGTCGGCGCACGACGCGAGCCGGATCGCACGGCTCTTCGAGAAGCATCCCGAGCTCGGCGTCGAGGTGACCGCTACCCACGCGGCGCCGCCGCACAGCGACGGGAACGGGAGTGGTCCGGGCACGCAGTGGGGTGTCACCTACGTCGCGGTCGCCGCGGCACCAGGGCGTGAGGACAGCCTCGTTCGGGCATTGCGCCGGTCGATCGTCGCCGGTGCCTGCGTCTATCTCGTGCCGTACTGCGCCGCGCTCCTGCCGTCGTCGCGTGATGTCGAGGTCGTCCGGGGGATGCCCTTCGTCCGCTTGCGGGCACACATCCGCTACCACCCCGCCGTCTACGCCAAGCGCGCCTTCGATATCGTCGTCGCCGCGGGCGCGCTCGTGGTGCTCTCACCGGTGCTGATCGCAGCCGCGATCGGCGTGAAGCTCGGTAGTCGGGGCCCGGTCCTGTTCCGCCAGGAGCGCGTGGGCCGCGACGGCGTCGTCTTCACCATGTACAAGCTCCGGACCTTCCCGATCGACCACGTCGACGACAAGTTCTCGCGTGAGCTCGACGAGTGTCCGCTGCCGTTCGGCCGGCTCCTTCGTCGCACGAGCATCGACGAGCTCCCGCAGCTCTTCAACGTGCTGCGCGGCCAAATGTCCATCGTGGGCCCCCGCCCCGAACGCCCTCATTTCGCGACGCCGCTCGCGCAGACCGTTCCCGATTACGACGACCGCCACCGCGTCGTCGGCGGCATCACCGGCGCCGCCCAGGTCAACGGCCTCTGGGGCAACAGCTCGGTCGAGGAGCGCATCCGCCTCGACAACCG
>JBOGFJ010000140.1:0-2898 GCA_050743385.1 Acidimicrobiia bacterium
TCCCGGCTCCCTGGCATCCGACCCCGAGCGTGAGCACCGCCCCGGGGCTGACGGAATAGGTGGCGCGCGACCGGCCACCGAGCCCGCCGGGTGCTCCTCCGTCACCGTTGCCACCCGCGCCGCCGAAGGCATCGATCTCGATGCTCGTGACGCCGGCGGGGATGGTGAAGTGCTGAAAGTCGTCGGACGGGGAGCACGAGAACGTGATTGAGCCGTGTGGCGGTGCCGGCTTCAGCGGAACGCATGCGGCGAGCGTGAGCGCCGAGATCCCGATCGGTACTGCCCAGAGCCTGCGCAAGGGCCGGACGCTAGCAGGGCGGATGGCCGGTTTCGGGTATGAATGGAGAGGACGAGAGAGGAGGACGTCATGGATCAGCCGATTCGCTACGACGAGCGCACGGCGCTGCTGATCGTCGACCTCCAGAACGACTTCGCCGAGCCGGCGGGGAGCCTCTACGTCACCGGCGGGGAGGACGTGGCGCCGATCGCCAACCGGGAGGCGGCGCGCGCGCACGACGCCGGGGCCCTGGTCGTCTACACCCGTGACTGGCATCCCCCCGACACGCCCCACTTCGCACCGTACGGCGGGATCTGGCCCGTGCACTGCGTGCGCGAGACCTGGGGCGCCGACTTCCACGAGGACCTCAAGGTCGACGGCGAGCTGATCCACAAGGCGACGGGGCCCGAAGACGGGTATTCGGCGTTCAGCGTCCAGCACCTCCCGACGGGCGAGACGCGCGGGACGGGGCTCGAGGAGCTGCTCGCGGATCGGGGAATCGAGCGAGTCGTCATCGTGGGGATCGCGACCGACTACTGCGTCCGCGAGAGCGCGCTCGACGCGAGGCGCCTGGGCCTCGAGACCGAGGTCCTCCGAGAAGGGGTGCGCGCCGTCGACCTGGAGCCGGGCGACGGAGAACGGGCGCTGGCCGAGATCGCCAGCGCCGGTGCGCAGATCCGCTGACGAAGCTAGCTTCTGCGGCACCACTTCCGAGGAGGTGCACCTTGCTCACGCTCGCCGAGGATTTCACGTTCGGTCATTTCCTGCTGGGCGTGCTCTACATCTTCGCCTTCGTCGTCTGGTTCTGGCTCATCATCACCGTGTTCGCGGACATGTTCCGGCGTCACGACATCTCGGGCTGGATGAAGGCGGCGTGGGTGATCTTCATCATCCTGCTGCCCTATCTGGGCGTGTTCGTCTACCTCATCACCCAGGGCCGCGGCATGGCCGAGCGCAGCCAGCAGCAGGCCGTCCGCGCCCGCGCGGAGATGCGCGACTACCTCGGAGTCGGTCTCGCGGACGAGATCGACAAGCTCGAGCGGCTCAAGAGCGAGGGCAAGCTCTCTGACGACGAGTATCAGCGCCTGCGCGCCCGACTCGTCACGTAGATCGGGCCGCGGGAGGGAGCCGGCGCTGCGTCTGACGAGCACGTCATCCCGCGAGAGAGGAGCGATCCGATGGCAGTGAAACCGATCCCCGAGGGGTACCACACGGTGACGCCGTACCTGGTGGTCAGGGGCGCCGCCGATGCCATCGACTTCTACCGCGAGGCCTTCGGCGCAGAAGAGTCGTTCCGGATGGCCGAACCGAGCGGCAAGATCGGGCACGCCGAGATCCGCATCGGCGACTCGCCCATCATGCTTGCCGACGAGTACCCCGAGATGGGCGCACGAGCGCCTGAGACCGTCGGCGGCTCCCCGGTGTCGATGACGATCTACGTCGACGACGTCGATTCGGTGTTCGCTCGCGCGGTCGCCGCGGGGGCGACGGCCGAGCGGCCGGTCGAAGACCAGTTCTACGGCGACCGCGCCGGGTCGCTGCGCGATCCGTTCGGCCACGCGTGGCACGTCCACACCCATATCGAGGACGTGCCGGCCGAGGAGATGGCGGAGCGGGCGAAGGCGGCGGGGAGGAGCGAGTAGCCGCCGGTTCGGCTCCGGCGACGAGTCGCGTAGCCTGGGGCGCGGTGTTCGTCGACGGATTCATCCACTCCCTCCCCGACGTCGACCCCCAGGAGACCCAGGAGTGGGTCGACTCCCTGGATTCGGTGATCGAGGGGCGGGGCAAGGTGCGGGCCCGCTACCTGCTCGCCCGCGTGATGCAGCGGGCGCGCGAGCAGGGCGTGGGTGTGCCGTCGATGGTGTCGACGCCCTACATCAACACCATCCCGCCGGAGCGCGAACCGTGGTTCCCGGGCGACGAGCACATCGAGCGCCGCATCCGGGCGTTCGTGCGCTGGAACGCGGTGGTGATGGTCGCGCGGGCGAACCGCCGCTTCGACGGGCTCGGCGGCCATCTCTCCACCTACGCGTCGGCGGCCGCGCTCTACGAGGTGGGCTTCAACCACTTCTTCCGGGGGAAGGACGACGGCGGCTTCGGCGACCAGGTGTTCTTCCAGGGTCATGCGGCGCCCGGCATCTACGCCCGGGCGTTCCTCGAGGGCCGCCTCGGCGAGGACGATCTCGACAACTTCCGTCGCGAGGTCGAGGGCGGGCTGCCCTCGTACCCACACCCGCGCCGGATGCCCGACTTCTGGGAGTTCCCCACCGTCTCGATGGGCCTCTCTCCGCTGAACGCGGTCGCACAGGCGCGTTTCAACCGGTACCTCCTGCATCTGGAGCGCGCCGACACGTCGCAGGCAACCGTGTGGTCGTTCGTGGGCGACGGCGAGATGGACGAGCCCGAGTCGATGGCGGGGCTGTCGATCGCGGCTCGGGAAGGTCTCGACAACCTGATCTTCGTCGTCAACTGCAACCTCCAGCGCCTCGACGGCCCGGTGCGCGGGAACCACAAGGTGATCCAGGAGTTCGAGTCGATGTTCCGGGGCGCGGGCTGGAACGTCCTCAAGGTGGTGTGGGGACGCGAGTGGGACGAGCTGTTGCTGCGAGACGTCGATGGTG
>JBOGFJ010000141.1:0-5426 GCA_050743385.1 Acidimicrobiia bacterium
GTGCCGACTACGTCTCGCTGGGCGCGATCACGCACTCGGCGCCCGCGCTCGACATCGGCCTCGATCTCGCGTGAGCCGCATGCTCCTTGCCATCGATGCCGGCAACACCCAGACCGTCATCGGGCTCTTCGACGGCGCCGAGCTCGCCGACCATTGGCGCATCGCATCGCTTGCGGAGCGCACGTCCGACGAGCTCGCCCTCGCCATCCAGCAGTTCCTCGGATTCCACGGTTTCTCGTTCGACGCCCAGGTGTCGGGCGTCGCCGTCGCCTCCGGCGTTCCGCCCGTGACCGCCGCGCTGCGCGAGATGACCGAGCGCTACTTCGGGTTCGAGGCGTTGGTGATCGAGCCGGGAGTCCGCACCGGCATGCCGATCCTCTACGACAACCCGAAGGAGGTCGGAGCCGACCGGATCGCCAACGCGGTGGGCGCGTTCGACCTCTACGGCGGCCCTTCGATCGTGGTCGACTTCGGCACGGCCAACACCGTCGACGCCGTGAGCGAGAAGGGCGAGTACATCGGAGGGGCAATCTTCCCCGGGATCGAGATCGCGATGGATGCCCTCTTCGCCCGCGCCGCTCTGCTGCGCCGGGTCGAGCTGGTGCCACCCAAGAACGTGATCGGCAAGTCGACCATCGAGTCGATCCAGTCGGGCGCGGTCTACGGGTTCTCCGGGCAGGTCGACGCGCTGGTCGACCGGTTCATCGCCGAGCTGGGAGAGTGCACCGTCGTCTCTACCGGAGGCCTGGCCGAGCTCATCATGGGGTTCTCGCGCACGATCCAGCATCACGAGCCCTGGCTCACCCTCCACGGCCTGCGCATCGTGTTCGAGAGGAACCAGTGACCGAGCCAACGGGGGAACGCGACCGCCGCCTCGGCAAGATCGACGAGCTTCGCCGGCGCGGCGTCGACCCGTATCCCGTTCGCTTCGATCGCACGGTCACGCTCCGCGAGCTCCGCGATCGCTACGACGGCGACCTGGAGTCGGGCCAGGAGCTCGACACCGTCGAACGCATCGCCGGCCGGCTGTTGCTCATCCGGCGTCAGGGGAAACTCACCTTCGCGACCGTCCGCGACGGTACGGGAAGCGCGCAGCTCTTCGTCTCCGACGACGGCCTCGGCGACGCGCAGCACGCCGAGTTCGACAACCTCGATCTCGGCGACTGGGTGGGTGTCGAGGGCACGCCGATGAAGACGAGGCGGGGTGAGCTGTCGGTGAAGATCACCGGGTTCACGCTGCTGGCCAAGGCGTTGCGCCCGCTTCCCGACAAGTGGCACGGGCTCGCCGACGTCGACACCCGCTTCCGTCAGCGCTACGTGGACCTCATCGCCAACGACGACGCCCGTCGGGTCTTCGAGATCCGGTTCGCAGCCGTCGCCGCCATCCGCCGTTTCCTGACCGAGCGCGGCTTCATCGAGGTCGAGACGCCGGTCCTGCACGCGATCGCAGGTGGCGCCACCGCCGAACCGTTCGTGACCCACCACAACGCTCTCGACATCGATCTCTACCTGCGAGTCGCGCTCGAGCTCCCCTTGAAGCGGCTCGTGGTCGGCGGGTTCGAGAAGGTGTTCGAGATCGGGCGTGTGTTCCGGAACGAGGGGTTGGGTACGCGTTGGCAGCCCGAGTTCACGATGCTCGAGCTCTATGAGGCCTACGCCGACTACACGGACATGATGACGCTCACGGAGGAGATGGTCAGCGAGGTCGCCCGCGCCGCCGTCGGCACGACCGTGGTCGAGGTCGCCGGCCAGACCATCGACCTGACGCCCCCCTGGGAGCGGCGCACCATGCTCGACCTGATCCGGGAGCACGCCGGCGTCGAGGTCCACCCGGCGATGCCGGTCGAGAAGCTCGAGCGGGTCTGCGACGACCTCGGTGTGCCGCACGAAGCCGGGTGGGACCCCGGGAAGCTCGTGATCGAGATCTACGAGAAGACGACCGAAGCGAACCTCGTCGGGCCGGTGTTCGTGCTCGACTACCCGCGTGACGTGTCCCCGCTGGCGCGGGCGCACCGGGACGATCCCGCGCTGGTCGAGCGGTTCGAGCCGGTCGTTCGAGGAGCCGAGCTCGGGAACGCGTTCAGCGAGCTCAACGACCCCGTCGACCAGCGGGCGCGCTTCGAGGCGCAGGCCGAGCTCGCCGCCAAGGGCGACCTCGAGGCCCACGGTTTCGACCACGACTACCTGCGCGCCCTCGAGTACGGGCTCCCGCCGTGCGGGGGCCTCGGCATGGGCGTCGACCGCCTCGCGATGCTGCTCGCCGGCGTCACGTCGATCCGCGAGGTCATCCTCTTCCCGCACCTCCGACCCGAAGCGCAGTTAGGGTCCGAATGATGCGGCTGCTGCTGACCGGCATGGGTGGAGAGCTCGGAACCCGCATGGCCCAACTCCTCGAGGGCCGCGACGACGTCGCCGAGATCGTCGGCGTCGACATCGTTCCCCCGCGGCGCCGGCTCCGGAGGAGCGAGTTCCACCGGATCGATCCTCGTGACCGCGACCGGCTCGTCGAGTTCGTCACCGACTTCGCTCCGACAGCCGTCGCCCACTACGGCGTGTACGAGCCCGACTCGCGCGTCGGGCAACGTGAAGCCGCCGAGCTCACCGAGGCGTGCACCGTGGCCGCGCTCGGCGCCGCCGCCCGAACCGGCGAGCTCGACCGGGTGGTCGTGCGCAGTGGTCTCGAGGTCTACGGCCGCGGGAAGGGGCGCCCTCTCGTGCCCGACGAGGGCGTCT
The DNA here is from genome assembly GCA_050743385.1 of Acidimicrobiia bacterium. Classification (GTDB taxonomy): domain Bacteria; phylum Actinomycetota; class Acidimicrobiia; order IMCC26256; family JACDBD01; genus JACDBD01. The sequence continues at coordinate 2,734 of JBOGFJ010000141.1, forward strand.
TCCCCGCTCCGACGACGCCGTTCGGCCGGAGCTGCCTCGACGTCGAGACCGCCGCGGTCGCGCTCGGCCGCCACCACGACGTCCCCGTGGCGGCGATGCGGCTCGCGCCCGTCACCGGCTCACACGTGCCGAGCCCTCTCGGTCGCGTGCTCCGCCTCCCCGCGGTGCCGGTGCCCGCCTTCGACGACCCCGCGTTCTGCCTCCTGAGCCAGTTCGACGCCGCCCTCGCCATGGTGGCGGCGCTGACCTGTCGCTACGACGGCCCGCTCAACATCGTCGCGCCGGGGGCGGCCAGCCCGTGGCAGGCCGTCCGCCTCGGTGGCCGCATCCCAGTCCCGGTGGCAGGCGCGGGTTGGGAGCTCGCGCGGCATGCGGCAGAGATCGCCGGCGCGCCGATGCCGCCCCATGTGGTCGAGCTCCTCCGTCACGGGCGCGCCGGCGACGGCAGTCGCGCCGTCGACAAGCTCGCACTGACCGATCTGGTCCCGACCCAGGATGTGTGCGCCGAGCTCTTCGAGTGGGCCACGGTCGCCCATCTCGGCGTCGCGCGGGAGGTGGCGTGACCAGCGCATCGATGCCCGACATTCCCTCCGTGGACGACCACGGCATCGACGCCGACCGCGCCGAGTCACCGGGGTCGCTGATCGCCGCCGCTCGCCGGCGTCTCACCGGCCGTTACCCGATCGATCCCTTCGGTGCCGATCCCCAACTCATGGATCTGGTCGCACCCCTCGTCGCCCTGGGTGTGCGGGTGCGGGTGGAGCACGCCGAGCGCCTTCCCTCGGTGGGCGGCGCGCTCCTCGTCGCCAACCGGGGCCTCGGGTTCCTCGAGCCCGCCGCGGTCGCGGCCGCGGTGCGGCAGGTGACCGGCCGGCGGGTGCGGGTGGTCGGCGCCCCCGACCTGCCGATGGTGGGACCGCTCCTGCGCAAGTTCGGGGCCCTCGGCGGCCACCCCGACGACGTGGGCGCGCTCCTGCGCGCCGGCCACCTGGCGGCGGCCCCACTCGCACCCACGTGGCTGCGTCCCAGCGCGGGCGAACCGCCCCGGGCGCTGCTGGCGGCGATCCTCGGGTTCCCGGTGATCCCGCTGGCGGTGCTCCCCGGGGGACCCGTCGGCCTGCCCGTGCGCCCGTGGCACGTGATCGTGGGCGAAGTGGTCGAGACCGAGACGGACGCGGTGCCGGGCGACGCCCTCGCCGCCGCCGAGCTCTCCGAGCGCGTCCGCGACGCCGTTCGCCGGCTCCTGACCCGCACGTAGCGGCGGGCGGTCGCGTCGCTGACGATGGCGTCACCCGGCGCCGGCGAGGGGTACATTCGTTGTACGGACGCGAGCGAAATGCTCGCGACAGATTGCGACCGGGGAGGCCCGGCGTGCACACGACACTGGCCGACGACGGGACCGTCATCGCCTACGAGGCGTGGGGACGGCGCGACGGCGAGCCCGTGCTCCTCATCCAGGGTCTCGGCACCGACTCCCGGGGCTGGGCTCTCCAGCGGCTGGCGTTCGGTCGCCGCTACCGGTGCTTCGCCGTCGACAACCGGGGCGTCGGCCGGTCGGGCCGCCCGCCCGGCCCCTACGACCTGTCGGAGATGGCACGCGACGCCCTCGCCGTGCTCGATGCCGAGGAGGTCGATCGCGCCCACGTGATCGGGGCCTCGATGGGCGGCGTGATCGCCCAGATCATCGCGGTGCTCCACCCCGAGCGGGTGCAGTCGCTCGTGCTCGCGTGCACGTCGTGCCGCCACCATCCCTGGCGGCGGGAGCTGTTCCAGGAGTGGGCCGACGAGGTGCAGGCGGGGGGGATCAGCGCGCTCGGTACCGATGCCATGCGCTGGCTGGTCGGCCCTCGGCTGCGGAAGCGATTCGGGATGTGGCTGAACCTGTTGGCCCGCATCCTGCTCCAGCAGCCGCGCGAGACGTTCGTGGCGCAGGTGCACGCGATCCTGAACGCCTCCGACGAGCTCCGCTTCGAGCTCGAGCACGTGAGGGCGGCCACTCTCGTGATCACCGGCTCGCAAGACTCGCTCACGCCCATCGGCGACGCCGAGGAGCTGGCCGAGATGATCCCCCACGCCCGCCTCGTGGAGCTTCGCGGCGCCGCCCACGGCCTCATGGTCGAGGCCCCGAACGCCTTCAACGCGGCCGTGCTCGACTTCCTCGACCAGACCACCGACGCCACTGGCGCCGTCCTCGACGAGGCGGTCGAGACCGCCTGACCGGATCGGGCCCTACGAGTCGCGCTCGACAAGTCCTTCCACCAGCCGCCCCAGCGCCTCGCACACCACCGGGTCGAGCCCTTCAGCTCCCGCGAGCGCATCGCCCGCCTTGGCCGCATGGTCGCTGGCGACGCCCAATGCCGCTTCGACGGCACCGTTGGTCGTCGCGAGCTGTCGCGCCTCCGCCAGACGCCCGGCGTCGAGGGGTCGGGCCAGCAGCGCCCGCAGCGCATCCGACCCGGCGAGGGCGTAGATCACCGGCAGCGTGTACACACCCTCCACCAGGTCCTGGCCGGAGGGCTTGCCGAGCACGTCGTCGGTGGCGGTGATGTCGAGCACGTCGTCGACGACCTGAAAGCACATGCCGACGTGTCGGCCGTACCGGGTGAGGGCGTCGAGGTCGGGCTCGGACACGCCCGTGACCATTCCGCCGATCCGACACGACGCCGCGAACAGTGACGCGGTCTTGCCTGCGA
>JBOGFJ010000142.1:0-3800 GCA_050743385.1 Acidimicrobiia bacterium
TGTGCTTCCGCTCCGTCTACGAGGGCAGCGCCCAGGGCAAGGAAGGACGCTCGGCGGTCATGCCCGGGGGCGGTGGGCGCGGCAGCTTTCGTGCGAGTGGCTTCATGGAGTGGACACTCCCGTTCGCGGCGCCGTCGGCCGCGATCTGGATCGCGATGTTCGCCCAACGCCACTTCCACGAGTTCGGCACCACCCGCGAGCAGCTCGCGCAGATCGCGCTCAACGCCCGCAAGAACGCCGCCCTCAACCCCAACGGCGTCTACCGCGACCCGATGACGATGGACGACTACCTCGCCGCCCGTCTCATCTCGACGCCGCTGTGCCTCTACGACTGCGACGTGCCCTGCGACGGCGGCACCGCGGTGATCGTGTCGCGCGCCGACACCGCGGCCGACCTGCGCCGGCCGCCGGTGCAGGTCGAGGCGGTCGGCACTGCCATCCGGGGGAGACCGTCGTGGGACCAGTTCGACGACCTCACCACGATGGCGTGCCGCGACGCCGGCGCCCAGCTCTGGACCCGCACCGACCTGAGACCATCCGACGTGCAGCTGGCCGAGATGTACGACGGCTTCAGCTTCATCACCATGGCGTGGCTCGAGGCGATGGGCTTCTGCGGGCGGGGGGAGTCGGGCCCGTTCGTCGAGGGGGGCGCCCGGATCGCGCGCGACGGCGAGCTGCCGCTCAACACCAACGGCGGGCAGTTGTCGTCGGGGCGCCTGCACGGCTACGGCTTCCTGCACGAGGCGTGCGTGCAGCTGTGGGGCGAGGCGGGCGACCGCCAGGTGCCCGGCGAGCCCGAGGTGGGTGTCGCCGCTGCCGGGGGCGGCCCACTGGCCGGCTGCCTGCTGCTGACCCGGCGCAGCTAGTCGGTGATCGCTCGGCTCGACCCCCGGTCGTGGGGCCGGTTCTGGCGCATCCTGCTCGCGATCGTGGCGGTGGGCTTCGCGGTGCGGATCGCCTACGTCGTGTTCGCCAAGCTCGACGAGGGGGTTGCGGCCGACCAGGTGTTCTACAGCGCTGCCGCCAACCGCCTCGGGAACGGCGGCGGCTTCCTCGAGCCGTTCGACCCCCATCCGCCACCGCTCATCGGCAGCGACCCCGCCGCCGACCACCCCCCGCTGACGGTCATCGTGCTCGCGCCCGTGTCGTTCGTCTTCGACGGCGTCGAGAACCCGCAGCGCTTCACGATGGCGGCGCTGGGGACGGTCACGGTGCTCGCGCTGGGCCTGCTGGGGCGGGAGGTCGGCGGTGATCGCGCCGGCTGGCTCGCGGCGGGGATCGGGGCGGTCTACCCGAACCTGTGGGTCAACGACGGGCTGATCATGTCGGAGACGCTGGCGGCGTTGGCGGTCACGCTCGCGTTGTTGTGCGCGTACCGATTCCGCCGCCGGCCGGAGGTGGCGACGGCAGCCGCGCTCGGCGGGTCGTGCGCGCTCGCCGCCCTTGCGCGGGCGGAGCTCATCCTGCTGCTCCTCCTACTCGCGTTGCCCGTCACGGTCTGGGTGCCGTGGCGGCGGCGCGCACTGTCGTGGCGACGGGTGATCGCGGCGTTCGGGGTGGCGGCGCTGCTGATCGGGCCGTGGGTCGGGTTCAACCTGGCGCGCTTCGAGGAGCCGACGTTCCTCTCGACCAACGACGGCATCGCGCTGCTGGGCTCGAACTGCGCCAGCGTGTACACCGGGCCCGACACCGGGCTGACCGACCTCACCTGCCTACGCGGGAATCCACCGGGCGACCAGTCGGTCGACAGCAGGATCTACCGCGACCGCGCCTTCGACTTCATCGGTGATCACAGCGGGCGGGCCGTCGTCGTCGCGGTGGCGCGCGTCGGGCGCACGTGGAGCGCGTTCCGTCCGTTGGACATGCTCGAGTACAACGAGGGCGAAGCCCGCGAGCGATGGGTGACCGCGCTGGGCCTGGTGTTCTTCTATCCGCTGGTGGCGCTGGCGGTGTACGGCATCGTGGTCTTGCGCCGGCGACGGAGCACGCTATGGCCGCTGCTCGTGCCCGTGGTGATCGTCACGATCGCCTCGGCGGCGACCTACGGTCAGACCCGCTTCCGGGTACCGGCCGAGCCCAGCCTGGTGGTGCTCGCCGCCGTCGCTCTGGACGCGTTGGGTCGAAAACGCCGCGCATCGCTGCGTTTCTGACCCAACGCGAGAGGGGAGGGGGCGTGACGCGCGTGTCAGGTACGGTCACGGTCGTGCGACTGGGGTACCGAGAAGAGGAGGAGGCCTTTCGGGCGGAGCTGGTGGAATGGCTCGAGGCCAACGTCCCTCCCGACGAGGTGCTGCGCGAGCCCAAGCAGTCGAGTGCGAGCTTCCAGGACTGGTCGCGGGCATGGCAGCGCACGCTCTTCGACGCCGGCTGGCTCGTGCCCGGGTGGCCACCCGAGCTCGGTGGGCGCAACGCGACCGCCGCCGAGCAGATGATCTACTTCGAGGAGCTGTCGCGCCGCGAGATCCCGCGCAGCCTCAACCCCCAGGGCCTCGGTATCGTCGCCCCCTCCATCCGTGACTACGGCACGCCCGAGCAGCAGGAGCGCTTCCTCCTCCCGACGCTGCGGGCCGAGATCGCGTGGTGCCTCGGCATGAGCGAGCCGGGGGCGGGCAGCGACCTCGCCAGCCTCCAGACGAGGGCCGTGCTCGACGGCGGCCGGTTCGTGGTCAACGGCCAGAAGGTGTGGACGTCGGGCGCGCACCACGCCGACTGGTGCCTCTGCTTCGTCCGCACGAACATCGAAGCACCCAAGCACAAGGGGATCAGCGCGCTGATCATCGACATGACGAGCCCCGGCATCGAGTGCCGGCCGTTCCCGGAGCTCTCCGAGCCCGACTACTACGACTTCAACGAGGTGTTCTTCACCGACGTCGCCGTGCCCCGCGCCAACCTCCTCGGCGAGCTCGACGGGGGATGGCCGATCACGCAGGGCTCGCTCGCGCACGAACGGGCGATGCTGTGGATCGACTACGCCTACCTCGCCCAGCGCGCCGTTCGGGCGCTCATCGCCCTCGGCGACGAACCCGGTCCGGACGGTCGGCCCCGGCGCGATGACGCCCGGTTCCGCGACACCGTGGCCGGCCTGCACATCGACGCCCAAGCGCTGTTCCTCATGGGCTACCGAGGCTTCTCGAAGGTCATGCGGGGCAAGGCCTCACCCGAGCACTCGCTGCTCAAGCTGTTCGGGAGCGAGACCGTGCAGCGGTGCCTCGACGCCGGCATGGAGGCCCAAGGCCCGGAGGCGCTCGACACGCAGGTGCTCGGGCCGGTGATGTGGCGTGATGGCGCGTGGGCGGTGCAGTGGCTGCGTTCGTTCGCGGGGACGATCCCGGGCGGCACGAGCGAGATCCAGCGCAACATCATCGCCGAGAGAGTGCTCGGCCTGCCGCGTCGCTAGCGCAGATTGCCGCTTCCGTGCTCCCCACAGCCGTTCCGACTCGCGATGAATTCGCGTCCGAGGTTCGGTCATACTCCCCGGCAGAGCTTGCGCGAGATCAGTTGGAGGAACCGATGGCCTTTCGTCCCTACCTCTTCTTCGGCGGCAACTGCCGGGAGGCGTTCACCCGCTACCAGGAGATCTTCGGCGGCGAGCTGACGCTGCTGACCATGAAGGATGTCCCCGGCGAGGAGCCGCCCGCCGACCAGGCCGACATGATCATCCACGCCGCCCTTACCATCGGCGACGACCTGCTGATGGCGTCCGACGATCCGACGACCGAGAGCTTCGGTCCGGTCCAGGGGATGATGGTGAGCTGCGACGCCGCCGACGTCGCGGATGCCAAGCGTGTCTTCGATGCGCT
>JBOGFJ010000143.1:0-7744 GCA_050743385.1 Acidimicrobiia bacterium
CATGGTCTGGGTCTCGGTGTCGTCGGGAACGAGGAGCCAGGCGGCGACGTACGCGACCACCCCGATGCCGCCGACGACGGCCGCGACGACGAAACCGAGCCGCACGATGACGGGATCGACGCCGAGGGAGCGGGCGAGGCCGGCGGCCACGCCGCCGAGGATCCGGTCATCGCGGCTGCGGGTGATTCGTCGGGTCTCGGAGGGAGCGTCGTTCATGGTCGCCATGATCCGGGACCGCCGCCCGTCTGACCATCGGGGACGGCCCTGATCCTTCCCCGAGCCGCCCGGGCCCGCACTCGGGGTGGCGCCCGATACTCCTGTCCGGGGCTGCGTGGGATCATCGACCAATGCGAATGCGAGCGGCACCACCAATGGACGCGCCACCTGCTCGGCGTCCGACCTATCGCCCGCGGCTCGTTCGTCGCCGCGACGGCAAGGTGATCGCCGGCGTCGCCGCGGGCGTGGCCGACTACCTCGGCGTCGACCGCAGCCTGGTGCGGGTCGCCTTCGTGGTGTTGGGGGTCGTCAGCGGCCTGGGCATCCTCCTCTACGGCGCCGGTTGGCTGGTGCTCCCCCGCGACGACGGGTCCGGACCGGCGGTCGCCGCTCGCGCCGCGGGTAGTTGGGACTGGGTGCAAGCGGCGGCGCTGGGCGCGGTCGTGCTCGGCGTGGTGCTGCTCCTCGAGCCCATCGGCTTCTGGTTCCCCGAGGAGCTGGCGATCCCGGTGGCGCTCGGCGCCGGCGGCGTCGCGCTCCTGCTCGGCCGGAACCGCCCCGAGCCCGTCACCGGTGACGCCGCCGGCCCCGCGGAGCTCCTCGCGACCGTCGTCGGGCGAGGCAGGGGCGCGCTCGCCCGCGTCGTCATCGGCGCGGTGCTCGTCGCGAGCGGCATCGGCGCGTTCCTCGCCGCCAGCGACGCGTTCGGCGCGGTGCGCCAAGGCGTGCTCGCGATGCTCGTCGTCGTGGGCGGGCTCGGGCTGATCTTCGGGCCCTGGCTCTGGCGGCTGGCGGGTGCGCTGTCGGCGGAGCGTCGCGAACGGATCCGTTCGGAGGAGCGTGCCGAGATGGCGGCGCATCTCCACGATTCCGTGCTCCAGACGCTGGCGATGATCCAGCGGCAGGCCGACGAGCCCCGTACCGTCACCACCCTGGCCCGCCGCCAGGAGCGCGAGCTGCGGGGTTGGCTCTTCGGCCAGGCGCCGTCATCAGCCGGAGACGACCTCGGCGGCGCGCTCGAGGGCGCGGCCGCCGAGGTCGAGAGCCAGTACGACGTCGCGGTCGAGATGGTGCGCGTCGGTGGAGACTGCGCACTCGACGATCGGCTGCGCGTGCTCGTCCTCGCCGGCCGAGAGGCCCTCGTCAATGCGGCCAGGCACTCGGGTGCGCCGCAGGTGTCGCTCTACCTCGAGATCGAGCCCGAGCGCGCCCTCGTGTTCGTGCGCGACCGCGGCGCCGGGTTCGAGCGCGACGCGGTCGCGACCGACCGGCGCGGCATCACCGAGTCGATCGAGGGCCGGATGCGGCGCGCCGGTGGGTATGCCGTGGTGCGCGCGCGACCGGGGAAGGGCACGGAAGTGGAGCTGACAATGCCGCGGGTACCACGATGAGCGGGCAGAACCGGCCGCGGGTGTTCCTCGTCGACGACCACCATCTGTTCCGCAGCGGCGTCCGCACCGAGCTCGGCGACGGCGTCGAGATCGTCGGCGAAGCCTCGGAGGTCGACCCGGCGATCGAGATGATCGGCGAGCGCGCCCCCGACGTCGCGCTCGTCGACGTGCACATGCCGCTCGGTGGCGGCGAGCGCGTGATCCGTGCGGTGCTGGCGCGCCACCCCGACGTGCGCTTCCTGGCCCTGTCGGTGTCGGACGCGCCCGAGGACGTGATCGCGGTGATCCGAGCCGGGGCTCGCGGTTACGTCACCAAGACCATTTCGGGCCCCGAGCTCACGGAGGCGATCCACCGGGTCGCCGACGGCGACGCGGTGTTCTCACCCCAGCTCGCCGGGTTCGTGCTCGACGCGTTCGCGACGTCACCCCTCGGCGCAGTCGATCCGGAGCTCGACCAACTGACGAGCCGCGAGCGGGAGGTGCTGCGCCACATCGCGCGTGGCTACACCTACAAGGAGATCGCCCGCGAGCTCCACATCTCGGTGAAGACGGTCGAGACACACGTCTCGTCGGTGCTGCGCAAGCTCCAGCTCTCCAACCGCCACGAGCTCACCCGCTGGGCGGCCGAACGCCGAATCGTGTGATCCTCCCAGACTCGAGGCCTCAGGGTCCGGATTCCGGACCCCCTGGCCTCGAGACTTGGCTTCAGCCGGTGAAGACCGGCGTCGACTGCACCGGCTGCGCCGGCGGCCGGCACAGCCCACCCGCGGCACCGGCCCCCGGAGCGAGCTGACCGAGCACCAGCACCGCGGTGCACTCCATGCCGAGGGCGTTCGGATGGACCGGTGCGCCGGAGGCCGCACCGACGAGGGGCTCGACCCAGCGGACGCCGACCGGCTGGCACGCGTCGTGGCCTGCGCTGGCGGCGAAGGCGTCGACGAACGCGGCGCCGTTGGCGGCCGCCTGCGCAGCGAGCATCGCCTCGAGCTCGCGCTGCTTGGCCTGGAGGTAGGGGACGTCGGCGTCGGCGAACGGCAGTCGGTCGCGGCATCCCCCGCCGGTGTCGGGGAGGATCTGCAGGTACCCGACGAGGAAGATCTGTGCCGCCGGTGCGCGGTCACGGATTCCCTGGAGGACCGTCGCCACCTTCGGCGCGGTGGCGGCGATGCGATTCGAGATCTCGTCGACCCCACCGACGACGTATCGGTCCTGGCAGGGCGTGCCTGCCGCGTCGCCCGTGATGCAGCTGATGACGATGTCGAGGTACCCGATGTCGTCGCCGCCGATGTTGATGGTGACCGTGGTCGTGTCGGCGCCGAGCGCGTCGAACTGGGGCGGGTTGGGCCCGCCGCTCACGTTCTGGGGTGCGGTCATGTCGTCGGTCGTCGCGCCGCTGCACGTGGCGTCGCGCAGCGGTGCCTCGAGCGCGGCCGCGACGAGGTGCGGGTAGTTGTGATCCGACCGGATGCAGCCGGCGATGTCGATCTGGTTGGGGATCAGCGGGCCGGCGGCGAACGAGTCGCCCAGTGCGACGTAGACGCCTGCGGGCTCGACCGGGCCCGCGCCCGCGGCGGGCGCGCCGACCGCCAGAAGGAGGCCGAGCGCGAGCGCGGTCGGCCACCTCGCTCGGGCGATCATTGCGTCACCGTAGACCGCCGCTCGTTCTGACGACCCGTCAGGTCTAGTGTGCAGGCATGCCGCAGATTCCGAAGATCATCTCCGTCGACGACCACGTGGTGGAGCCCGCCAACGTGTGGCAGGACCGCCTCCCCGAGAAGTACCGGGAGGTCGGGCCGCGGGTCGTGCGCCGCAAGATCGCCGACATGAGCTTCGTCGGGGGCAAGTTCTCCTACCGCGAGGCCGAGGCGGGCGAGGACGGCCTCGACTGCGACTGGTGGTACTACGAAGAGCTCCAGTGGCCGCAGACGCGCCTGTCGGCCGCCGCCGGTGTCCCGCGCGACCAGGTGACGGTGAGCCCCATCACCTACGACGACATGCGCCCGGGCTGCTACGACCCGAAGGCCCGCCTGGAGGACATGGACGTCAACTGGGTCGAGGCGAGCCTCAGCTTCCCCACCTTCCCGCGCTTCTGCGGCCAGACGTTCATGGAGGCGAACGACAAGGAGCTCTCCGACCTGTGTGTGAAGGCGTACAACGACTGGATGTTCGACGAGTGGTGTGGTGACTCCGGTGGGCGCCTGATCCCGCTGCCGATCATCCAGCTGTGGGATGCGGACAAGGCCGCCGCCGAGGTGCGTCGCAACGCCGCCCGCGGCGGTCACGCGGTCTGCTTCACCGAGATTCCCCCGTTCCTGGGCCTGCCGAGCGTGCACACCGACTACTGGGACCCGCTCTTCGCCGCGTGCGAGGAGACCGAGACGGTCGTGTGCATGCACATCGGATCGTCTTCGCGGATGCCGTCGACGTCGAAGGACGCCCCTGCCGCGGTCGGCTCGACGCTCACGTACATGAACGCGGCGATGTCGCTCACCGACTACCTCATGTCGGGCATCTTCGAGAGGTTCCCGACGCTCGATCTCGCCTACTCCGAGGGCCAGATCGGCTGGATCCCCTACATCCTCGAGCGCGCCGACAGCGTATGGGAGGAGAACCGCGCGTGGGGCGGCGTGGCCGACAAGGTGAAACGGCGCCCGTCGGAGTACTTCCACGAGCGTATCTACGGGTGCTTCTTCGACGACGCTCACGGCCTCCGCAGCCTCGACGAGATCGGCGTCGACAACGTGACGTTCGAGACCGACTACCCGCACAGCGACTCCACCTGGCCGCACTCGAAGAAGGTCGCCGAGGACATCATGCGCGACCTCGACGACGAGTCGATCTACAAGATCGTCCGCGGCAACGCGATCAGGATGTTGCGCCTCGACCTCGCGGAGTGACCTGGAGCCAAGAGGCGTACTGCGAGGCGCTCGACCACGAGATCGCGCGGTTCGCCGGTGCGGTGCGCGGCGCCGACCTCGCGACGCCCGTGCCGACATGCCCGGGGTGGACGGTTGCCGACCTCATCGAGCACACGGGGATCGTCGAGCGCTGGGCGGCCGAGATGGTCCGGCAGCTCGCGCCCGAGCGCCTCGACCGTCGCCGCCTGGATGTCCCCGTGCCCGACGATCGAGCACAACTCCCGCAGTGGCTCGCCGATGGCGCCGGCGACGTCGTGGCCGCGTTCGGCGCGTCCGATCCCGACGCGGCGATGTGGGCGTGGGGAGCCGACAAGCACGCCCGCTTCTGGCCCCGCCGGATGCTGCACGAGACGACGGTGCACCGTGCCGACGCCGAGCTCGCGCTCGGGCGTGAGCCTGCCGTCGAGCCGGCGGTCGCGATCGACGCCGTCGACGAGCTGCTCGACAACCTGCCCCATGCGGCATACTTCCGGCCCCAGGTCGCCGAGCTGCGCGGCGACGGCGAGTCACTGCACCTGCACTGCACCGACGCCGACGGCGAGTGGACGATCTCCCTCGAGCCCGAGGGCTACCGCTGGGACCACGGACATACGAAGGCGACGGTTGCGGTGCGGGGACCGGCGGCGGATCTCCTGCTCCTCGTCTACCAGCGCCGCCGCCCCGACGACGAGCGCTACGAGATCATGGGCGACGACCGTGTGCTCACCCACTGGCTGGAGCACTCGGCACTGTAGGGAAGGAGACGAGATGGCGTCATCACGCAAGGTTGTCGTCGATACGTATTTCGACGGGTTCCGCCTGAGCACACCATGTCCAAGCTGATCTACTCGGCGATCATGTCGCTCGACGGCTGCGGAGCCGACGAGGACGGCCGCGCCAGGACACGAGGAGACGGCGACGCGCCCGGACGTCACACCTGCGCGGCGATGCCGAGGATCGCGTCGACCGATCGGTCGACGTCGGTCTCGGTGGTCGACCAGTTCGAGACGGAGATGCGCATGAGGCGGGTGCCACGCCACGTGGTGCCGCCCATCCAGCACGTGCCGTCCCGCTGGACACCCTCGATCACCAGGTCGGTGCGGGCGTCGTCTCCGAAGCCGACGAGCACCTGGTTCAGCACGACGTCGTTGGCGATGTGGGCTCCGCCCGCGGCGAGCGCGTCGGCGAAGCGGCGAGCCAGGCGGCAGCACCGCTCGACGAGCTCGGCGACGCCGTCGCGCCCGAGCTGTCGCAGCGCGGCCCAGGTCGCGAACCCGCGTGCCCGACGCGACGACTCGAGCGTGAAGTCAGAAGCCGCCGCCCCGCCGCCCGAGCCGACGAGGTACGCGGCGGCGTACGAGACGGCGGCGGCGTGCACGTCGGGCCGTCGGCAGAACACGAAGCCCGCGTCGTAGGGAACGTTCAGCCACTTGTGGCCGTCGCACCCCCACGAGTCGGCGAGCTCGATCCCGTCGACGAGGTGGCGCGTCGTGGGGCTGGCGGCCGCCCAGAGCCCGAATGCACCGTCGACGTGGGCCCAGGCGCGGTGCCGATGGGCGATGTCACACGCGGCCCGCAGGTTGTCGCACGCTCCGGTGTTCACGTTGCCGGCCTGCAGGCACACGATCGTGGGCGTCGCCGGGCCGGCGGTCAGCACACGCTCCAGGTCGTCGACATCGAGTGCACCGTTCGCATCGGCGGCGACGGGCTCGACCAGCGCGGTGCCGAACCCGAGGAGGCGCAGGGAACGGTCGATCGTGGCGTGCCGTTCGTCGCCCGCGACCACCCGCACTCGCGGCCCGCCATGGAGCCCGTCGCGCTCCACGTCCCAGCCCGCCTCGGCCAGTACGTGGTGCCGCGCCGCGGCCAGGCCCACGGTGTTGGCCTCCTGCCCGCCGGTGACGAACCCGACGGACGCCGCGACCGGGATCCCGAGGAGATCCTTGAGCCACGCGCCGGCGGTCGCCTCCGCGACCGAGGCGGCCGGTGAGAGCACGGCGTTGAACGCGCACTGATCCCACCCGGTGGCCACGATCTCGGCCGCGGTGGCGGCATCGAGCGCGCCGCCGATCACGAACCCGAAGAACCGTGGCCCGGCAGTGGCCACCAGACCGCGGTCGGCGGCCTCGACGAGCGCGTCGAGAACCTCGCTCGCCGGGCTCGGCGCGCCCGGCAGCGGACCGCCGAACGCGTCCCGGAGCGCGTCGAGCTCGACAGGGACGGCGACGGGGCGCTCCCTCAGCGTGGCCCGGTAGTCGGCCGCCGCCGACGCGGCGCGCTGGAGGAGATCGGCGAGGTCGTTCACGTCTCCGACGATACGACGAACCACCACCGAAACGAATGGACCCTCGGCGGATCAGTGAACGCGGCCTCCGAAGAACACCTGCGACTCGATGATTCGGTCGCCGGGGACGGTGAGAAGCTCGACGTTCGGTGACGTTCACCGGTCTTCAGCTCGTACTCGTACATGACGAACACGTCGTCGCCATCGAAATCGTTGTCATCGCAACTCGTCGCATCCACGAAGATGGGCGCTGATGGACGACCGGAGCCACGCCTTTGCGCGAGCCGCCGTGATCGAGCAGTTCCGCTGGGTCGAGGGCCACGCCGATATTTGGCGAGTATTCGCGAGCCCGAGAGCGTTCGCACTCGTCACGGAGGCACTCGCCGCGCCATGGCGAGATGTGAGCGTCACGAAGGTATGCGGCATCGAGGCTCGCGGATTCCTTCTCGGCGGCGCAGTGGCCCACGAGCTGAGCGCGGGCTTCGTGGCCATCCGTAAGTCTGACGGACTCCTTCCCGGCGAGCAGCTGCGAAGGTCGACGGCCACCGACTACCGGGGCCAGGCACACGTCCTGCGGGCCCAACGTGAGCTGCTCGGCCCACCCGACCGCGTCCTGCTCGTCGACGACTGGGCTGAGCTCGGCAGTCAAGCGATCGCAGCGAAGCAGATCATCATGAGCTCGGGTGCTTCGTACCTCGGCCTGTCGATCCTCGTCGACCAGCTCACGGACGAACGCAGAGCCGAACTCGGGCGGGTGACTGCCGTCGTCCGTCACGAGGAGCTCCCATGACCGGCGTTAGCCGGCGAGACGATCTTCGATGTCCGACGCCACGGAGACATGGTGTCAGCTTCCTGTGCCGTGCCACGGTAGGAGCGTGTCCGGGGAGGAGCGGAGCGCAGTTCGCGCTGATGGGTGGCCGGCGACACATGCGATCGTGGCCGCGTTCGGACTCGGA
>JBOGFJ010000144.1:0-5219 GCA_050743385.1 Acidimicrobiia bacterium
CGCGTCGCGGGCCTTGTCGACCACTGCCGCCGCCGCGCCCACGATGATGTTGCCCGGCGGGGTCGACGGTGCGAGCGGATGCGGCCGCGTCGGCGCCGCCTTCTTGGCCGTGCGCATCAGGGCCGCCATGTCGACGAGCTCCTGCTTCGACATCGCCTTGCGAACCTTCGGGAAGAGCTCGCTCTCCTCCTCCTTCACGTGGTCGGTCACGTCGGCGATGACCTTGCGCATGGTGGTGTCGAACTCGGGGGCGTCGGGGCTCGTGCGCTGCAACCGCGCGAGGGTCTCCTTCAGCTCCTGGTGCTCGTCCATGCCGTGGTCGACCAACCGCTTGCTGCCCGGCACCCGCCGCTTCACGTCGGGGTAGAACACCTGCTCCTCGACGGAGGCGTGGACCGACAGCTCCTTGACGATCCGCTCCATGGTCTGGGTCTTCGACTTGAGGGCGCCGTCACCGAGACCCTTGTACCGGCGGAACAGGTCCTTGACCGTGGTGTGGTCGGCCTTGAGCATTGCGAGGGCGTCGGGCGGCGACGACGCACTCCGGCGCCTGGTCGCCGGGCCCGTCTTCCGGGTGGCCTTGCGGGTCGTCCGTGTCGCCTTCTTGCCGGCCCGCTGCGCCGATCGCGTCGTCGTGCGGGTGGCCTTCTTCGTGGTGCGGCGCGCCGTCTTCGCGGTGCGGCTGCCCGCCTTCCGCGTGCTGCGAGCCGCCTTCTTCGTCCTGGTCGTGGCCTTCTTCGCCGGCATGTCGTGTTCCTCCGCTCTGATGGTGCGGTCGGGCTACCCGAGATCACCGTCGGAGAAACGATCGGCCCACGCGTTTGGCGATGCCGCCGGTCGGGGTAGCTCGCGCGAGCAGTCGATTCGACGCCGCGCCACCGGCGTCGTGCCCGAAACGTCACGAGGAGTACCCAGATGAGTGAGAACGCGGGGGGCGGCGGCTGGTTCGACCGCCTCAAGGGCAAGGCCAAGCAGGTCGCCGGCTCCGTGCTCGACGACAAGAAGCTCGAGCGTGAGGGCGAGCTCCACGAAGAGAAGGCGGACACCGCGCAGGAAGCGAGGCGCCGCGAGGCGGAGGCCGCCCGCGAGCGCGACGAGGCCGACCTCGTGGCTCGCGAGCGCGACCTGAAGGTCGAGGAGCAGCGGCTCGCCGCCGAGGCGACCGCCGAAGCCCGCGAGGCTGCCGTCGAGCGCGAGCGCGCCGAGGAGAAGCAGCGGATCGAGCGCGAGCACGCCGAGCGCAAGGCCGACGCCACCCGGGACGAGCGGGCCCGGCAGGCCCAGATCGCCGCCGACGAGCAGGAGGCGGCCCGCGAGCGGGCGCACGCCCGTCGAGAGGCGTCGGAAGCCGAGAACGAGGCCGAGCAGGCGCGGGCGACGGCGGAGCTGCTCGACCGCGCCGCCGACAAACGAGGACGATGACCATGCAGATCCAGCAGATCCCCCGAACGGCCGTGCGGACCGGGTTCCGGGCGGCGCGGCTTCCGCTCACGGTGGCCGAGACCGTCTTCCGGCGCGACGACCAGTGGTTGCCCACCCGCGCCTACGAGACGGTCGAAGCCCGCTGCAAGCAGGTGGTGGGCCGGGCGGTGGGCGACGACGAGCTGGTCGAGGAAGGCATCCTCGAGCAGGCGAAGACCGTGCAGCTCGGC
Source organism: Acidimicrobiia bacterium (assembly GCA_050743385.1). Classification (GTDB taxonomy): domain Bacteria; phylum Actinomycetota; class Acidimicrobiia; order IMCC26256; family JACDBD01; genus JACDBD01. The sequence continues at coordinate 1,653 of JBOGFJ010000144.1, forward strand.
AAGGCCGCCACCCTGGAGTCGCAGGCCGCGCACGAGAAGGAGCTGGCCGACGCCTCCTTCGAGGAACGGCGGAAGGCCGACGAAGAGGAGCGCGAGCGCGTCGCCACGCAGGCCGACGAGCGCAAGCGCGCCGCCGACCAGAAGCGAGCCGAGGAGAAGCGGCAGGCCGAGGCGGCGGCCGCGGAGAAGGCGCGCGCGGCGCAGAAGGCTCAGGCGGCGACCGAGAAAGCCGTCGCCGAGCAGGAGCGTCAGGCCCGAAGCGACAAGGTGAAGGCCGAGCGCGACGCGGTGCACGACGAGCGGCGCGCGGTCGAGGCCGAGAAGGACGCACGCAAGGCCGACAAGAAGGTCGAAGCCGCCAAAGCCGCGCGTCGAGGAACGCGCTAGCACCGAACCGCGTGCGGGGTGCGACTCGACGACTGGTTCCTGACCGCCGGCGAACGCGGCAACTCCGCCACCGAGATCGACCGGCGGCGCGGCGACGGCAACGCGTGGACCGAGGGCAACCGCGTCGAGGTGCTCGTCGACGGGACCGAGTACTTCGCCCGGCTCTACGCCGAGCTCCGCAGCCTCCAGCCCGACGACTGGGTGCACCTCACCGACTGGGAGGGTGACCCCGACGAGCGTCTCGCCGGCCCCGGCACCGAGATCGGGCGGGTTCTCGCCGACCTCGCCGAGCGTGGCGTGCACGTTCGCGGGCTCTTGTGGCGGTCCCACCCGCGCCAGGCGCACCTGAGCGAGCAGCAGAACACCAGGCTCGTCCGCCAGGTCAACGAAGCCGGCGGCGAGATCCTCCTCGACGAGCGCGTGCGCCGCGGCGGCAGCCATCACCAGAAGCTCTTCGTCGTGCGGCGCGCGTCCGGACCCGACGACGACGTGGCCTTCGCCGGCGGTATCGACCTCTGCCACGGCCGCAACGACGACGCCCGCCACGAGGGCGATCCCCAGACCGTCGAGCTCGACGACCGCTACGGGGAGCGACCGCCGTGGCACGACATCCAGCTCGAGGTGCGGGGACCGGCCGTCGGCGACATCGCGCACACGTTCCGCGAGCGGTGGGACGATCCCACGCCGTTCGATCACCGGAACCCGCTCCGTCTCGCCCTGCGGCGCCTGACACGCCAGCCCCGCCGCGCCGACCCGCTGCCGCCCGTCCGCCGCGATCCCTCGCCGGTCGGGCCGCATGCGGTCCAGGTGATCCGGACCTATCCCGCCAAGCGGCCGCCCTATCCGTTCGCTCCCGGCGGCGAACGCAGCATCGGGCGCGCCTACCGCAAGGCGCTGCGACGGGCGCGCCGCCTCGTCTACATCGAGGACCAGTACCTGTGGTCACAGCACTGGGCCGACACCATCGCCGAGGCACTGCGGCGCGAGCCCGGCCTGCGCCTGATCGCGGTCGTGCCCCGGTTCGCCGAGCGGGGTGGGCGGGTCTCGGCCAACGCCGAGAACATCGGCCGCGATCAGGTGCTCCGCACCCTGCGCGCCGCCGGTGGGTCCCGCGTGGCCGTCTTCGACCTCGAGAACGTGCACGGCACGCCGGTCTACGTCCACGCCAAGGTGTGCGTGATCGACGACGTGTGGCTCGAGGTCGGCTCCGACAACCTCAACCGGCGTTCCTGGACGCACGACTCGGAGCTGTCGTGCGCCGTGCTCGACGCGACGCGCGACTCCCGCGAGCCGCTCGATCCGGGTGGCCTCGGTGACTGCGCGCGCGTCCTTCCGCGCGCCACCCGTCTGCGGCTGTGGCGGGAGCACCTCGGCCGCGCCGAGGGTGACGACACCGACCTCGTCGACCCGGTCTCGGGATTCGAGGTGTGGAGGGCGACGGCGGCGGCGCTCGACGGCTGGCACGAGGGCGGTCGGCGCGGGCCGCGCCCGCCCGGTCACGTCCGCGCCCACGACCCCGAGCGCGTGCCCGGGCGCGAGCGGTGGTGGTCGCACGCCTTCCACCAACGCTTCGCCGACCCCGACGGGCGGCCCCGCCACCTCCGTCGCGCCGAGGAGCTCTGAGGACCGGTGCACGAGCCACGCCGTCGTCGTCGGCCTCAACGTCGAGCTGGAGACGTCGTCCTTGTTCGTCTCCGACGACGGCACCTGCACCGTCACGGTCGACGAGCTGACCGACGGCGGCATCGAGGGATCGTTCACCTGCGATGCCGGGTACGGCAGCCAACCCCTGACGGCCGACGGCCCGTTCGAGGCGTCGTAGCCCGGAAGCACGCGTGCGAGGCTGGGCCGGGTGGAGACGCAACGCGAGCCGGTCGAGAGCATCAGCGCGGTGACGCTCCTGACCGCCGACATGGCCGCGGCCGTGGCGTTCTATCGCGCGCTCGGCTTCCGTCTGCTCTATGGCGGCGAGGACGCGCGGTTCACGAGCTTCCGGGTCGGTGCCGGCTATCTCAACCTTCAGCTCGACCCGACCGGATCGACCGGTTGGGCCGGCTGGGGTCGAATCGTGTTGTGGGTCGACGACGTGGATGCGATGTACCGGCGCGTCCTCGCCGCGGGCTTCGAGCCGCAGGCCGCGCCGGAGGACGCGCCGTGGGGCGAGCGCTTCTTCCACCTGCGCGACCGGGACGGCCACGAGCTGAGCTTCGCCCGCCCGCTGGCGCCGAGGTGACGGGGTTACAGCTTCGACTTGGCGATGCAGATGGCCAGGTGGGCGTCGAGGACCGCCTGGCGAGTGGCGTCCGACACCCCGGCGTCGGCTTCGGCCGCCGCCTTGGCGCTGTCACCCGCCTGCTCGAGCTCGATGACGGCGGCGCGCTCGTCATCGGCCTGCGCCGCCTTCTCCGCCTTCTTGGCGAACTCGCCCACGACCGCGACGAGCACGGGCGACGCACCTTGATCGCCGCGAACGACGACGAGCGAATCGTCGATCTTCGTCCGCACCTCGCGTAGCTGCTCTGCGACTTTCGTCATACGCGCAGGGTACGCCTCCACCAGCCCATCAGGGAATGTCCGAGCCCCCGCACGGATAGCCCGGCGCCAGCGGACGGCAGCGCTCCAGCGCGTACTCGGCCACTTCCACCAAGCGTGTCCGGATCTGCTTCTCCGACAGGACACGGCTGGTCCGCTGCGGATCGAACTCGTACCGCAGGAGGAGGGTCGTGTCGCCTTCTTTCACACCGAGCACGGGACCGCCCGGCGCGAAGTAGGCCTCGTCGCCGACCGGCGCGGCGTCGAACACCTCGTTGAAGTAGTACTCGACCGACGCCTTGCCGGCGGCGGTGAGCTCGAGGTCGGCGCCGTTGCGCTTCGCCGAGCCGCCCTTGATGCGGTAGGTGCAGATCGCGCCGTTGCGCTCGCCTTTGGCGGTCCGCCCGTCGAACGCGCCTTTGATCTCCGAGCGCGTGAGGAGGTCGCACGGGGTCGTCTCCTGGGCACCCGCGTTCGCGAGGCCGACCCCGGTGGAAGCCAGACCGGCGAGAAGCAATGCAACGAGGGCGCGTTTCACGTGGCGAACGTTATCGGCGCCGGCGGCGGCGGCGGCACGGCGGCAACACCGCGGCCTACGATCCGGCCATGCCCGACCTCACCGGTGCCCATCACGCCGCGTTCACGGTC
>JBOGFJ010000145.1:0-14028 GCA_050743385.1 Acidimicrobiia bacterium
CGGGTTGGAAGCCGATCTCGTCGCCAAGGACGCGTCGGTGTTCCGCGGTCGTGCGGGGGAGCAGGTCGCCTCGCCGCTCGTCACGCTGATCGACGACGGCACCCTCGCTCGCGAGTGGGGCGCATACGCGATCGACGACGAAGGTGCGCCGGCGCAGCGCAACGTGCTGATCGAGGACGGCGTCCTCACCGACTACATGTGGGACCTCGTGCGCGCGCGCAAGCACGGGCGCGCGAGCAGCGGCAACGGGCGGCGCGAGACGTACCAGCACCTGCCGATGGTGCGCATGACGAACACGTACCTCCTTCCCGGCGAGGACGATCCCGACGAGATCGTGCGCCAGACGCCGTACGGCATCTACTGCGCCCAGCTCGGGGGTGGGCAGGTGAACACGGCGACGGGCGACTTCGTGTTCGGGATGACCGAGGCGTACCTCATCGAGGACGGTGAGATCACGGAGCCGGTGCGCGCCGCCAACCTCATCGGGAACGGTGCCGAGACGCTCCGCCTGGTCGACGCGGTCGGGAACGACTTCGGCACGTGGCCGGGCACCTGCGGCAAGCTCGGCCAGGGCGTTCCCGTGTCGGCGGGCCAGCCGACGCTGCGGGTAGCCGAGCTGACGGTCGGCGGCACCGCGGATGGGTGACGCCGGCGACCTGCTCGAACTGGCCCGGCGGGTCGCGGGCGGGGCGCGTGGCGGCGAGCAGGTCGAGTCGTACGTCGCGCGCTCGCGCGACACCGAGGTGCGGGTGTTCGACGGCGACGTGGAGTCGCTCTCGGTCGCCGGCGTCGACGGCGTGGGCGTGCGCGTCGTCGCCGACGGCCGGCAGGGCTACGCGTGGGCGGGCTCGCTCGACCCCGAGGTGGTCGACGAGACGTTGGCGGAGGCGCGCGACAACGCCGGCTTCGGCGAGCCCGACCAGTGGTACGGGCTGTCTTCGCCCGCCGATGCCGGCGGGGTGGAGGCCGCCGCGCTCGACGTGTGGCGTGAGGAGCTGCGCTCGGTGCCGACCGACGAGAAGGTCGCGCTCGCGCTCGAGCTCGAGCAGGCGACCCGGGCCGCCGACGCGCGCGTCCGCGGCGTCGAGCATGCCGGCTACGACGACAGCGCGATCGAAGTCGCGGTCGCCAACTCTCTCGGCGTCGAGTCGATCACGCGGCGCACGCTGTGCTCGTGCAGCGCGTTCGCGCTCGCCGGTGACGACACGGCCACACAGACGGGCAGCGGCTTCAGCGCCGGGCGCACGCTGGCCGACCTCGACGTCGACGAGGCCGCCGGTGACGCCGCCGATCGAGCCGTACGCCTCCTCGGGGCGACGCAGCCGCCGTCGCGGCGCCTGCCCGTCGTGTTCGACCCGCTGGTGACGCGGTCGCTGCTCGCGATCCTGGGCGCGGCGCTCGGTGGCGAGGCCGTGCTCAAAGGCCGTTCGATGTTCGTCGACCGGCAGGGAGAGGAGGTGGCGGCGGCGGGCGTGACGCTCGTCGACGACCCCACACTGCCCGAGGCGTTCGGCGCGGTGAGCCACGATTCGGAGGGGGTGCCCACCCGCCGCACCGAGCTGATCGCGGATGGACGCCTCGCCGGCTTCCTGCACAACGTGTACACGGGCCGGCGGGCGGGGGCCGTCACCACCGGCTCGGCGGCTCGGGGTGGGTTCAAGTCGGCGCCCGGCGTCGCCGCCCGGGCGCTGCACCTCGCTCCCGGAGCACGCTCGCCGGCGGAGATCCTCGCGTCGGTGCCGGAAGCGCTGTACGTGCAGTCGGTCAGCGGGCTGCACTCCGGCACGAACCCGGTCAGCGGCGACTTTTCGGTGGGCGTCGAGGGACTCATGGTGCGCGACGGCGCCTTCGCCGAGCCGGTCCGCGAGGTCACGATCGCCTCGACGCTCCAACGGATGCTCCTCGACGTCGACCAGGTGGGCTCCGAGCTGACCTGGCTGCCCGGCGGCGCGGCCGGAGCGACGCTGCTCGTCGCCGAGATGACCATGAGCGGCGCCTGACCCCTCACGTTTTGGCGTCACTTTTCCGGTCCAGGGGAGGAAAAGCGACGCCAAAACAGCCCTGGGCCTACCCTGGGGCGGCGTGACCGAGCCGGCGATGTACCACGACGGTGCCCGCGAGCTCCAGGAACGCTTCGACAGCCGGCGCATCGCCGACCGCCTGGAGCAGGTGACCGTGCACGACCACTTCACCGACGGCGACCGCGAGGTCGTCGAGCGGGCCGTCATGTTCTTCCTCGCGACGGCCGACGCCAACGGCTGGCCCGACTGCTCCTACAAGGGCGGGATGCCCGGCTTCGTGCGGGTGGTCGACGACCGCACGCTCGCGTTCCCCAGCTACGACGGCAACGGCATGTTCCGGAGCCTCGGCAACGTCTTGGTCAATCCGCGCGTCGGCATGCTCTTCGTCGACTTCGCGCACCCCAATCGCATGCGCGTGCAGGGCACGGCGTCGCTCCACGACGATGACGAGCTCCTCGACGCCTTCGAGGGCGCCCAGCTGATCGTGCGCGTGCGCGCCGAGCGGATCTTCCCGAACTGTCCCCGCTACATCCACCGCATGGAGCTGGTCGAGCACTCCGTCTACGCACCCCGGCCCGGCCACGTCCCGCCCACGCCGGAGTGGAAGGAGATGGACGTGTTCCGCGACTACCTGCCCGGCCCCTAGACGAGCGTTTGCAGCACGCCTTCGTGGGCGAGCAGCCAGCGCTTGCGGTCGAGTCCGCCGCCGAAGCCGCCGAGCCCGCCGGCGCTCGTGATCACCCGGTGGCACGGCACCACGACGGGGACCGGGTTCGAGCCGACGGCGTTGCCGACCGCCCGCGACGACGTCGGCCGACCGACTGCGGCGGCGACGTCGAGGTACGACATGGTCTCGCCGGGCTCGATCGTGCGCAGCACCTCCCATACGGACACCTGGAAGGGCGTCCCCGCGAGCTCGACGTCGACGGGGTCGATCGCGCCGAGATCCCCGTCGAAGTAGGCGCGCAGCTGCCGGGCGACGCCGGTGCGATCGACGAACCCGCGGTCGACCCGGCCCGATCCGTCGAAGAGCACGCGCCGCAGGCGTCCGTCGACGACGGTGACGTCGAGCGGGCCGACGGGGGAGCCGACCGTGAACTGCTCGGTGGTGGTCGTGGTGGTCATCGTCATGCCGCCGTTGTAACCCGCGAGCGCGACCGAGTCCGGCCGCTTCCGGACATGGTCCACAGGTGCATCGCCGCGTAGGCGCGCCACGGGCGCCACGCCTCGGCCCGGCTCTCGAGCCCGGCGGGCGAGATGGGGCCGGCGCCGTTGCCGGCCGCCCGGCGCAACCCGAGGTCGCCCGACGGGAAGGCGTCGGGCTCGGCGCAGGCCCGCATCGCGATGTACTGGGCCGTCCATGGTCCGATGCCTCGGATCGCCTCGAGCTCGGCGACGAGCGGGTCGAGGCCGCGCGAGCCGTCGAGCGCGAGGTCGCCTCCCGTGGCGGCGGCGGCGAAGTTGCGCACGGCGTCGGCGCGCGCCAGAGGCATTCCCACCGCCGCGACATCTGCGTTCACCAACGTCGCCGGCGCCGGGAACAGCCGCGTGAGCGCAGGGTCGCCGGTGTCGACCGCCTCGCCGAACGCGGACGCGACCTTCCCGGCGAGATTGGTCGCCGCCGCGACCGAGACCTGCTGGCCGAGGACGGCGCGCACGCCGACCTCGTAGGGATCCCACCCACCCGGCACGCGCAGGCCGGGGCGCGCCGTCACCAGAGGCGCGAGGTCCTCATCCTGCCGGAGCGTGCCCGCGACCACGCCCGGGTCCGCGCCGAGGTCGAAGATCCGCCGCGCCTGCTCGACCACGTGGATCAGTCCGCCGAGCTGGGGCAGGTCGACGCTCAGGACCAGGTGCGAGTCGCCGGGGTCGGGCCGGAGCTCGAGCACGCCGGCGGCGCCGTCCCACTCGATGGTGCGCCGGTAGCGCCGGTCGTCGACCGACTCGACGCCCGGGATCGCGCGGGCGGCGAGATAGCGCGCCATGGCCGCCCAGTCGAGCGGCGGTCGGTACACCAGCCGTACGCTCAGCGCGCCGTCGGTGGTGAGCGGGTCGCGCTTGCGTCGGCGCTCCCGCAGCCCCGTCGGCGGGTAGCGGAAGATCTCGAGCATCGTCCGGTTGAACTGACGCACGCTGCTGAAACCGGCGGCGAACGCGATCTGGGTGATCGAGAGGTCGGTCTCGTCGATCAGCCGGCGGGCGAAGTGGGCGCGGCGCGAGCGCGCGATCGCGACCGGCGACGCGCCCACGTTCTCCTCGAACAGGCGACGCAGGTGCCGGGGCCCGACACCCAGGCGGGCGGCGAGCGCCTCGACGCTCACGCCGTCGAGCGCGCCCTGACCGATCAGGTGGAGCGCGCGGCAGACGAGCTCCGACGGCCCCAGCCAGTCGGACCACCCGGGCCCCTGGTCGGGCCGGCACCGCAAACACGGCCGGAATCCCTGGGCCTCGGCCGCGGCCGCGAACTCGAAGCCACGGGTGTTCTCGGCCTTCGGTTGCGCGGAGCAGCCGGGCCGGCAGTAGATGCCGGTGGTGACGACGCCCTGGTAAGCCCGGTCCATGCCTCTGTTCTACGCCTCGCGAGACCCCTCCGCTGGCCGGATCCGGACATCGAACCACCCCGCCCCTGCAACTCGGGAGGCGTAGACCTCCGGAGCCAGCGGTCACCTCGCCGGCTGGACCCCCCGCCGCTCGAGCACGGCGTCGAGAGCGGCGAGCGCCTCCCACGGATCGTCGCCGAAATGCACGGCCTCCATGCCGACGGCCCGCGCCGCGGCCACGTTGTCGTGGTTGTCGTCGACGAAGACGGCAGCGGTGGCCTCGACGGCCAGCCGCTCGCACGTGAGGCGATAGATCCGCTCGTCGGGCTTGCGCATCCCGACGGCGCTCGAGTCGATCACGACCTCGAAGAGCTCGTCGACCGGGAACGTCGATCGCCACGCGTCCCCGAACTCCTTCACGTTGTTGGTCAGCAGCGCGAGCGCCAGACCGTCACGCTTGAGCTCGCGAATGCGGTGCACGACCGGCCAGTGGATCCCGATGGGCATCTCCCGGCTGAAGCGGCGATAGGCCTCCATGTCGATCGACTTGCCGAGCACCTCGGGCGCCCGTCTCATGACGCCCGCGAAGTACTCCTCGAGGCTGAGATCACCCGTCTCGAGGCGGTGCCAGTCGTGCGTGACGGCCGACGCGCTCGCCGGCGCAGCGCCGTCGCCCGGATCACCGCCACCGATCGCGCGGCCCTCGACACCGATGTAGGCGGCCTCTCCGAAGAGCAGCTCCAGCACCGAGCCTTCGGGATAGCCCATGTCGATCTCGAAGCGGCCGACACCGCGAAACAACGGGCTGGAGATCACCCCGCCGTAGTCCCACACGACCGCCGAGATCATCGAGGGGGAGGGTAGCGGTACGGCGCCGGTACGCTGCCTACCGTGCTCGAGGCTGCCGACGAGCTGCACCCACACCTGCGCGAGCCGCGCCGTCGGGGAGCCGTGCGCGTCGACATGCATTCGCACACGTGCTACTCGGGTGACGCCGTGACGACGCTCGACGAGCTGGCCGAACGGATCGAGAGCACCGATCTCGACGTGCTCTGCGTGACCGACCACCATTCGATCCGGGGCGCGCTCGAGGCCGTGGGGCGCGAGCTCGACTGCCGAGTGGTCGTCGGGGAGGAGGTCAAGACACGCGCCGGCGAGGTCATCGGCCTCTTCCTGAACGAGCGGGTCCCCCACGGGTTGGCGCCGGAGGAGACGATCGGCCGCATCCGCGACCAGGGCGGCGTCGTGTACGTCCCGCATCCGTTCGACCCGGTACGTCACGCGTTGCGCGAGCCCGTGCTGCGGCAGCTGTGCGCCGATGGCTCGATCGACGCGTTGGAAGTGTTCAACGCCAAGGTCTCGCTCGAGCACCTCAATGCCCGTGCGGCCGAGCTCGCCGCCCAGACCGGGCTCCCGGGTGGTGCCGGGTCGGATGCGCACGACCCCGCCGCCCTCGGTGCCGCCTACGTGGAGATGCCCGACTTCGACGGGCCCACCGACTTCGTCGAGCGTCTCCACGACGGCAGGATCGTCGGCCACCGATTCGACCGCGCCCGCGCGTGGACGCCCAGGGTCATCCCCAGCGGCCTGAGCCCGACCTGACCCGTTCTTGTGACCCGAGCTGACCGTCTCGGTCGTGTCAGGACACAAGAAGCACAAAAAGGGGTGGTCAGCGGGCGCCGGTTGCGAACACCACGATGACGCTCGCGCCGAGGAGCACGCGGTAGATCACGAACGGCGTGAACGAGTGGGTGCGCAACAGCCGTAAAAGCCAGGCCACGGCGAAGAAGCCGCTGACGGCCGCGGTGACCATTCCCCACGCGAACGGCGCCACGAGATCGGATTCGATTCCGCCGTCGACAACTACGTCGACGGTCTCGAAGAGCGCCGCGCCGGCGATGATCGGCAGGCTCATCAGGAACGACAGCCGGGTGGCGGCGTCGCGGTCGAAGCGCAGCCAGCGGCCCATCGAGATGGTCGCGCCGGCGCGCGAGACGCCTGGTTGGAGCGCCAGCGCCTGAGCCATTCCCATGAGCGCGGCGTCGCGGAGAGCGAAGCCCTCGGCGTGACGCGTACCGGGCAGGCGGTCGGCCACCTGCAACACGACCGCGAACGCGATGAGCATGACGCCGATGAGGATCGGCCGGCCGAGCTCATCGTCGATGAAGTCGTTCAGGAGCGCGCCCACGATGGCGCCCGGCACCGCCGACAGTGCCAACAGCCAGGCGATGCGCTCGTCGACGTCGTCGATAGCCCGGTTGCGCAGTGAGCGGAGCGCCGCCCGGACGTAGCGCACGATGTCGAGGCGGAAGTACCACGCCACCCCCACGAACGTCCCGATGTGGAGGGCGACGTCGAACGTCTTGTTGAGCTCGGGATCGCTGGTCAGCTCGTTCCAGCCGAAGAGCTCGGGGACGAGGATGAGATGGCCGCTCGACGAGATCGGGAGGAACTCGGTGAGGCCCTGGACAATGCCCAGAACGATCGCGTGGAGGATCGGCACGGAGGGAGGCTACGTGGGGAGCGCGGCGCGGGCGTCTTCGGGCGGCACGAGTGCCACGGTGACCACACCGGCGGCGGCGGCGTAGGCGAGAGCTCGAGCCTCGTCCTCGGTCACGAGCAGTGTCATCCCGTCGGCACCCTCCGCGCCGGCGAGATCGCCTGCAGCCGCAGTCTCGCCGTCGATTGCGACGACGAGCGCTCCTTCCGCGACCACGACCGTCGGATCGTCGGGGCCGCCGCTCTCGGGAGCGATCGCCACGCCGGCATCGAAGGTCGCGAGTACGTCGACGGCGGCACCGGCGCGCCGTGCGGCAGAGGGGGCGTCGGCCGCGATGCGAACGATGCGCATGCCCGGCGGGACGACGCCGTCGAGCCCGCTTCGATCGCGAGGCACGAGGTTGCGCGCCGATACGTATCCATCGCGGAGGACGGGCACGGCGACGACGCGGCCGGCGGCGTCGTCGCGCTGGAGCGCGTCGGCGGGAAGCTGCGACCGGTGCAGGCGGCGAACGCGCAGGTCGCCGTCGGCGATCGTCGCGCCGACCGGGAGGTCGCGTGTCGCCACTGCGACCGCGACCTCGGGGCCGAGATCGCGAGCGCGACGGTGGAGAGTGGCGAGATCGGTGCCCACGAGCAACGCGGTCGCGGTGGCGACGCCGGCCGCGGCTGTCCACAGGAGCAGCGCGCGAGGAGAGCGACGGAGCATGGCAGACCCCTTTCGGAGGAGGACGGAAAGGGGGAAGCGGCGGAGGAAGCGCCGTGACGGGCGCGAGCCTACGACTTCGAGGAGTCGCTCTTCGAGGCCCCCGGCGTCGTCGTCTCCGACTTCGACCCGCGGTCGCTCTTCTTCGAGTCACCCGAGCCATTGCCACTCGAGGTGTCGGACTTCGAGGTGTCGGACTTCGAGGTGTCGGACTTCGCGGCGTCGGGCTTCGCGGAGTCGCCCTCCCCCTTGCGCTCCCGCTCGCGCCCGTCCGACTTGGTGCGGCTGTCGTTGCGGTAGAAGCCCGGCCCCTTCAGGACGATCCCGCCCACGGCCAGCACCTTCGTGAGGGCGCCGCCGCATTCGCCGTCGTGCACGGTGAGGGCGTCGTCGTGGATCGACTGCCACGCCTCGAACTGCTCCCCGCACCTGGCGCATCGGTACTGGTAGGTCGGCATCCGCTCCGTCCAGGGTCGTTAGCACTCGCGACTGTTGACTGCTAATCGTACCGGATTGACGGCATGCCCGGCCCGGGGCCACGTTGTGCCCAGCATGACCGCCGTGCTGCTCCTGCTCCCGGTGGCGTACCTCCTCGGGACCTTCCCTGCCGCGAGCCTGGTCGCCCGCGCTGCCGGCCACGACGTGCTCCGGGAGGGGTCCGGGAATCCCGGCGCCTCGAACGTGTACCGCCTCGCCGGGTGGAAGGCCGGCCTCCTCGTGTTCACGGCCGACGTCGGCAAGGGAGCGATCGCCAGCGGCGTCGGGCTCGCCCTCGACGGGCACCGGGGGGCGTACCTCCTGGGGCTCGCCGCCGTCGTCGGGCACATGCTGCCCGTGATGCGTCGCTTCAAGGGTGGCCGAGGTGTCGCGACTGCCGGCGGCGCACTCGTCGTGGTGTTCCCCCTCATTGCGCTCGCGCTCGCCGTCGTCTGGTTCCTGATCGCGCGCGTGCTGCGGAAGGCTTCGGTAGCGTCGATCGTGGTCGTGGTGGCCTTCCCCGTGCTCGTCGCCGCCACCGGCGGCACCTTCCTCGACATCTCGGTGACGGTCGCGCTCGCGCTCCTGGTGCTCGCCCGCCACCTCCCCAACCTGCGGCGACTCGTGCGCGGCCAGGAGCTCGGGCTCGGCGACCACTCCGGTAGCGAAGGTACGGTTCGCGACGCATGAGCCCGGTGAGGAAGGCCGTCATCCCCGCCGCCGGTCTCGGGACGCGCTTCTTGCCGGCGTCGAAGAGCATCCCCAAGGAGATGCTCCCGATCGTCGACAAGCCCACGATCCAGTACGTCATCGAGGAGGCGGTGCGGGCGGGAATCGATGACGTCATCGTGGTGACCGGTCGGGGAAAGAGCGCGATCGAGGATCACTTCGACCGGGAGCCCGAGCTCGAGGCCAAGCTCGAGCAGTCGGGCAAGCACGACGCGCTGAAGGAGATCCAGGCTCTCGCCGACCTTGCCGATCTGCACTTCATCCGCCAGCACGAGGCGCTCGGCCTCGGCCACGCGGTCTCCGTCGCTCGCCGCCACGTGGGCGCGGACTCGTTCGCGGTGATGCTCGGCGACGACGTGATGGTCGACGACGCCCTCCTGTTGCGTTCGATGATCGAGATCCACGAGCGCGAGCACGCGTCGGTCGTCGCCCTCCTCGAGGTGACGCGCGAGGAGATCTCGGCTTACGGGTCTGCCGAGGTCGACGCCGTCACCGACGACGTCACCGACGATGTGTTTCGCCTTCGCTCGGTGGTCGAGAAGCCGCCACCCGAGGAAGCACCCTCGACTCTGGCGGTGATCGGCCGCTACGTCTTCACGCCCCGGATCTTCGACGCGCTCGCCCGCATCGAGCCCGGGGCCGGCGGAGAGCTCCAGCTCACCGACGCGATCGGGCTGCTGCTGACCGAGGAGCCCGTGTACGGGTTTCGCTTCCGTGAGGGTCGCTACGACGCCGGCATGAAGTACGACTACCTGCGCGCCAACCTCGAGCTCGCCCTCGAGCGCCCCGAGCTCGCGCCCGAGCTGGAGCAGCTGCTCGTCGACCTGGTGCGCCGACGCGGTCTCGTTTGAGGCGCGCGAGCTCGGCATGATCCCGCTCGCCGACGCGCAGGCGCACGTATTCGGCGCGGTCGGGCCGCTCGCGCCCCGCCAGGTCTCCTTGCCCGACGCGCTCGGTCTCGTCACGGCGCAGGAGATCGTCGCCTCCGAGCCGGTGCCGCCGTTCGCCAATACGGCGATGGACGGCTACGCGGTACGCGCCGACGACACCGCCGGCGCGGGCCCGGCCGCGCCCGTGCAGCTACGGGTCGTCGCCGACCTGCCGGCGGGCCGGTCGCCCGAGGGGATCTCGGTCGGCGCGGGCGAGGCCGTGCGCATCATGACGGGCGCGCCCTTGCCCGACGGTGCCGACGCGATCGTCATGGTGGAACAGACCGAGCGCGCCGGCGTCGACGGCGTGCGCATCCTCCGGGAGGCGTCTGCCGGCGACCACGTGCGGCCGAGCGGCGGTGACCTGGTCGCGGGTCAGGCCGTCTTTCCCGCCGGCACCGCGCTCACGCCCGCGCATCTCGGTGTGCTCGCCAGCCTCGATCGGCGCGAGGTACTGGTCTTCGGGCGAACCCGCGTCGCGGTGCTCTCGACCGGCGACGAGTTGGTGGAGTCGGGGCCGCTCGCGCCGGGACAGATCCGCGACGCCAACCGACCGATGTTGCTCGCACTGGTGGCCGCGGCCGGTGCCGAGCCCGTCGACCTCGGCATCGCGCCCGACGACGAGGCCCGGATCATCGAGCTGCTCGAGCAGGGCATTACGACCTGCGACGCCGTTGTCACCAGCGGCGGCGTGTCGGTGGGCGACTACGACTACGTGAAGGCCGCGCTCGACCGGCTGGGCGCACTCGAGTGGTGGCAGGTCGCGATCAGGCCGGCCAAGCCGCTGGCCTTCGGTGTGATCGACGGCACGCCCGTGTTCGGCCTCCCCGGGAACCCCGTGTCGTCGCACGTGAGCTGGGAGCTCTTCGCTCGGCCGGCGGTGCTCGGCCGTATGGGCCATCCCCACCGCTTCCGACCCGAGGTGTGGGCAGTGGCCGAGCACGACCTTCGCCGTAAGCCCGACCGCAAGCTGCACCTCGACCGGGTGCACGTGCGCTACGAGGACAGCGCTTACCGGGTGGCACGCACCGGCCCTCAGCAGAGCAACGTGCTCTCCGCCATGGCCGCCGCCAACGGGCTTGCCCTCCTGCCCGACGGCGACGGGGTGGCCGCCGGCGATGGGGTCATGGTCATGCTGCTCGACGCCGCCTGCGACCATTGATGCGTCTCCGGAGGTCGCCGGGCGGGCACCAGAGACGCATCACGTAGCCTGGCTCCGTGAGCGCTCCGCTGATCGATCCGTTCGGGCGCCAGGTCAAGGACCTCCGCATCTCGATCACCGATCGCTGCAACTTCCGTTGCACCTACTGCATGCCGGAGGAGGGCATGCAGTGGCTCGAGCGCGGCGAGCTGCTCACCTACGAGGAGCAGGCCCGGATCGCGCGAGTGTGCGTCGAACACTTCGGGTTCGACGCGATCCGCATCACCGGCGGCGAGCCCACCGTACGGGCCCACCTCCCGAGGCTCATCACGATGCTGGCGCCGCTCGCCGTCGACCTCGCCCTCACCACCAATGGCACCCGCCTGGCGGAGATGGCCCACGACCTCGCCGCCGCCGGGCTGCGCCGCATCAACGTTTCGCTCGACTCGCTCCGACGCCAGACCTTCCTCGAGCTCACTCGCCGGGACGAGCTCGACCGGGTCATCACCGGCATCGACGCCGCCCTCGACGCCGGGCTCCACCCGGTGAAGGTGAACTGCGTCGTGATCCGCGGCGTCAACGACGACGAGGTCATAGACCTCGCTGGCTTCGGCCGCGATCGCGGTGTCGGCATGCGGTTCATCGAGTTCATGCCACTCGACGCCGCCGGCGAATGGAGTGCCGACCAGGTCGTTCCCGCTCGCGAGATCCTCGACCGGGTCGACGCCGTCTTCCCGATCGAGCCGGCGGCATCCGACGACGACGGGCACGCGCAACCCGCCGCGCGGTATCGCTACCGCGACGGTCGCGGCGATGTAGGCGTGATCGCGAGCGTGACCGAGCCGTTCTGCGACGACTGCGACCGGGTTCGCATCACCGCCGAGGGCAAGTTCCGCACGTGCCTGTTCGCCCTCGACGAGTTCGATCTCCGGAGGATCGTCCGATCGGGTGGGCCCGACGAAGAGGTCGACGACGCCGTTGCCGCCGAGATCGAGCGGGCGGTGGGCACGAAGTGGGCGGGTCACCGCATCGGCCGGGTGAACTTCGTTCGGCCCTCCCGCTCCATGAGCCAGATCGGGGGTTAGGGCCTAGACTGAGCCGCCGTGTCTGCCTCGGAGTTCACCCATCTCGATCCGCTCGGACGGGCGCGGATGGTCGACGTCACCGCCAAGGAGGCCACCCACCGCCGGGCTGTCGCCCGCTGCCGGGTGCACATGGACTCCGACACCGCCTCGAGAATCGCGTCGGGGGCCATCAGCAAGGGTGACGTGCTCGCGGTGGCGCGGGTCGCGGGCATCCAGGCGGCGAAGCAGACCCCCAACCTGCTCCCCCTTTGCCATCCGCTCCTCGTGGGCTCGGTATTCGTGAACTTCCGCATCGAGGACAGCTATGTGGAGGTGGAAGCCCAGGTCGACACGGTCGACCGCACGGGGGTGGAGATGGAGGCACTCACCGCCTGCGCGGTCGCCGGCCTCACGATCTACGACATGTGCAAGTCGCTCGACCGCTCGCTGACCATCGGCGAGCTCGCGTTGTGGGAGAAGACCGGCGGTCGCTCGGGCACATTCCGGCGCCCACCCGCGATCGACGACGAACTCTCCCTCTGACCAGGGGTTTCGCCGCGTAACCGCAGGTCAGAGGGCCGCGCATCGGCTGCTACCACTTGACCTGCCCTCCCGGCCGCTCTGTAACCTTCTCGCAACCTCACGGGCGGAGGATCCACACGTAGCGAGTCGTGGCTTGTTACCGTCCACGGAACGCGAAGGGGCGTGAGGAAGCGGTTTGACGGTCACGGTTCTGTTGATCCTGGCGGTGTTGTGGGCGGCCGTGCTCGTGCCGCCGGCGCTTCGGCACCGCTCGGAGAACCGTCGAGGCGAGCCCATCGGCCCGCTCAACTTCCGTCTCGGCGCCAAGCGCAACGCTCCTCCCTCCCTCAGCTCGTCGCTCGGCTCGGCGTTCAACCGTCCGACCTCCGGCGCGGCGTTCCGCCCGGCGGCCTTCCCGACGCGACAGGTCGGTTCCGCGCGCGGGCGTGCCACGGTGCCGGGTCAGATGTCACCGGCGCAGAAGCGCCGTCGCGATGTTCTCGTGATCCTTGTCGGCGCGGCCGGTCTCAGCCTCGCGGTCGCGCTGTTCACCGGGATGATCGCGATGTGGTTCGCGCACGGCTTCGTCGACCTGCTGCTCGTCACCTACCTCTTCCTGCTCGTGCAGCTCAAGCAGCGCAGCGGAGCCGTCGCGACTCGGAGCGCACTGCCGCCGCCGATCCCGATCGAGCGTCCTCGCCAGGCCCGCCACGCGCCGCACCGCGAGCTCGCCCTCGGGCGCACCGCCACCCCGTAGCATCGGGTCCGGGATGGCGCCGGACCGCTCGCGGGAGATCGCCGACGTCGGCGACGAGGCTCGCGCGGCACTCGAGGGCAAGCACCAGGCTCGCGAGATCACGCTCAGCGCGTCGCGGCGGGCGATCCGCGCCTGCGCCACCGCCATTCGAGCCGTCCACCGGCGCGAGTTCACCGAAGCCCGGGCGCTGATCGCGGAGGCGGCGGCGTTCCTGGCCGAGGCCGATGCCGCCCTCGACGGTCACGACGACATCCGGTTCGCCGGGTTCCTCAACGACGCCAAGAAGGAGTTCGCCGAAGCGAATCTCACACTCGCGTTCGTTGCCGCCCAGCGCATGCCCGCGGCCGAGGAGCTGCGCGTCGAGGTGCAGCCCTACCTGAACGGCATGGCCGAGGCCGCCAGCGAGCTCCGCCGCCAGGCGCTCGATTGTCTGCGGCGCGACGACGTCGACGAGGCCGAGGCCCTGCTCGCCGTGATGGACGAGGTGTACGGCCTGCTCGTCACGATCGACTACCCCGAGGCCCTCACCGGCGGACTCCGCCGCGCGACCGACGCGCTGCGCGGCGTCGTCGAGCGCACCCGCGGCGACGTCACTAACGCGTTGGTCGCCGCACGCGTGAAGGACGCGCTCGAGGGCGGCGGT
>JBOGFJ010000146.1:0-10395 GCA_050743385.1 Acidimicrobiia bacterium
GAGCCCGGACGCGCCACTCGCGTTCGCTAGCTCGTCACCTCGAACTCCGCCGCCATCCCTTCGGTGAAGTGCGGTGGCCCGCTGCCACCCTCGTCGCCCGACTCGGGAGTAGTACCGACCGGGATGAAGCACAGCGCCGCGTAGTTGCCGGTCTTGTTCAGCTTCATCAGGGCCAGATCGGACCCCCCGGGCTCGGCGAACCCGCCGCCGGGGACCTCTGCAGCCAGCTCCTCGAAGTCGTCCTCGGATGCGTCTTCGGGGAGCGCGAGGAGGTCGTCGAGGGTCGCGTCACCCTTGAGGCGGACGACCACGAACTCGTGCAGCTCGGCGCCCTCGTTGGCGAGGTTGAACGCGACGGTGCCGTTCTCGATCTCGTCGGGAATGCCGTCGAACGCATAGTCCCGCATCGTGACGTCGACCTGCTCGTAGTCGCAGTTGTCGAGGACGAACTGGTCGACCTCACCGATGGCAGCCAGGAACTCCTCGTTCTCGAACGCGCCCTCGCCCTCCTCCTGGAAGATGGTGACCGCGGTGTCGACCGCCTCGGCGATCTCGGCCGGCGCGGCGTTGCGCAGCCGCTCCGTCTGCCGTTCACTCGGGCCCTGCCGCGACGTGTCGATGGCGAGGTTCGCCTTGCAGAACCTCTTCAGGTCACCGCTCGACCCCGCGCCGGCGACCGAAGTCCCGACCATCGTGCCGAGGGCGGCGACCGCGATGAACGCTGTCAGCTTTCGCATGCGATTCCTCACCCGTTCTCCGAGTTGCCCGGTCGGGCTCGCATACCCAAGAAGGGTGAACTGTACCCATTGTCTTGACTGTTCCTCACGACCGATGCAATCATTGCGCTAATCGTGAATGACTTGGACGCAACGCTGGCGGCACTGGCCGAGCCCACCCGAAGGCGGGTCGTCGACCTCCTGCGCGACGGCCCGCGGCGGGCAGGAGATCTTGCCGCCAGCGCCGAGATGAGCGCACCCGCGATGAGCCGGCACCTCCGGGTCCTGCGCGCCAGCGGACTCGTGGAGGTGGAGTCGGGTGAGGAGGACGCCCGGCTGCGTCTCTACCGCCTTCGGCCGGAGCGCTTCGTCGCCCTTCAGGCGTGGCTCGACCAGGTGCAGGCGTTCTGGTCGGAGCAGCTGGGCGCGTTCAAGGCGCACACCGAGCGCACGCGGGGACGCAGCCGCAAGTGAGCTCGGGCAACAGCGTGTCCACGAGCGTCGACGTGCCGGTCGACCCCGCGACCGCGTTCACGGTGTTCACCGAGGAGATCGACACCTGGTACCAACGGGGGCCGCACAGCTGGAGATACCCCGACCGCGCGCTCGGCATCCGGATCGAACCCGGCGTCGGTGGCCGCGTCCTCGAGGTTCACGACGCGACCAGCGGTGACGGGTTCGCGTTCGGGCGCATCACGGCGTGGGAGCCCGGCAGCCGGTTCGTGTTCGCCGACCTGGTCTCGAGCGCGCCACCCGACCTGACCGAGGTCGAGGTGCGCTTTGAAGCCCTCGGCGAGGGGACGCGCGTGACGCTCGAGCACCGGGGTCTCGATCTCCTGCCCGCGGAGGTCTCGGAGCAGAAGCGCATGTACGGGTGGCAGACCGTGCTCGCCTGGTACGCCGAGCACTATCGGGGTGACGTCAGCGGTGCTGCTCGGGCTCGGTCGACGGACCGACGTTGACGTCGAGCCACTTGCTGAGCGGTCGGGACGCGCGGAGGAAGTCGACGACCTGATCCTTCGCCTTCGCCGTCCCGAGCCACGCAGCGACCGGCCACTGCTTCCAGGTGACGAGACCCTTGTGGCGCAGCAGCTCGATGCGGGGGTGATCCTTCGGGTAGCCCCGAGGCGCGGTCTTGAGCGTCTCGTGGGCGGCGACCTCGATGCCGGCCTCGCGTAGGCGGTCGACGAGACGCACGAGCGCCCGCCCGGTGCGGTCGTCGGCGACGGCATGTCGGAAGCGATCGAGCTGGTCGGGCATGAGGTGGTACATGCCGCAGCCGGCGCCGAGCCCGTCGGCCGAGAGCTGCACGTAGCCACCGCCGTCGAGGGTGGCAGCGATGGACGTCTTGTACGGCGACTTGTCCTTGCTGAAGCGAACGTCACGATACGGGCGGAAGATCTTGCCCTCGCCGAACCTGGGCGCGAGCTCGGCCAGCAGCTCGTGCATCGGGCCCCGCACGACCTCCTCGTAGACCGACTTGTGGTCGCTCCAGTACGCCCTCGTGTTGTCGGCCTCGAGCCCCTCGAAGAACTCGATCGCCTCCGCCGGCCAGCCCCGAAAGGTCACGACGGAAGGCTAGTGAGCGTCAAACGCGCACAACCACGAGCTTGTCGTTGCCCGACTCGGCGCCCCACACCTCACCCCGGCGACCGTGGATCTGGCGCACCTCGCCGGGAGTGCTCGGCAGGGGGAAGCTCGTGAACTCCTCGGTCTCGGGAGCGAAGCGGACGAGCGTGTTGGCACCGAAGTCGCTCAACCACACGTTGTCGTCGTCGTCGACGAATACCGCGTAGGCCTGGGGATGGTCGCCCGGTAGCCGCCACTCCTCCCAAGCCTCGGTTGACGGGTCGTACACCGCGACCTGGCCTGCGTTCCACTGGCTGCTCCACACGCGACCACGCGAGTCGGTCCACACGCGCCGCGTGCCCTGGTCGGCGGTCGGCGGGTCGATGGGAGTGGCCTCACCGGTTGCGGTGTCGATCCGCGCGACGTGGCTCCCGGCCAGCGACGCGTAGTAGACGGTGTCGTCGGGCGTCACCGTGATGCCGTAAGGGCCCGCTCCGCGGGGCGCGTCGAACGCCTCCACCTCGCCGGTAGCGGGATCGAGGCGCCCGTACGTGCCGCCCTGCCCCGTGAACCACAGGATGCCGTCGCCGTCGAAGGCGGCGGTGTTGAGATTGGCGTCGGGATGCGTCTCGGGCAGCGGAAACGTCTGCACCTCCGAGGTGGCCGGGTCGACCCGCACGATCGCGTTGAGACCGCCGTCGGTGATCCAGGGCGCGTCGTCGGGCCCGACGATGACGCCGTGCGGCCGGGACCCGTCGCCCAACGGGATCTCGGTGATCTCGCCGGTCGACGGATCGAGCCGGCCGAGCTGGCCCGAGCCTGGGGCCGTGTACCAGACGATGCCGTCGGGCTCGACCCAGACGTCGTGGGGATGCGAGCCCGCGGGCACGTCGTACTCCTGGATCTCGGGTTGCGAGGCAGGTTGCGAGGTGGTGGTCGGCGGTGCTTCGGTCGGGGCCGGAGCATCGGCCGCGCCGCGCGCATCGTCGCCGTCGCTCCCCGACGAGCACGCGGCCAGCAACATCAGTGCGAGTCCGAACCCCCCAACCAGTCGTCGGCGACTCATGCCAGATGGGTGTCGAACCAGGCGAGGTAGTCGCGGAGCACGGATGTGACGGTAGTGCCGGCCCCAAACGTTTTGGCGTCGCTCAGGGGTCTGACGCCACCCTTTCCGACGCCAAAACGGCCCGGAGATCCGCGGCGGGGACCGATCCGGGCGGGCGCTCCTCGCGTGCGACCCGGTTCGCAACCCGCTGGATCAACGCGTTGACCGGGGTCGGGACGTCGTGCAACCGGCCGAGCAGCACGATCTCGCCGTTGAGGTAATCGGCCTCGACCGAGCCCGTCGCCCGCGCCAGGCTCTGCCATGACGACCCGCCGGAGTGCCGCTGCCCGTCGATCGGTTCGGCCCGCATGCGACCCTCCCGCCGCGCACGGTCCTCGTCGTCGGACGCGTACTCGATGCCGGCCGCGTCGTAGCACGCGATCGCCTCCGCGCGCGCTCGCGCATAGAGATCGCCCCACTCGGGGTCGTCACCGCAGACTGCCTGGAACGCGTTGGCGAGGTTCATGAGCAGCTTTTGGTACTTCGCCCGCATCGGGTTGGGCACGGGCCACGAGCTGAACGACGAACCGTCGAGATCGGCCGCGACGCGCTCGGCCACTGCGTCGACCCCGCTCGGGTAACAGCCGAGGTCGAGGATGCCGGTGCGCGGCGCTCCGTACGCGCTCACGATGCCCGGTTCCAGGTACACCGCCGGGAGCATCACGCACAACGCGTACACGTCGGGGAACCGCCGTAGCGCGGCGCGCTCATTGGCGACGCCGTTCTGCGCGCATACGACGGGCACGTCACCGGATGTCGACGCCGCGAGCGCGTCGAGGGCGGCCACGGTGTGCTGGCTCTTCACGGTCAACATGACCACATCGTCGGGCCCGGGATCGACCGCGCGCACGTCGTCGACGACGGGTACGTCCAACACGACCCTGCCCGCCGGCGCGCGCAGCTCGAGACCCTTGGCCGCGAGCACCTCGTAGTGCCGGCCGCGAGCGACGAGCACGACGTCGTGCCCGGCCTCGAACAGTCGCCCCCCGATCGCGCCGCCGATCGCACCCGCTCCGAAGATCACGTAGCGCACGGGCAAAAGGTACGGCAGGATGGCGCGGTGCGCATCGTGTCGCTGTTGCCGTCGGCGACCGAGATCGCCTTCGACCTCGGTCTCGGCGACTCCCTCGTCGGCGTGACGCACGAGTGCGATTATCCGCCGGAAGCGACGACCAAGGCGGTGGTGTCGCACTCCACCCTCCCGACCGAGGCGGCCGAACCCGCCGAGATCGACCGCCTGGTCGCCGGCAGCATCGGAGAGGGTGAGCCCATCTACCGACTCGACGCCGAGCAGTTCGGCGCACTCCAGCCCGACGTCATCCTGACCCAAGACCTCTGCCGCGTCTGCGCCGTCCCGACCGGACAGGTCGAGGCGGCACTCGACACGCTCGGCTGCTCCGCCGACGTCGTCTCCCTCGACCCGTCGAGCATCGACGAGGTGATCGACTGCCTGGTCGCGGTCGGCCGGGCAACCGGCACCGAAGACCGGGCGGTCGCGCGTGCCGCCGAGCTCCGCGACCGCGTCGACGCGGTGCGGCGCGCCACCGCGGGCCTACCGCGGCCGCGGACCTTGGCCCTCGAGTGGAGCGATCCCCCGTTCAACGGTGGCCACTGGGTACCCGAGATGATCGAGGCCGCGGGCGGGACTTCCGTCTTGGGCGAACCGGGTGCGGCGTCGCGCCGGCTGTCGTGGAGCGAGATCGAATCCGAGGCGGCTGAGGTCGTCGTGTTCATGCCCTGCGGCTACGGGCTCGCCGACGCCGTCGCCGAGGGAGGGCGGCTGCGCGAGCGGACGGAGCTCGGCGGCGCGTCGGCGGTCTTCGCCGTCGACGCCTCCTCCTACTTCTCTCGTCCCGGTCCCCGCCTGGTCGACGGCGTCGAGGTGCTGGCATGGGCGCTCCACCCCGATGTGGTCTCGGCGCCACCCCCGGGGCGCATCGAACGCCTCGGCTGAGGTGTTGACCGAGTCAACCGACTCCTGACGGCCTAGGCTCGTCGGCGCTCGCGCTCGAAGGGGGACGTTGATGTCGGTCGATCTCCGCAGCCGAACGGATGGACCTCGCGAGAGGGTCGACCCCGAGCAGTTCTTCGCCGACACGCTCCCGACCGCGCTCGACGCCAACGTCGACGGTATCGCCCCGGGTGCGCGCTGGCTCGAGCTGCAACCCGTCACCATCGAGGTCGAGGGCGCCTCGTGGGCCCTGTCGCGCGACGGTGACCGTGTGGTCGTCGAGCCTTCGGCGACCGAGCACCGCGCCCGCGTCCGCCTGTCGCTCGAGCAGCTCGACGACCTGGTCTCCGACCAGGGGACGATCATGGGCTTCTGGTCGAGCGGGCGCCTCGACCAACCCGCGGGCCGGCTCGGCGACCTCCTCGACTGGTGGCTGGTGCTACGAGCCGCGCTCGACCGGCAGGCGATCCACACGCCCGGGGCGGTCTCGTTCATCGACCGCGACGGTGGTCCGCTCGATCTCCGTCGTTCGTTCCGCGCCGATGACGACCACGACGAGATGCGCCACTTCCTCGAGCAGGCAGGCTTCCTGCATCTCGAGGGCGTGTTCACCGAGGACGAGATGGCGCAGGTGTCGGTCGAGATGGACTCGGCTGCGCCGGGGTACGCCCCCGACGACGGACGGTCGTGGTGGGCAAAGACCGCCGACGGCGAGCCACGGCTCGTGCGAATGCAGGCGTTCGACGGCCGCTCGCCCGCCACCGCCGACCTCGTCGAGGATCCCCGATTCCTCTCCCTCGCCGACATCCCCGGCGACGGTCACATGTGGGGGAAGCGTCCCGACAACCGGATCGAGGCGTTGTTCAAACCGATCGGCATCGTGCAGGGCATCTCCGACGTGCCCTGGCACAAGGACTGCAGCCTCGGCCGTCACTCCTACGAGTGCTGCAGCCTCACGGTGGGGATCTCCGTCACCGGCGCCGACGCGGTGTCGGGTCAGCTGCGCGTGCGGGCGGGATCGCACCGCGCGCTGGTGTGGCCCGCGCTCGAGCAGCCGGGTTGCGACCTACCGACGATCGACCTGCCGACGCGCACCGGTGACGTCACCCTGCACCTGAGTTGCACCCTGCACATGGCGCAGCCGCCGGTGGATCACGAGCGCCGGGTCATGTACAGCGGGTTCGCGCTCCCGGCCCTCGACCCGGTCGCCGCAGCCGAGGGACGGGCGCGCCTACGCGCGGTGCGCGAGGCCGCGCCCGTCACGGTCTCACAGGCGCCGGGTCACACCGGCTGACGCGTCTGCTGGTGCGTCAGGGTGCGATGGGGGCGGAGTGGTGGATGAGCGCCTTGGATCCGCCATCCTCCGCGCCGTTGGCGCCGCTGGCTTCGGTGAGCGAGACGAGGGTGCCGTAGTCGACGATCTCCGGCTTCTGGTAATCGCGGTCCATGTTGACCCCCCTGTGCCTTTCCTTCCTCGGCCGGTCGCCACCATGGCGCCTGCCCGTCTCGGGTACTTTATACCGATCGGTCCCTTATGTGGGGGCGGTCCAACCGCAGGGCCGGGCGGGCGTGACCGGTCGCCGGCGCCGCGCATCCCCGCTGGAGCCGCAGCCACACCTCGGCCGTGAGCAGCCTCCAGAGGGCGATCGCCCAGCCCTGGCGTCGGGCCGGTGGAGGCGGGGTCGACAGGAGACGGTCGGCGACGACCTCGAGGTCGACGTAGGCCGCGAGGTGGGCCGAGCCCGGCGCCAGCAGCGCCCGGGTGACGGCCAGGTCGACGCCGCCGAGAGCTTCGTGGAACACGGCGTCGAAGTTGCTCTTGCCCGGGCGTAGGCGGACCTCGTCGGGCACCAGCCCGTCCATCGCGGCACGCAACACGGGTCGGCTGTGACGCGGCTCGAAGGCGAGCTCGGGTGGCAGACCGAGCACGTATTCCACGACGTCGACGTCGACGAGGGGGTGGCGGGCCTCGAGGCCGGCGAGCGCGGCCCGGCGCCGGACGTGATCGTAGGTGACCCCTCCGCCCAGACCCCGCGTGGTCACGGCAACCAGGTACGACCACCATCGCGGCCCGTCGAGGTCGTGCCAGCCGGATGAGTCGTGGGTGTCGTACACAGCCTGCGCGATCTCGGCACGCAGCCAGGGCGGCGCGTACGCCACCGCGCCGCGCCGACGACGCACGGCTCGATGCAACCAACTCGGAGCTGCGCCCTTGATCCCGTACTCGCGCACGTAGGGCCAGATGGCGGCGCGAGTGAGGTGTGGGCCACCGCCCGGAATGCGCCGTACGAGGTCTACGGCGTCGGCGACGCGGCCTCGCCGCAGCCGGTCAGCCAGGAGATAGGGCGACAGCCCGAACAGCTCGTCGCCGCCCTCCCCGTCGAGCAACGCGCCCACGCCGTCGGCGGCGGCCTGGCGGAGTAGCGGCAACCAGAAGAACAGGTTCGGCGACGGTGGGGGCAGTTGCCAGTGCGAGAGGTACTCGATCGCGCCGGCGACAACGCTCCCGCCCCGCACCACGGCCCGCGTGCTCGCGAGGTCGAGGTTCCGGCAGAGGAGGTCGACGAGCGTGCCCTCGTCGACGCTCGGGTGTGCGGGGAACGTGGCCGAATAGGCGCGGCGCGGGCGGCGCGACGGGTCGACCCGGGCGCCCAACGCCGCGACGGTGGAGGAGTCGAGTCCGCCGCTGAGCAGGATCCCGCTCGACTCTCGGCTCGGGCAGCGCCGGTCGACCGCGTCGGCGAGCACCGACCGAAGGCCGGCGGCGTGCTCGGTCGCGTCCGCGGCACGGGGGCGGTGGTACCGGGGACTCCAGTAGCGGCGTGCGGTCGGCGCGGCCTCTCGGTTGCGCCCGCCACCGAACCGCAGGAGATGGGCGGGTTCGAGCCGGTGCACACCCGCATACAGCGTGCGCTCGCCGCGTTGCACGCCGGAGGCGAGCCAGTGACCCAGCGCCGCCGGGTCGGGTTCGGGGCGGCCGGCGAGGAGCGGGATCAGGTGACGGATCTCGGACGCGAACACCAACCGTCCGGCACCGTGATGCCAGACGAGGGAGCCGCCCCCCAGCTGATCGCGTGCCAGCACACCCTCGTGGCGGTCGTGGTCGTAGAAGAGGAGGGCGAAGTCGCCTCGCAGGTCGGCGAGCATGGCCTCCCCGTGCTCGCGCCAGCGGGCAGAGAGCCGCGACTCGGTGCGGTCACCGTTCGCCGGGGCGCGGCCGTCGGGTTCGTAGAGGTAGCCGGCGAGGAGACACCGCCCATCGCCCGCGTCCGGTTCACCGGTCGCCGCCAAGGCGAGGTGCCCCCAGGCGAGGATCTGCACGTCGTCGGCGTCGCCGCCGAGCGCGCGTGCCAGGCGATCGGTATCGCACCCGCCGACGGGGCTCCGCCCGTCGTACACACCCGCGAACGCAGCTGGGCGCACGGGCTCAGAGCTCCACCAGGCGGCCGAACTCTCCCGGGCCCGACGGGAGCAGCGCCACCCCGTCGCGCTCGACCCACGCGTGTGCGCCGAACTCGCTGCCGGGCCGCACGCCGATGACGAGGCTGCCGGCGCCGCCTCGTCGTGCGAGCACCGCGACGACGACCACCGAGGTGACCAGGCAGCGGGCGTCCCCCGGGAGCGCACCCAGCGTTCGTGTGACGGCTCGGGCCAGGCGGGCCGAGTCCTGCACGGAGAGCGCGTGCCCGCCGACAGCCGCGGGGTGAGGCCGGAGCCGGGCGAGTGTGGTGGGGAGGTCGGTTCGGCGTAAGAGCCAACGCACGCGCACCGACGTCAGCGCGATCTCCAGTGCGAGCCGAGCCTTCGCGGTCGCCGGTAAGCGCGCCTCGGTGGCGGAGATCAAGGCCGCATCGCATCCGCCGCCGTGTGTGCCTCGACCGCGGCGGCGACATCGGTCGGTCCCGACCCCGGAGCGATCGCGATCCGGAAGCATTCGACGTCCCGGGCGAGCCGGGCGCACACGTCGAGATGTCGGATCCGTCGCTCGACCGTACGGACAAGGAGGTTGTAGCTGCCCGCGAGCACCACGCGAGGGTCGACCGGGTCGATGCGCTCGATGAGGCTTCCATCCGATCGGGTCGCGCGCCCGAGGAAGTAGACGGCCGTGAGCGGCAGGGCACCCGGCACGACGTCGACCGCGATCCGCACCCCGTGCTGGTCGGCGCCGACCTGCGGTCCGAGCCATTCGGTCGTCCCGCCCGGCAGCAGCGCGAGGACGTCCCGGTGCAGGCTCGTCAGCCCGAACCCCGGGTACGCGCGGATCGGGTCGTCGTCCGTCCCCACCACCAGCACGTCGTCGGCGACGAACCCCGCGCCCCGGGCTACGAGCGCGGCCGCGATCGAGCTCTTGCCGGCACCCGACCGACCGACGAACGCGACTGCGCCTCGACCGAGCGCGATCACACTGGCGTGGAACGCCTCGAAGCCGTGCAGCACCGCGACCAGCGGCAGGATCTGTCCGACGAGGTAGCGCTGCCACTGCCAAGGGGCCGCGTCCGCCGGCGAGCACAGCACGCTCGCGCCGTCGGCGGGAACCAGAAACGTCCCGTAGCCGTCCGCCTCGAGGAGGTAGTCCACGGAGGCACCGCGCCCGCCGTTCGCCGGGAGGTCGGCGGGGCGCGCCAGCTCCAGGCGTACCGGCGGCCGGGTGTCACGGTCGCCGGTGGGCGGCGGCGGGAGGCCGGGGCACTCGAAGCCGACCTCGAGCCCGAGGCCGAAGGCGTTTCCTCTTCGGACGCGCTCACACATCGGGGCCGGGGGCGATCTCGATGAGGCTGCGGAACGCGAGGTCGGCACAGAGGTCGGTGAGATCGCCCGTCACCTTCTCGACCGGCAGCTGGAACTCGCGCGCGATCACCTCGGCGGTCGCCGGCACCGAACCGTGCTCACGGAGGGCTTCGAGCATCCGGGCCGCAGTGTGGTTGAGGCCGTGGTACTCGCCCGTGTGCAGGTTGAGCACGACCGTCTCGGATTCGAAGGCGCGCTGGACGACGTGGTCGGGCACGCGGACGTGCGCTCGTGCCAGGTTCACGGCTGCTCCCGCGGGACGTCGG
>JBOGFJ010000147.1:0-26929 GCA_050743385.1 Acidimicrobiia bacterium
GTGCCCGTGCGCGAGCAGCTCATCGTCGAGCTCTACTCCAAGTAACCCCCCGAGACGAGAAGCGAGACATCATGCTGATCATCCAGCGTCCTGAAGTCGAGGCCGGCGAGCCGGAGGCGAACTCCCAGCAGTTCGTGATCTCACCGCTCGAGCCGGGTTTCGGCCACACCCTCGGCAACGTCCTCCGCCGCACCCTGCTGTCGTCGATCCCTGGCGCGGCCGTGTCGCAGGTGCGCTTCGACGAGGCGCTGCACGAGTTCGACGTGATCCCCGGCGTGAAGGAGGACGTCACCGACCTCATCCTGAACCTCAAGGATCTCGTGCTGCGCTGCGAGTCGGAGGAGCCGGTGACCCTGCGCCTCGACAAGCGCGGACCGGCCGACGTGACCGCCGCCGACATCCAGACCACCGCCGACGTCGAGGTCCTCAACTCCGACCTGCTCATCGCCACCGTCAATGCCAAGGGCCGCCTCGCCCTCGACCTCACGGTCGAGCAGGGCCGGGGCTACCTGTCGGCGGAGCGCAACAAGCGCACCTCCACTATCGGGATCATCCCCGTCGATGCCATCTTCTCGCCCGTGCGGCGGGTGGCGTTCTCGGTCGAGCCCACCCGAGTGGAGCAGGCAACGAACTACGACCGGCTCACGCTCGACGTCGAGACCGACGGGTCGATCTCGCCCCGCGAGGCCCTCGCATCGGCAGGCGACACGCTGCGCAACCTGGTCGGTCTCGTGGCCGAGCTCTCGGCCGAGCCCAAGGGCCTCGAGCTGGGCGAGGTGTCGCCGACGACGGCGGCGTCGCCCGACCTCGAGCTCCCGATCGAAGAGCTCGACCTGAGCGAGCGTCCCCGCAACTGCCTCAAGCGCGCCCGCGTCGACACCATCGGGCAGTTGGTGCAGAAGACCGAGGACGACCTGCTCGCGATCACCAACTTCGGCTCGAAGTCACTCGAAGAGGTGCTCCAGAAGCTCGACGAGCGCGGCCTCGCGCTGCGGGTCAAGGAATAGCGATGCCGAGACCCCGCAAGGGGCCCCGGTTCGGGGGTGGCCCGGCGCACCAGCGGCTCATGATGGCGAACCTCGCCGCCCACTTGTTCGAGGCGGAGAAGATCACCACCACGGTCGCCAAGGCGAAGGCCCTGCGACCGTACGCGGAGCGGCTCATCACCAAGGCGAAGCAGGGCGGGGTGCACAACCAGCGCCTCGTCGTTGCCCGCCTGCACGACAAGCAGGTCACGCACAAGCTGTTCTCCGAGATCGCGCCCCGCTACACCGAGCGCAATGGTGGCTACCTGCGGATCCTCAAGCTCGGTCCCCGTGCGGGCGACCATGCGCCCATGGCGCGCATCGAGCTGGTATAGGCGCGGCTACCGCCGCGCGCTCGAGGAGGGCGTGTGACGCTCTTCGACGAGGAAGGGGGCAGGGCCGGGAGCGCCACGGGCGACACCCCGCCTCGCTGCAAGCTCCTGATCGCCTACGACGGCACCGACTTCCGCGGGTACGCGACCCAGCCCGACGTGCGCACCGTCGAAGGTGTGCTGGCGGCGACGCTCGAGAAGGTACTGCCCCGGCCGGCCGCCAGCCTGACCTGCGCCGGGCGCACCGATGCCGGGGTGCACGCCTGGGGGCAGGTGGTGAGCTTCGACGCCGACACCGACGCCGGGATCGTGCCCGATCGCCTCCGGTCGTCACTCAACGGGATGCTCGCTCCCGAAGTGGTCGTGCGCTCGGTCGAGATGGTCGAGCCTGGCTTCGACGCCCGCCGCTCCGCCCAGTGGCGCACGTACACCTACGCGGTCGTGAACCGTCCGGTGCCCGACCCGTTCCTCGCCCGCTACGCGTGGTGGGTGCCCGAGCCGCTCGACCTGCCCGCCCTCCGTCTCGGTGCCGATCCCTTCGTCGGCGAGCACGACTTCGCCGCTTTCTGCCGCAAGGGCCCCGCCGGTTCCACGACGACGCGACGGGTGCTCGCGTCGCGCTGGATCGCGGCGGAGAACGGCGTCCTTCGTTACGAGATCAGCGCCACCGCGTTCTGCTGGCAGATGGTGCGCTCGATCGTCGGGACCCTCGTCGACGTGGGGACCGGCAAGATCCGACCGGGCGATCTGCTGCGCATCGTCCGCTCCCGCGACCGGGCCAGGGCCGGCCGCGTCGCGCCTCCGCAGGGCCTGTGCCTCTGGGAGGTGGGCTACTGACGCGCCTACGTCACCTGCTCGACGTCGACGTCATCCGGGAGGTTCGGGCTCGTGGATTCCCCGCTGCCGTCGCAAGCGACCGCGCCGATAGTGAGCGTGCCCGCGAGCACGACCGCGCTCACCTGGAGGCGGCGGGGTCGCATCGACGGCACGGTAGCGTGAGGGGCGCGTGCGGACGAGCGACCCGGAGGGCGGCGGCAGGTATCCTGCCGCCGAGCGAGGGAGCAATTTGGTGGCGCACGCCCCGAGCCCGACCGGCGAGGAGCTCGCCCTCTACCGCGAGATGTGGGCCGACGAGCTCGCGGGGGCGGCGCTGTACCGCGGTCTCGCCGAGCACGCCGGCGACGAGGCGAAGGCCCGTATCTACCGCGCCCTGGCGGATGCGGAGGAGCGCCACGCCGCCCACTGGGCCACGCAGCTACGCGCTGCGGGCGTCACCGAGCTCCGCCGGCCGCGGCTGCCGTTCCGGGTGCGGGTGCTGCGGCGGATGGCGGGCTGGCTCGGCACCGACGCGGTGCTGCCCATCGTGCTGCGCGCCGAGGCGGCCGATGCAGACAAGTACGCCCGGATCGCCGACGCGCCCCCTTCCATGGCCCGACAGGAGGCGGCGCACGGCAAGGTCGTGGCGGCGATGCGTGGCGGCGACACCGCCGGCGGCCGGATCGCGGCGTCGGAGGGACGCCACCGCACCGGTATGGGTGGCGCGCTGCGGGCGGCGGTCTTCGGCGTCAACGACGGGCTGGTGTCGAACTTCTCGCTGGTGATGGGCGTGGCCGGCGGCACGTCGGACAAGTCGATCGTGCTCTTGGCCGGCGTCGCCGGGTTGGTGGCAGGGGCATTCTCGATGGCCTCGGGCGAATGGGTGTCGGTGCGCTCCCAGCGCGAGCTCTACGAGAACGAGCTGCGGATCGAGCGCGAGGAGCTGCGGGCGTTCCCGGAGGAGGAGCGCGAGGAGCTCGAGCTGATCTACCAGGCCAAGGGAGTGGAACCGGAGGAGGCCAAGGCCGTCGTCGACCACATCATGAGCCGACCCGACGTCGCCCTCGACACGCTCGCGCGCGAGGAGCTGGGCCTCGACCCCGGCGCGCTCGGCTCACCATGGATCGCGGCGGGATCGTCGTTCCTCGCGTTCGCGCTCGGCGCGCTGCTGCCGGTCATCCCGTTCCTCGTCGGCGGTGGTACCGCAGCCGTGGTGACCGCGGCCATCTTGTCGGTGTTGGCGCTGTTCGGGGTGGGGGCGGTGCTCTCGGTGTTCACCGCCCGGCCCGCCGGCCGCTCCGGTCTGCGCATGGCCGTCATCGGCGCGCTGGTGGCGGCGGCGACGTTCCTCGTCGGGACCGCCGTTGGCGTCGGTGTGAGCTGACTTCCTTGGTCGCGCAATCCTGGCTGTCGGGGCGCCGGGGGACCCGGCCCCCTCTTCGAGGATGGCAGCTCCTACCGGATGCGAAAACCGGCCTCGCGGAGCGCGCGGCGCGCCTCCTCCTGGTGGGCCCGGTCGCGCGTCTCGAGCGCCATCGTGAGCTCGGCCTCGTCGAGGGGCAGGGCGATGCCGGTGCGGTGGTGGTCGAGCTCGACCACGTTGATCCCGAGCTTCGAGATCACCCCGAGGACGTCGTGCAGCGACCCCGGCCGGTCTTCGAGGATGACGCGCACCAGCAGGTGACGCCCGGCCGCCTCGAGACCGTGGTGGATGAGGCGGGTCAGCAGGGCGGGGTCGATGTTGCCGCCGGAGAGCACCATCGCCACCGGACTGCCCGGGTCGCCACCGACGCGACGGGCGAGCACCGCCGCCAGCGCCGCCGCGCCCGACGGCTCGACGACCGCCTTGGCCCGCTCGAGCAGGAGGATGAGCGCGCGCGAGATCTCCTCGTCGTCGACGGTCACGATGTCGTCGACGAAGGTCTGGGCGTGCGCGAGCGTGAGCGGTGACACCTGCTTCACTGCGATGCCGTCGGCGATCGTGTCGACGCGGTCGAGCGTCACCGGGTGCCCCGCCGCCAGCGCCAGCTCCATGTCGGCCGCACCGGCCGGCTCGACCCCGACGATCCGGCATCCCGGCCGCAGCGCCTTCAGCGCGGCCCCGACCCCGCCGGCGAGGCCGCCACCGCCGACGGGCACGACGAACGTCTCGACCTCGGGGGCCTGCTCGGCGAGCTCGAGGCCGACGGTTCCCTGCCCGGCGATCACGAGCGGGTCATCGAACGCGTGGACGTAGCGGGCCCCGGCCTGATCGGCGTGAGCGTGCGCGGCGGCGGATGCCTCCTCGTAGGAGGCGCCGCCCAGCACGACTTCGGCCCCGTAGCCGCGCGTGGCCTGGATCTTGGGCAGCGACGCCGTCTCGGGCATGAACACCGTCGAGCGCAGGCCCCGCTGCGTCGCCGCCAACGCAATCCCCTGCGCGTGGTTGCCTGCGCTGGCGGTGACCACCGCGGTCCCGGGCGGGAGGCTGGCGACGCAGTTGCACGCCCCTCGCACCTTGAATGATCCGGTGCGCTGGAGGTATTCGCATTTGAGGGCGAGGGGGCGCCCCGCGACCTCCGAGAGGCTGACCGGCCGCAGGACGGGCGTGAGCCGGGCGACCGCCGCAATCCGCTCCGCCGCCGCCTCGACGTCGGCGAGCGTCGTCAGTGGCACGGACGCTGCGTCACGACTCACCGAAGTAGAGGAAGCCGTAGCCCTCGTCGCGGAACGTCAGGCCCGCCTCGCGGAGCGGGACGTCCCAGTCGCCGCCCACCTCGGGGTCGTTCTCTTCCATCCCGTGGTCGGCGACGAGCACGAACGCGGTGTCGTCGAACACGCCCGCCCGCTCGATCGCGGTCAGGATCTCGCCCAGGCGGCCATCGGAGTCGCGCACTGCCGAGGCGGCGAGCTCGGAATACGGACCGCCCTCGTGCATGGCGGCGTCGGTGAGGGTGAAGTTGCACCACATGAAGCGCGGGTGCGGATAGGTCGCGTCGAGGAAGTGGCCATCCCAGATGCCGCATGCCTGCTCGACGCCCATGTGGTCGACGATCGTCGACCACGAGCAGTCCTTCGACGGCCGCACGAAGCGCTCGGTCGTGTTGGGAAGGCCGATGGGCGACTCGGGAATCGGCGGTACCTCGCCCCGGCGAAAGAAGTCGAAGGTCGAGTAATCGGCGCCGATGTCGGCCGGCTCGTTGACCGAGGCCGTGAACGCGTCCGGCCAGGTGCGGTGGACGGCATCGTGGATCGACTCGACCCCGGTCGTCAGCGTCTCCATCGCCGTCGGCCAGGTCGCGGACGAGTTCGTGACGACCTGGCGGCCGTCACGCCGGTCGTACCACGC
Organism: Acidimicrobiia bacterium; assembly: GCA_050743385.1. GTDB lineage: Bacteria > Actinomycetota > Acidimicrobiia > IMCC26256 > JACDBD01 > JACDBD01. The sequence goes on from JBOGFJ010000147.1 coordinate 5,502, forward strand.
GTTGTGCAGGATGCCGTGATGGCCCGGGAGTCGTCCGGTGATGATCGAAGTGTGGTTCGCGAGTGTGACGGTGGGGAGCCCGGCCATCGCGCCGTGCGCGTAGGCAGTACCCATATCGATGAGCCGCGCCACGTTCGGGGCTTCACCTCTGGCGGCGAGATCGTAGAGCACGTTGGCGTTGGTGCCGTCGAAGAGGAAGCCGACGACGTGCCGGGGTCGGCCGTCGGCGACGTCGAGTGCGTCGTGGCGCACCTCGCCGTCCTGCCCCGCGAGCTGGTGGCCGTCGGCATGGGGCGCGCAGCCGAGGAGCTCGGCGACTGTGGGCGCGACGTCGACGAGTCGGCCGGCGCGCGCCACGACCCCGTCGCGGCGCACGCCCTTGCCCGCGATGACAAATGGTGCCCGCGCCTGCACCACGCCCATCGAGCCGTGCTCCCCGAGATGGCCGCCCTGGTCTTCCCAGTTGTGGGAGGCCGAGTGCACGACACAGACGTCGGGGGCGGCGGGGTGGTCGAAGAGCTGGCTCACCTGCTCGAACGCGAACGGGTAGGCGTTGTCGCGCCGGTGTGGGTGACGGTGGGCGCGCTCGGTCGCGAGGGGCACGAACTTGCCGGCCGACTGGTCGGCCAGCGGATCGGCGCCCTCGACCGCGAGCACCTCGTAAGCGCCGTTCCCGACGCGCCGGAATCGGACGCGCCCGTCGTGGGTGAGCGCCTCGTACGCCCCGTCTCTGCTCACGAGCGCCATGTCGACCACCGGCTCGAGGGCGTGGTCGAGGAGGACGGCCAGGGCGGCGTCGACGGCGGCCTCCCGCTCGGGCGTGATCCCGTGCGCGGCCTGCCGGGGTGCGGTCGTGGTCATGCTCGTGAGGCTAGTGGTGACCGCCTGCCCTCGTTTTCGGGGGAAATGCCTCCTTCGACTAGGCTGGCTCCTCCCATGCGGACCTTCACCCCCAAAGCGGGCGACATCGAGCGCGCCTGGCACGTGATCGACGCCGACAACGCCGTCCTCGGCCGGGTCGCCACCGAGGCGGCCACGCTGCTGCGCGGAAAGCACAAGCCCACGTTCGCACCGCACGTCGACACCGGCGACCACGTGATCGTCATCAACGCAGCGAAGCTGCGCGTCACCGAGCGCAAGGCGACGGGCAAGCTCTACTACCGCCACTCCGGCTATCCGGGCGGGCTGCGCTCCGAGTCGCTCGAGCACCTGCTCGACCGCGACCCCGAGAAGGTCGTGCGGCGGGCGGTGAAGGGAATGCTCCCCAAGGGCCGGCTCGGCCGCAGCCAGATCAAGAAGCTGCGGGTCTACGCCGGGCCCACCCATCCTCACGCCGCCCAGCAGCCCAAAGACCGGCCGCTGGCGCGCGCGCGCTGACCCAAGGAGTACGTCGCGTGCCCAAGCCCCTGATCCAGAAGACCGGCCGCCGCAAGGAGGCGGTGGCACGCGTCCGGCTCCGGGCCGGTTCGGGTGTCATCACCGTCAACGGGCGGCCGTTCGAGACGTACTTCCCGATCCTCACCCACCGCGTCGTGGCCACGGAGGCACTTCGGCTCACGCAGACCGCCGATGTGTACGACGTGGAGGCCAGCCTCGACGGCGGCGGGGTGAGCGGCCAGGCGGGTGCCCTTCGGCTCGGTATCGCGCGCGCGCTCGTCTCCCTCGACGACGAGGCCCGGCCCGGGCTGAAGAAGGCGGGTTTGCTCACGCGCGACGCGCGCGAGAAGGAGCGGCGCAAGTACGGCCTGAAGAAGGCCCGCAAGGCTCCGCAGTACTCGAAGCGGTAGGCGCAGAGGAGTGATGCGTTCATAGCGCGCCATATGGGCGCTCCACGCACGCATCGACGCGGCGATGACATTGCGATTCGGTACTGACGGTGTTCGGGGTGTGGCGAACCAGGACCTCACACCCGAGCTCGTCACGGCCCTCGGCCGGGCGGCCGCCCGCGTCCTCGGCGCCGAGCGACCGTTCCTCGTCGCCCGCGACACGCGACGCTCGGGGCCGATGCTGGAGGCCGCGCTCGTCGCCGGGCTCTGCTCCGAGGGCGTCGGCGCGATCCGAGTCGGCGTGTTGCCGACACCGGGGCTCGCGTACCTGGCCCAGGTGGGCGAGGCACCGGCCGCGATGATCTCGGCCAGCCACAATCCGTTTCCCGACAACGGCGTGAAGCTCTTCGCCCCCGGGGGGCGCAAGATCCCAGCCGTTGGGGAGCGCCGGGTCGAGGAGGAGTTGCGCACGCTCGCGGTCGAGATGCCAACCGACGCGCCCGTCGGAGCCGCCGTCGGCTTCGATCGCCGTATCGGCGATGGGCTCGAGCGCTACGCGGCCCACGTGGTGCGTGCGCTCGAGGGGCGACACCTCGACGGCGTGCATGTCGTGCTCGACTGCGGTCACGGGGCGGCGTTCGAGGCCGCGCCGCTCGTGTTGGAGGAGCTCGGCGCCCGTCTCGACGTGCGCAACGCGCGGCCCGACGGCACCAACATCAACGCCGGCTGTGGATCTACGCATCCGGCGGCGCTCCAGCAGGCCGTGGTCGAAGCCGGGGCGCACGCCGGGCTCGCGTTCGACGGCGACGCCGATCGCGTCATCGGCGTCGACGAACGGGGCGATCTCGTCGACGGCGACCAGATGCTCGCCGCGCTCGCGCTCGACTTCCGTGAGCGGGGTCGTCTCAATCACGATGCGGTGGTCGCGACCGTCATGTCCAACCTCGGGCTCCGTCGTGCGCTCGAGCACCACGGCATCGCGCTGGTGGAGACACCGGTCGGCGACCGCCACGTGCTCGCCGCGCTCGAGGCGCAGGGGCTCTCCCTCGGGGGCGAGCAGTCGGGGCACGTGATCTGCGCCGACCTCGCCACCACGGGCGACGGCACGCTCACCGGCACCCTGCTCCTCGACCTCGTCGCCCGCAGCGGGAAGCCGCTGTCGGAGATCGCGGGGGTGGTCACGCGCCTTCCACAGGTGCTGCGGAGCGTACGGGTAGCCGACCGAGCCGGCCTCGCGGCCGCCGACGGCTTCGAGACGGAGCTGCGCGCGGCTGAGCGCGAGCTCGGTGCCGACGGGCGCGTGCTGGTGCGACCGTCGGGCACCGAGCCCGTCGTTCGGGTCATGGTCGAGGCGCCGACCCACGCACAGGCGGAGGCGGTCGCCGATCGGCTCGCCGCCGCCGCCGAACGTGCGTGCGCGCCCCGTAACCTGGAGTGACATCGTGCGGACGAGCGCCGCCGCTGAAAGGGCGGCGCCGGCCACCCCTCTGAGGGATGGTCCGGCGTGTACTACGGGGCACCCGCCGGAAGCTCTGCTTCCGGTGGGGCTCAGCGAGGGAGCCATCTGATGTGCGGAATCGTGGCGGTCGTCCGCCGGCCCAGCGGGCGTGCGGTGCCCGACGCCTCGAGTCTCGCTGCCGGGCTCGAGGAGGCGCTCGACTTCCTCGATCACGCCGACCTCGCGTCGCTGGCCGCGGCGGCCGAGCGGATCGAAGCGGTCGACGCCGAGCTGCGGGGAACGCCCGGCGTGCGCTGCCTCCTGGGTGACCGCGCCGGTCTCGTCGCAATCGAGCACCACGCCGACGCACTCCAGCTCGCGGTCGACCGGCTCGAGGCCGATCTCGATGCCGGCACGATCAGCGGAGGCGCGGGCGCGCCCGGCGTCGCACCGGGGTTCTGGGAAGCCGTCAACGCCGCGCTCGTGCGCCTGCGCGATGCCGTGTGGGCGGTGGGGCGCGATCGGTTGCGCACCATCGCGGCCGTCGCCGAGCTCGCCGGCCCCGACGCGGGTGCAGCCGCATTGGAGGTGTTCGCCTCGGTGCAGGTGGCGCTGGCCGCGCTCGACCGGCTGGAGGTGCGAGGGCGCGACTCGGCGGGTGTCCACGTGCTCGTGCGCGATCACGGCCTCGACCTCGCCGACCCGGCGATCAGACGGTTGCTCGAGGAGCGCGCCGATCCGTTGTTCGGCTCGCGCGCGGCTCGTGTCCCCGCGCCCGGGTGTCTGAGTCTCGTGTACAAGGCGGCGGCCGAGATCGGTGAGCTCGGCGACAACACGGCCGCGCTGCGCGGGGCCATGCGGGCCGACCCGCTTCTGCACCTGGCCCTCGCCGCCGACTCCGCGCACGCGGTCGTCCTGGCCCACACCCGCTGGGCGAGCGTCGGCATCGTGTCGGAGGCGAATGCCCACCCACTCAACCAGGAGGAGCAGGGCCACACCGACGGACCGTACGTGACGGCGGCGCTCAACGGCGACGTCGACAACCATGTTGATCTCACCGCGCTCGAGCACCTCGAGTTCCCTCCCGAGATCACGACGGACGCCAAGGTGATCCCGACGCTCGTCTCGCGTCGCCTGGCCGCGGGCGCTTCCGCGGAAGAGGCATTCCGGGCCACGGTTGCCGGCCTCGAGGGCTCGGTCGCGATCGCGGCCGAGGCGACGGCCGCGCCCGACCGGGTGCTGCTCGCGCTGCGGGGCAGCGGCCAGGCCCTCTACGTGGGCCTCGCCGAAGACTGCTTCGTGGCCGCGAGCGAGCCGTACGGGCTCGTCGAAGAGACCTCCCGATACCTGCGCATGGACGGCGAGACGCCGGCAGACCCCGAGCGTGCCAGCGCAACCCGCGGACAGATCGTCGTCCTCGACGCCGCCGGTGCCGGCACGCTCGACGGCATCCGCCGCATCGCCTACGACGGCACGCCGTTGCCCGTCGCCGCCAGCGAGCTCCAGCGGGCCGAGATCACCACGCGCGACATCGACCGGGGCGAGTTCGCGCACTACCTCATCAAGGAGATCTCCGAGGCGCCGGCGTCCTTCCGCAAGACCCTGCGCGGGAAGACCGTGCCCGACGACGACGATCGGCTGCGCGTCGAGCTCGGCCCCGAGACGCTCCCCGACGCGGTGACGGCCCGTCTGCGCGACGGCACCATCCGGCGGGTGGTCGCGATCGGTCAGGGCACGGCCGCGATCGCGGGCCAGAGCCTGGCAGCCGCCCTCAGCAGCACGGTCGGCGACGCGCTCACCGTGAGCGCGCTCCCGGCAACCGAGCTCTCCGGGTTCGGGCTGCGCGACGACATGTCCGACACCCTGGTCGTCGCAATCAGCCAGAGCGGTACGACGACCGACACGAACCGCACCGTCGACCTGGTTCGAGCGCGCAACGCGGCAGTCGTCGCGATCGTGAACCGACGCAACAGCGACCTCGTCGACAAGTCCGACGGCGTGCTGTACACGTCCGACGGCCGCGACATCGAGATGAGTGTGGCCTCGACGAAGGCGTTCTACGCCCAGGTGGCTGCAGGCTTCCTGCTGGCGGTGGCGCTCGCGCAGGAGGTCGACGCCTCCGACCGAGAGCGCGACCACGCACTGCTCGAAGGCCTCCGCGACCTGCCCGCCGCGATGCTCGCCGTCGTCGACGGTCGCAACACGATCGCCGCCATCGCCCAGCAGCACGCGCCGCCGCATCGCTACTGGGCGGTCGTCGGTAACGGCGCCAACCGGGTCGCGGCGCACGAGGTGCGGATCAAGCTCTCGGAGCTCTGCTACAAGTCGATCTCCTGCGACGTGACCGAGGACAAGAAGCACATCGACCTGTCCGCGGAGCCGCTGATCCTGGTGTGTGCGCCCGGGCTGACGGGCTCGAACGCCGACGACGTCGCCAAGGAGGTGGCGATCTACAGCGCGCACCGAGCGACGCCGATCGTGATCGCGACCGCGGGCGAGCAGCGGTACCAGAGCGCGGTCGAGACGATCACCGTGCCCCCGGTGCACCCAGCACTCGGTTTCGTGCTCGCGACCGTGGCCGGGCATCTGTTCGGGTACGAGGCCGCGCTCGCGATCGATGCCTCCGCGCTGCCGCTGCGCCAGGCCCGCGTGGCAATCGAGGCCACGCTCGCTCGTGACGGCGCCGTCGGCGCCCCCGACCTGCTCGAGCAGCTGGCGCCCGAGCTCGAGCTCACCGCCGGCCGATTCTTCGACGGTCTCGGCACCGGTGCCTACGACGGCAACCTCGAGCCGAGCAGCGCCGTCCGCCTCGGAGCTTTGCTGCGCTACGCCACCGGTGCCGTGCCACTCGACTCGTACCAGGTCGAGCTGGGCAAGGTCGGTACCCCCAGCACCGTCGTCGAAGACCTCACTGTCGCGCTCACCCGCGCGATCGACGAGCTCACTCGCCCCGTCGACGCGATCAAGCACCAGGCGAAGACGGTGACGGTCGGGATCTCGCGTTCCGACGAGACCCTTCTCCAGGTTCCCGTCGTGCGCGAGCTGATCGCCGCCGGCGTCGCCCGCGACAGCCTCAGCTACCGCGCCCTGCGCACCCTCGCCGACCTCGATCCCGCCATCGAAGCGGTCACCGGCTTCACTCGCTACCGCATCGAGGGGGACGCCACCGGCGACGCCGCCACCGTCCACGTCGTCGACCGCGGCGGGATCTCGGCCGGGATCCCCTCGCGTGCGGACCGCGACCCGCGTCTGCTCGGCACCAAGCACCGGGTGGCGGCCGAGCGGGAGGTCACGGTGGCGCGGGGCCGGCGCGACGGCCGCACACTGGTGATCGTCCCCGAGGTGAAGGGCAACCAGACCACCGGGCTGACCCTGCTCCACGTCGCCTTCCGGCAGCGGTTGGCGCCCGAGGCGGCCCGCGGCGTCCTCCAGGGCTACCGAGGCCGCTACGGCGCGCTGCGCGACGTCGTCACCGAGACCGAACCCGCCTTCGACGACGCCCGCCTGGCCGACTTCGACGTCATCGCCCTCCTCACGGAGCCCGTCGCCGACCTCGCCGACCAATGGAACACCCGATGACCGGTTCTGGCGTCACGTTTCCTCCCGCGGACGGGAAAGGTGACGCCAAAACCATGGGCGTGGTCGGGATGGGGACGGATCTGGTCGAGATCGACCGGTTCCGGTTGGCGATGGCCCGGCGCGCCAAGTTGGGGGAGCGGCTGTTCAGCGACGACGAGCGCGCCTACGCCGAGCGTCACCGCGATCCCGCGCCCCGGTTGGCAGCTCGCTTCGCGGCCAAGGAGGCGGTGATGAAGGCACTGGGGGTCGGCCTCGGTGCGTTCAAGCTGCGCGACGTCGAGGTCGCGCGGCGCAAGAGCGGTGCACCCGAGCTCGTGCTCCGGGGGAAGGCGACGACGCTGGCCGAGAGCCGGGGCGTGACCGGCTGGCACCTGTCGCTCACCCACACCGACTCGATGGCCATGGCCGTCGCCATCGCCCTCGGCTGACCGCGCGGTCGACGAAGTCATGCGACCCGTCCTCACGCCCGCGGAGATGACCGAGGCCGACCGGCGCACGATCGCGGCCGGCACCCCCGTCGAGGTGCTCATGGAGCGGGCGGGACGAGCGGTGGCGTGGGCCGTGCGGCGGCGCTGTGGTGGCACCTACGGCAAGCGCGTCGTCGTCGTGTGCGGAAAAGGCAACAACGGCGCTGACGGTCTGGTGGCGGCGCGGGTGCTGCGGGGCTGGGGTGTGCGCGTCGATCTGTTCGAGCTGAAGGACGGCATCGATCGCGCCGCCTGTACGCGCGCGCTCGCCCGCGCCGACTGCGCTGTCGACGCCATGTACGGCACCGGGTTCCGAGGAGCGCTCCAAGGCGACGCCGAGTGGGTGGCCTGGGAGCTGTGGGGAGGTGGCGTCCCGGTCGTCGCGGTGGACATCCCGTCGGGGATCGACGGGCTCACCGGCCATTTCGACGTCGATGGCGGGGCGGTACAGGCCGATCACACCGTGACCTTCGCCGCGCTCAAGCCGGGGCTGCTGTTCTCTCCCGGCGCCGACTGCGCGGGTGACGTGGTGGTCGCCGACATCGGAATCGACGTCGGCGAGCCCACCGCGGGCGTGACCGAGCCGTGGGACGTGTTCCTCGCCCGGCCGACCCGGAACACCCAGGCACACAAGTGGCAGGACGCGGTGATGGTCGTCGGCGGCTCCGACGGCATGACCGGCGCGCCGCTGATGGTGAGCCACGCCACCATGCGCACCGGCGCCGGGATCGTCTGGTGTTGCATCCCGGGCGCGGGTGGGGCGGCTGCGCGGGTGGGCGGCAGCGAGGTGATCACCAAGGATCTGCGGGAGGTCACCGACGCGCTCGACGACGTCGAGCGCTTCCGAGCGCTCGTGGTCGGCCCCGGTCTCGGCCGCGACGATCGGGTTGCCGCCGGTGTGCGGGAACTGGTGGCGAAGGCCCCGGTTCCGCTCGTGCTCGATGCCGACGGCCTCAACGCCCTGACTGGCGATCTCGAGCCGTTGCGCGCCCGCGGCGGAGCCACCATCGTCACGCCGCACGAGGGCGAGTACGCCCGGCTCGCCGGGAACCCCGTCGGCGCCGATCGGCTCGCTGCCGCGCGCGCGCTCGCCGAACGCGCGGGCGCGACCGTCCTGCTGAAGGGCCCGGCGACGGTTGTTGCCGAGCCCGGAGGACGCGCTGCGATCAACCCCACCGGTGGGCCGTGGCTCGCCACCGCCGGCACCGGCGACGTGCTCTCCGGCATCGTCGGCGCGTTCGCCCTCCACAGCGGAGAGCGGGTGTTCGAGGCCGCGACCGCGGCCGCCTGGGTCCACGGGCGCGCCGCCGATCACGCGGGTCACCTGGGCCTCGTCGCGAGTGACCTCATCGCGGCCATCCCGCCTACGCTGCGCGAGGTCGAGGAGGATTCACAATGAGAGCGGCGGTACTCATGTCATTCGGAGGCGCTTGGCGTCCGAGCGAGCGGCCGGGGCGCAGGTATCCTGCGCCGCACCGAGCGAGGCAGTAGAGATGGCCAGTACCACCGCCGTGCGCGACGTGATGAGTGCGAACGTCGTGACGCTGCGTCCCGACCAGGGGGTTGCTGAGGCCGCCGACGTGCTCGCGGCCGACAAGATCGGTGCTGCCCCCGTCGTCGGCGCCGGTGGCGCACTGGTGGGCTTGCTGCGCGACGAAGACCTCATTCTCTCCGAGGCGAACGTGCACGTGCCCACGGCGATCAGCTTCCTGGGCGCCGACTTCGTGCTTCCCTCGGCGCTGAACCGGTTCGAGGGTGAGCTGAAGAAGGCCGCCGGCGCCGTCGTCGGCGACGTCATGACGACGGACTTCGTCACGATCAGTCCCGACGAGTCGCTCGAGACGCTCGCCACGCTCATGCACGACCGCGACATCACCCACGTCCCGGTGGTCGAGGGCGGCGCGCTGGTCGGGATCGTCGCTCGCGGCGATCTCGTGCGCCACCTCGCCGCCAGTACCTGAGGCGATGACGGAGCCGCTGCTGACCCGTCGCGTCTGGGGCGAGGTCGATCTCGGGGCGCTGCGCGGCAACGTGGCTCGGCTCTGCGAGACGGCTGCGCCGGCGCAGCTGCTCGCGGTCGTGAAGGCGAACGGCTACGGCCACGGCGCCCACGAGGTCGCCCGGGCCGCGGTCGACGCCGGCGCCCGCTGGCTGGGTGTGGCCACGGTCTGGGAGGGCGTCGAGCTGACCCGGAGGCGACCCCGCCTGCCCGTGCCGATTCTGGTGCTGTCCGAGCCCACCAACACGGTCGCAGCCGAGGCGGTCGTGGCCCGCGGCCTGACCCCGGTCGTCTACACGCTGCCGGGTATCGAGAGGCTGGCGAAGGCGATGGTCGACGTGGGCGCCCGCGACCCGCTGCCCGTCCACCTCAAGGTCGACACCGGTATGCACCGCGTCGGGTGCGTGCCCGACGAAGCCGTGGTGCTCGCCGAGACGATCGCGGCGCGCGACGAGCTGGCCCTCGAAGGCGTGTGCACCCACTTCGCCGTCGCCGACGAGCCCGACAACCCCTACACGCCCGCGCAGATCACTCGCTTCGAAGCGGTCGTCGCCGCCCTCGGGTCGCGCGGCCTCCGGCCGCGGCTGGTGCACGCGTCGAACTCGGCCGGTCTGCTCGCGTTCCCCGATGCCCGCTACGACCTCGTGCGGGTCGGGATCGCGCTCTACGGAGTACCGCCCGTACGCGCCCTCGCCGACCGCGTCCCGCTCGAACCGGTCCTGACGATCAAGGCGCGTGTGTCGCACGTGCAGTGGCTCGACGCCGGCGAGCGGGTCTCCTACGGCTTGCGGTACACGCTTCCCGCGCGCGCCCGCATCGCCACCGTCCCCGTGGGCTACGCCGACGGCGTCCCCCGCAATCTCGGCCTGCGCGGCGGAGAGGTCCTCGTGGGCGGGCACCGCCACCCGATCGCGGGCACCGTCACGATGGACCAGCTGCTCGTCGACGTCGGCGAGGCCGAGGTCAGGGTCGGCGACGAGGTCGTGCTGATCGGTCGGCAGGGCGACGAGCAGGTCACCGCGCTCGAATGGGCCGAGCACCTCGAGACCATCGGCTACGAGATCGTGTGCGGGATCGCGTCGCGCGTGCCCCGCCATTACCGGTGAGCGCGTAGCTCCATGCCGTACCGCGTCGCTTGATCACCGACGTCCCCGGCATCCGGGTGGGCCACTGGACCGGAGCCGGCACCGGCGTCACCGTCGTGCTCGTACCGCCGGGCACCGTGGGATCGGCAGAGGTCCGCGGCGGCGCGCCCGCGACCCGTGAAACCGCACTGCTCGATCCCCAGCGGCTCGTCGACCAGGTCGACGCGATCGTGCTCACCGGCGGGTCCGCGTTCGGTCTCGCGACCGCCGATGGCGTGATGCGGCACCTCGAGGCCCAGGGGCGTGGGGTGGTGACCAGCGGGGGGGCGGTGCCGATCGTGCCGACCGCGGCGGTGTTCGATCTGGCGGCCTCGGGCGGCGAGCGCCCCGGCCGCGAGGAAGGGCGGGCGGCGGCCGACGCGGCCGAGCGCGCGGTGCCCATGCAGGTGGGTCGGGTGGGCGCGGGCCGCGGCGTCACGGTGGGGAAGTGGCGCGGTCCCGACCACGCGGTTGCGGGCGGCCTCGGATCGTCGTCGGCGCTCGACGGCGGCGCCGTGGTGGGGGCGCTGGCCGTCGTGAACGCCATCGGCGACGTGGTCGCCGACGACGGTCGGGTGCTCGCGGGTTCGAGCGCACCGGAAGGCGCACTGCCGTTCCCCGAGCCGGCCCCCTTCCGGCCCGGCGAGAACACGACGCTCGTGGTGGTGGCGACCAGCGCCCACCTCACCAAGGCCGAGTGCCACCTCCTGGCCGTGAGTGCCCACCACGGGTTGGCGAGGGCGCTCCAGCCGTCGCACACCCGCTTCGACGGTGACGTGGTGTTCGCGCTCGCCACCGGCGCCGTCGACGGGCACCTCGACCGTCTGCGGGTGCTCGCGACCGACGTCGTGGCCGCTGCCGTCCGGGCCGCGGTCGCCTGATCGCCGGTAGCATCGGTCCGCGCACGTCGTTCCTGGGGTCCGATGCCACTCGTTGCCGATCCGCCGCCGTTCGCCTCGTTCGAAGCGTTGGAGCGCGAGGCGCTGGCCTGCCAGAAGTGTCCGCTCGCCGCGGGGCGCACCCAAGTCGTCTTCGGCGTCGGCGACCGGGCAGCCGACCTCGTGTTCGTGGGTGAGGGCCCGGGCGAGCAGGAGGACCGCCAGGGGATCCCGTTCGTCGGTCGCGCCGGGCAGCTCCTCACGCGTCTCATCGAGGGCATCGGCTTCACGCGGGACGACGTCTACATCGCCAATGTCGTGAAGTGCCGGCCGCCGGGCAATCGCGATCCCCTCCCGGCCGAGATCGACGCCTGCCGCCCGTACCTCGAGGCGCAACTCGCCTTCCTCGATCCCCAGGTCGTCGTCACGCTCGGCAACTTCGCCACCAAGCTCCTTCTCGAGACCAAGCAGGGCATCACCAAGCTCCGGGGTCGCGAGTTCCCGTTCCGCGACGGCGCGGTCCTCATCCCCGCCCTGCACCCTTCGGCCGTGTTGCGCAACGGCGGCGCCGCCCTCGCCCAGGCCCGGGCCGACTTCGTGCTCGTGAAACGGGCGCTGGCGCGAGCCTGCGCCTCATGAGCTCGACGATCACGGTGTCCACCGCGTCCGCCGACGACACCATGGGGTTGGCCGGCGCGCTCGCGCCCGTTCTGCGTCCGGGTGACGTGGTGGCGCTGGCGGGTGGGCTCGGCTCCGGCAAGACGACGTTCGCGCACGGCGTCGGCCGCGGCCTCGGCGTCACCGAGCCGGTCGTGAGCCCGACGTTCACCATCGTGCGCGAGTACGACGCGCGCGTCCCGCTCGTGCACGTCGACGTCTATCGGCTCGACCGGGTGCAGGAGCTGCACGACCTCGGTCTCGAGGAGCTGATCGATGCCCGCGCGGTCACACTCGTCGAGTGGGGCGATGTCGTCGCCGCCTACCTCCCCAACGACCGCCTCGAGGTTCGGCTGGAGGCCGGACCTGGAGACGACGATCGGCTGATCACGCTGACGTTGCACGGGCCGTCGTGGCGCGCCCGCGAAGATGCGGTCGCGGCCGCGATCGGCGGGACGGATGCGCCCGCGGTGGCGGGCTGAGTCGTGCTCCTCCTCGCGATCGACTCGGCGACGCCTCGCGTCAGCGTCGCCATCGGCCGCGACGGCGCGGTGGTGGGCGAGGTCAAGCTCGTCGGCAGCCGCCGTCACGCGGAGCAGGTCGCGCCCGCGATCCGCTATCTCTGCGACGAGCTCGAGGTCGATCTCGGTCATCTCACCGCCATCGCCGTCGGGCTGGGCCCGGGCCTCTTCACCGGGCTCCGTGTCGGGGTGACGACGGCCAAGGTGATGGCGCAGGCCCTGCGGGTGCCGGTGGTGGGCGTCCCCAGCCTCGACCTGGTGGCGTACCCGGTCCGGCACACGACCCGCCTGGTCGCGGCGGTGCTCGACGCCCGCCGCCGCGAGGTCTTCCACGCCCGCTACCGTCCGGTTCCCGGCGGGGTGCAGCGAGTGTCCGAATACGAGGTCGGGCCGCCGGGCGACCTGGTCGGCGAGTTGGAGGCGGGGACCGAGGAGGTGCTGCTCGTCGGCGACGGGTGCCTCGCGTACCCGGAGGTGTTCGGCCGGCTCGAGCGGGTCGAGCACGCCGGCCCCGCGTTCACCGCGCCGAGCGCAGCGGCGTTGGTGGAGCTCGCGACCGCTCGAGTGCAGCGGGAGGAGTTCGAGGCGCCCTGGGAAGTGCACCCGCTCTACCTTCGTCGCTCCGACGCCGAGATCGAATGGGAGCGAAGAGCCTCGTGAGCGGCGGAACACGAGAGACGCAAGCGGAACGATCAAGGTTCGTGGGCACGACTTGGCGTCCGAGCGAGCGCCCGCGGCGCAGGTACCCTGCGCCGCAGCGAGCGAGGCAATAGAGATGGCTGTCGAGCCGAAGGCCGAAGCGCTCGTCGTCGACGTCGTGCCGATGCGGCGGCGCCACGTGCGATCGGTGCTGCGCATCGAGACGCAGGTGTACCCGCGACCGTGGAGCATGTCGTTGTTCCTGAGCGAGCTGGCGCTGCGGTCGACCCGGGCCTACTTCGTCGCCCGGATCGGGCGCGACGTCGTGGGTTACGGCGGTGTCATGCTGAGCGGCGACGACGGGCACGTCACCACCATCGCGGTCGATCCCGCGTGGCAGCGACACCAGATCGGCACCCGCTTGCTGCTCGCACTCGCGAGGGAGGCGATCGCGCGCGAGGCGCGCAGCCTCACCCTCGAGGTGCGCCTCTCGAACAAGGGCGCGCAAGAGCTGTACCGCCGGTTCTCGTTCGGGCCCGTCGGTGTGCGCAAGAACTACTACGCCGAGACGAACGAGGACGCGCTCGTGATGTGGGCACACGAGGTCGATCGCGCCGCCTACAGCGAGCTCCTCGACGGCATCGAGCGCAGCATCAGCGGCGAGACCGTCTTCGAGCCTCCTCGCCGCTGGTAGCGCCGTGCGCATCCTCGGCCTCGAGACGTCGTGTGACGAGACTGCGGCCGCGGTCGTCGACGACGGGCGGCACGTGCAGTCGTCGGTCGTGTCGAGCCAGGTCGACCTGCACGCCCGCTTCGGCGGGGTCGTGCCGGAGATCGCCAGTCGCGCCCACGTCGAGCTGATCACGGCGGTTGTCGCGGAGGCGCTCGTCGAGGCGGGCGTGCTCGAGGTGGGTGAGCTCGACGCGGTCGCCGCCTGTTACGGGCCGGGGCTCGCCGGCGCGCTCCTGGTCGGCGTGAGCGCGGCCAAGGCACTCGCCCTCACGGCCGACGTGCCCTACGTCGGGGTCAACCATCTCGAGGCCCACCTCTACGCCGCCTGGCTCGAGGAGCCCGATCTCGAGCCGCCGCTGGCCGTGCTGATCGTCTCGGGGGGACACACGCTGCTCGTGATCATGGAAGGCCACGGGCGCTACCGCGTGCTCGGCCAGACGGTCGACGACGCCGCCGGCGAGGCGTTCGACAAGGTCGCCCGCTTCCTCGGCCTCGGCTACCCGGGTGGCCCGGCGGTCGACCGGCTCGCCGTCCGGGGCGACCCCGCCGCGATCCCGTTCCCGCGGCCGATGCTCGATGACGGCCCCGATTTCTCGTTCTCGGGCCTGAAGACCGCCGTGGTCAACCACGTCCGGCGCCATCCCGATGCGCCCGTCGCCGACGTGGCGGCGTCGTTCCAGGAGGCGGTCGTCGACGTCCTGGTGGCGAAGCTCGTGGCGGGCGCGGCGGAGGCGGGGGCGAAGACGCTGGTGCTCGGCGGTGGCGTCGCCGCCAACTCCCGGTTGCGCACCCGCCTGCTCGAGGCCGGCGAGGCGACGGGAAGCCGGGTCTTCCTGCCCCCGTTGGCGCTGTGCACCGACAACGGGGCCATGATCGCCGCCACCGCCTGGTGGCGTCTCCGCGCCGATGGTCCGACACCGCTCGAGGCCGGCGCTCAGCCCAACCTCCGGCTCCCGACCATCGCCTAGCGTCCCCGCTCGCCTCGGCGCCCGGCGCGGGTGGTCGGTTGTCGACGCCGGCCTGGCTCCGCCTTGCCGCCGCCGCCGAGGCCCTGTTACCGTTAGCACTCGCACTCCCTGAGTGCTAACGATCGCAGTACAGCCGTATCCGTACCATCCCTTGCATGATTCCCAGGAGGCGTCGATGAAGCTGCAGCCGCTGGAGGACCGGATCGTCGTCCGGGCCAGTGAGGCCGAGGAGACGACCGCGAGCGGCCTCGTGATCCCCGACACCGCCAAGGAGAAGCCCCAGCAGGGCGAGGTCCTGGCCGTCGGGCCGGGGCGGCGCTCCGAGCAGTCGGGCGAGGTCATCCCTGTCGATGTTGCCGCAGGCGACACCATCATCTACGCGAAGTACGGCGGCACCGAGATCACCGTCGACGGCGAGGACCTGCTCATCCTGTCGAGCCGCGACGTGCTCGCCAAGGTCGGCAAGTAACCCGACCTTCCGCACCGCCTCAGCGCGTGACGCGCTCCTTGGCGGTGGTCTTCGCCCACTGGTAGTCGACTTTGCCGTTGGCGGCGCGCGGCACGTCGTCGACCACGACGACATGGCGCGGCCGCTTGAACCGGGCGAGACCGCTGTCGTCGACCGCGTCGAGGATCGCGGGCGCGTCGACCGTATCGCCCGACCGCACTGACACCACCGCGGTCACCGCCTCGCCGAAGCGGTCGTCGGGTACACCGACCACGACGCAGTCGTCGACCGCGGGGTGGTGCTTGACCGCCTCCTCGACCTCTTCGGGGTAGATCTTCTCGCCACCCGAGTTGATGCACACCGATCCGCGCCCGAGGAGCGTGACCGTGCCATCGGCCTCGACGGTCGCGTAGTCGCCCGGGATCGAGTAGCGACGCCCGTCGTGCTCGCGGAACGTCGCCGCCGACTTGGCCGGGTCCTTGTAATAGCCGGTCGGGATGTGACCCCCCACCGCGAGCAGCCCGATCTCGCCCGAGCCCGGCTCCACCTCGCGTCCGTCTTCGGTGAGCACCTTGGCGTAGGCGCCGATCGTGAACTTCGCGGTCTCGGTCTTGGCGCCCGGGGCGCTGATCGCGTTGGCGAACCCGACCCCCTCGCTCGAACCGAGCGAGTCGAAGCAGATCATCGGCTGGCGGTCCATCAACGCCTGCTTCACCGGCGCGCTCCACATCACGCCGGAGCTGATCGTGAGGCGTACGGACGAGATGTCGTAGGGATCGCCCCTCGCCTCCGCATCCTCGAGTGCGCGCACCATCGGCTTGGCGAACGCATCGCCGACGATCGCCATGTTGGTGACGCGTTCGCGGGCGACGACCCGCCACAGCTCGTCGGGGTCGAAATGGCGGCCCTCGAGGGTCACGATCGTGCCGCCGAGGAAGAGCGACTGGAACGTCGTGAACTGGCCGGTGCCGTGCATCAGCGGCGACGCCGGCAGGTGCACGGGCGCGTTGGCGTTGTCGAGGTTCTGGCGGGCGATCCGCCCGCAGTCGGCCGCCGTCTCGGGCGTCGGCAGTCCCTGGAGCGCATAGATCGTCTCCGAGAGGGCGACGAAGAGGTCGTCCTGTCGCCACATGACGCCCTTGGGCATTCCCGTCGTCCCCCCCGTGTAGAGGAAGAGGTAGTCCGCCCCGGAGCGCTCGATGCGCGGCATCGGCTCGTTGGTCTCGACCAGCTCCTCGTACCCGAGGGCGCCCTTGAGGTGCGGTGACCCGTCGTCGACCTGGATGGCCGCCCGGAGCCGCGGCAGGCGGTCCCGGACCTTCGCCACCTGCTCGGCGAGGCTCCCGTGGAACAGCACCGCTTCGGCGTCGGAATTGTCGAGCAGGTACGCGAGCTCGTCCTCGAGGTAGCGGTAGTTGACGTTCACCGGGACCCCCCGGATCTTGAACGTCGCGAACAGCCCTTCGACGTACTCGTTCGAGTTGTAGAGGTACGACGCAACCTTCGAGTCGGGACCGAGCCCGAGCCCGCTCAGCGCGTTCGCCAGCCGCCCGGCGCGGTCGTCGAACTCCCGCCACGTGCGCCGCCGCTCGCCCTGTACGAGCGCCTCCTGGTCTGGCAGTGCGTCGGCGACCGATTCGAAGATCGTCCCGAAGTTCCAGTCCACGTTCGTCCCCCAACGCCGCGGTCGGCCCGAAACTAGCCCCGGTACGCTCACCGGCGTGACGACGCGGGGCGGCCGGCAGCGGCTCCCGCGGCCGCCGACCGCGCGGGCAGGCGTGCCGCCGCCGTGGGCACACCTGCCGGTCGAGGCCCGTCGTTTCACGCTCGCGGAGGTGCGGGAACGTTGCGCCCTGCTCGCGCCGCCCCGTCCAGCCCAGCTGGTCGTGCCCGGGAGCCGGGCCGCGGCCGTGCTCATGGCCATGTTCGAGGAGGCCGGGGAAGCCCGCGTCGTGCTCACCAAGCGGCCCGACCACATGCCGTCACACCGGGGCGAGATCGCCTTCCCGGGCGGGACGGTGCAGCCCGACGTCGACATGACCGTGCTCGACGCCGCCCTGCGCGAAGCCGAAGAGGAGATCGCCCTGCCCAGGGCCGCGGTCGAGGTGGTGGGGGAGCTCGACGGCATCTCGACCGTCGCCTCCCGCTTCACGATCACGCCCTTCGTCGGCCTGCTGGCCGCGCGGCCCGCCCTCGTACCCGATCCGCGGGAGGTGGCGACGATCCTCGACGTCGCCCTCTCCGAGCTCCTCGACGACGGCGTGTACCGCGAGGAGCGCTGGGACGTCGGCCTTCCCGACCGGGCCATCCACTTCTTCGAGCTCCCGGGCGAGACCGTCTGGGGCGCCACCGCCCGGATGCTCACGTCGTTCCTGGAGCACCTCACCGCCGGTCGGTGACGCGACGGAACCACGCGGGGCTCCGGGGAGGCCCCCCCATCGCTCGAGAAGCCCACTCGCTCTTCGGCTACCCCCCTGCGCCCCGCCCGTCGGAGGGCCCGAAACCGACTCCGTAGGGGCCGCGCAAACGAGCGGTATCCTGGGCGATCCAGCGGTGCGGAGACCGGACGGAGGGGCCGTGGAGATCGAGATCGGGATCGGCAAGTCGGGGCGACGGGCGTACGGCTTCGACGACATCGCGATCGTGCCCAGTCGCCGAACGCGTGATCCCGAGGACGTCGACATCTCCTGGGAAGTCGATGCGTACCGCTTCGAGCTGCCGCTCGTGGCGGCGGCGATGGACGGCGTCACCTCGCCGGCCACGGCCATCGAGGTGGGCGAGCTCGGCGGTCTCGCCTGCTTGAACCTCGAGGGGCTCTGGACCCGCTACGACGACGTCGAGGCCGTGTTCGAGGAGGTCGCGGCGCTGCCGGCCGAGAAGGCCACTCGCCGCATGCAGGAGCTCTACGCCGAGCCGATCAAGGACGAGCTCATCGGCAAGCGCATCGCCGAGATCAAGGGCGCCGGCGTGGTCGCCGCCGGGTCGCTCACCCCGCAACGGGTCGAGCGCTACTCGAAGTTGGTCGTCGAAGCCGACCTCGACGTGCTCGTGATCCAGGGCACGGTCGTGTCGGCCGAGCACGTGTCGAAGTCGACCGAGCCGCTCAACCTCAAGAAGTTCATCCGCGAGTTCGACATGCCCGTGATCGTCGGCGGGTGCTCGTCGTACTCGACCGCGCTCCACCTCATGCGCACGGGTGCGGTCGGCATCCTCGTGGGTGTCGGCCCCGGTCACGCGTGCACGAGCCGGGCCGTCCTCGGGATCGGCGTGCCGCAGGCCACCGCGATCGCCGACGCCGCCGGCGCCCGTATTCGCCACCTCGACGAGACGGGTGTCTACGTGCATGTCATCGCCGACGGTGGCATGCGCACCGGCGGCGACGTCGCCAAGGCCATCGCCTGTGGGGCCGATTCGGTCATGATCGGATCGCCGCTCGCCGGCGCGTACGAGGCGCCGGGGCGCGGCTACCACTGGGGCATGGCCACCTTCCATCCCACGCTGCCGCGGGGCGCGCGCGTGCACGTCGGGCAGAAGGCGACGCTGCGCGAGATCCTCGTCGGCCCCGCGCACGAGAACGACGGCACGCTCAACCTCTTCGGCGCGCTGCGCACGTCGATGGCCACCACGGGCTATGCCACCGTCAAGGAGTTTCAGAAGGCGGAGGTGATGGTGGCGCCCGCGCTGCTCACCGAGGGCAAGTCCCTCCAACGGTCCCAGGGCATCGGGATGGGCCGCTGAGCCGGTGTCAGTCGACGTCGCGCCGCTGAAGCCCGAGGAGCGCGATACGGCCGTGGGCGTCCTCGCCCGCGGCATGCGCGACAACCCGCTCCACGTCGCCGCGTTCGGCGACGATCCCGAGCGCCGCGTTGCGCAGCTCGCCGGGATGTTCCAGATGGTCCTGACCACGCAGCCCGACGCGCTGCGCGCCGACGAGGCCGGCACAATCGTGGGTACCTGCGGGCTCGGGAGCGGCGAGCCGTGTGCGTTCGCCGGTTTCGCCGAGACTCCGCGCGACCAGTTCCCGCCGATGAGCGATGACCCCGCCGCGGTCGATCGACTGTACGAGTGGCTTACGACGTGGGCAGCTCGCGACCCCGAGGAGCGTCACCTGCATCTGGGCCCGATCGCGGCCGACGCGGGTCGGCAGGGGCAGGGCATCGGCACCGCGATGATGAAGGCGTTCTGCGCGCGCGCCGATCGCGATGGCGAGCTCGCGTACCTCGAGACCGACAAGTCCGAGAACGTGGGCTTCTACGAGAAGTTCGGCTTCGAGACCGTGGGTGAGGCGCCGGTCATCGGAGTCACGAACTGGTTCATGCGCCGCGCGCCGCGGTGAACACCGACCCGTTCGACACCGTGCTCGTCGTCGACTTCGGGGCGCAGTACGCGCAGCTGATCGCCCGGCGCGTGCGCGAGGCGCACGTGTACTCCGAGATCGTCCCCCGCACGATGCCCGTGAGCGACATGCTGGCCCGCCGGCCGAAGGGAATCATCTTCTCGGGCGGGCCCGCGTCGGTCCACGTCGAGAACGCTCCCTCGATCGATCCCGCGGTCTACGACGCCGGCGTGCCCGTCCTCGGCATCTGCTACGGCGCCCAGCTCGTCGCCCAACAGCTCGGGGGCGAGGTGCGCCGCACGGGCACCGGCGAGTACGGCCGCACGCCGCTGTCGCTCAGCGGCGCGGAATCGCTGCTGTTCAGCGACCTGCCCGTCGAGCAGCAGGTGTGGATGAGCCATGGCGACTCGATCGTCGCGCCGCCTCCGGGCTTCGCCGTCACCGCGACGACCCCGGGTACGCCGGTCGCCGCGCTCGAGGATCGCGAGCGCGCGGTGTTCGGCGTGCAGTTCCACCCCGAGGTGGTGCACACCGAGCGCGGGCAGGAGATCCTCAAGTCGTTCCTCTACGACGTCTGCGCCTGTCGGCCCGGCTGGACGAAGGTCTCGATCATCGAGCAGGCCGTGGCCGAGGTGCAGGCTGCCGTCGGCTCCGAGCGGGTGCTGTGCGGGCTCTCGGGGGGCGTCGATTCCGCGGTGGCGGCGGCGCTGGTGCACAAGGCGGTGGGCGACCAGCTCACATGCGTGTTCGTCGACACCGGGTTGCTACGGCTGGCGGAGGCCGACCAGGTGGAGGAGACCTTCCGGCGCCAGTTCCAAGTCGATCTCGTGCACGTGAAGGCAGCCGACCGCTTCCTCGACGCGCTCGACGACGTGATCGACCCGGAGCGCAAGCGCAAGGCAATCGGCGAGACGTTCATCCGGGTGTTCGAGGAGGTCGCGCGCGATCACAGCGACGCTCGTTTCCTCGTGCAGGGCACGCTCTATCCCGACATCATCGAATCGGGCACGGCCGACGCTGCCGTGATCAAGTCGCACCACAACGTCGGCGGCCTGCCCGACGAGATGGACTTCGAGCTCGTCGAGCCGTTGCGCAACCTGTTCAAGGACGAGGTCCGGGCCATTGGCGAGGAGCTCGGCCTCCCGGAGGAGATCGTGTGGCGCCAGCCGTTCCCGGGGCCCGGCCTCGCGGTACGCATCGTCGGCACGATCACGCCGGAGCGCCTCGAGGTGCTACGGCGGGCCGACGCCGTCGTCGTGGAGGAGATCAAGCGGGCCGGCCTGTACCGTGAGCTCTGGCAGAGCTTCGCCGTCCTGCCCGCCGTCCGCACTGTGGGAGTGATGGGCGACGACCGCACGTACGAGTACCCCATCGTGATCCGAGCCGTGACCTCCGACGACGCCATGACGGCCGACTGGGCCCGACTGCCGTACGACGTCCTCGAGCGGATCTCGTCGCGCTTGATCAACGAGGTCCCCGGGGTGAATCGTGTTGCCTACGACGTGACCAGCAAGCCACCTGGCACCATCGAATGGGAGTGAGCACTGTGAGCATCGACATCAACGGCCTCAACAAGATCGCCCGTGCCATCGTCGCTCCGGGCAAGGGCATCCTCGCAGCCGACGAGAGCAGCGGCACGATCAAGAAGCGCTTCGACTCCATCGGCGTCGAGTCGACCGAGGAGAATCGCCGCGACTACCGGGAGATGCTGTTCCGGGCCGACGTCGCCGACGAGATCAGCGGCGTGATCCTCTACGACGAGACCATCCGCCAGAAGGCGGCGGTCGATGGTACGCCGCTCGTGGAGCTGCTCGAGAAGCAGGGGATCATCCCCGGCATCAAGGTCGACAACGGCGCCAAGCCGCTGGCCCTCGCG
>JBOGFJ010000148.1:0-4616 GCA_050743385.1 Acidimicrobiia bacterium
GCCGTGGTCGCGCACGCTGATCGAGACGAGCTCGCCGTCGTCGTGGGCATCGAGCTCGACGGGCCGGCCCGCCTCCGAGTACTTGAGCGCGTTGTCCAGCAGGTTCGTGATTGCGCTCACCACCTGCCCGCGGTCGCAGGTGACGACGAGAGCGTCGCTCACCTCGGCGACCCGCAGCGGGATGCCGACAGTCTCGGCGGCGGCGTGCACACGCTCGGCCGCGTCGTGCAGGAGCCCCGGCAGCGGCACCGACTCGCGGATCGGCGCCTCCTGCGCCTCGATGAGGCTGAGATCGAGCAGGTCGTCGATGATGCGGGCGAGCCGGTCGGCCTCCCGCAGCACGCGGTCGGACAGCTGGTGCAGCACCGCCGGTTCGTTCTCGGCCGCCATCGTCTCGGCGAGGAGTGCCAGCGCCCCGATCGGCGTCTTGAGCTCGTGGCTGACATTGGCCACGAAGTCGCGCCGCACGCTCTCGACCCGGCGAGCCTCGGAGAGGTCGTTCACGAACGCGGCCGCACCCACGATGCGGGCGCCGTCACGCAACGGGAGCGCCCGCACCTGGAGCACCTCACGCGGGGGTCCGAAGAGCTGGAGCTCGCGCTCGCCGGGCTCGCCGGCACGGGCGCGCTCGAGGAGCTCGGCGATCACCTCCTCGGCGAGCGCGTCGGCGTGGCGGGCACCGCTGAACCGCTCGGCCACGGGGTTGCGGGCGATCAGCTTGCCCGTGGCGTCGACGATGACGACGCCGGAGGCGTTGGCCCGCAGCGCCTCGAGCAGAAGCTCGCGGTCGGCGACCGCGTGCTCGCTGCGCTCCCGGAGCGAGCTCGAGGCCTGCTCGGCCGCCGCCACCCGGGCGTCGAGCCGGCGCGCTCGTCGCGTCGCCGCTACCGCGATCACCGACACCGCCACGACCACGGCGACCAGGAACAGCACCACGATCACGGTCACCAGTATCGCCTCACCCGCACCCGCCGGCGGGCGGTCGGTGGCTCAGCCGAAGCGCCCAGTGATGTAGCCCTCGGTGCGGGGATCGGAGGGGTTGGTGAAGAGCTTCTCCGTCTGGTCGTACTCGACGAGGTGCCCCACCCGGCTGGAGTCGTCCCGCACGTCGGTGGTGATGAACGCGGTCATGTCGGACGCACGTGCCGCTTGTTGCATATTGTGCGTCACGATCACGATCGTGTAATCGCGCTTGAGCTCCTCCATGAGGTCTTCGATCTTCGCGGTCGCGATCGGGTCGAGGCTGGAGCACGGCTCGTCCATGAGGATCACGTCGGGCTCGACCGCGAGACAACGGGCGATGCAGAGCCGCTGCTGCTGACCGCCCGACAGCGCCAACGCGCTCCCCGAGAGCTTGTCCTTGACCTCGTCCCACAGCGCCGCGCGCACGAGCGCCCGCTCGACGAGCTCGTCGAGCCCCCGTCGCTTCCCGTTGAGCCGGGGCCCGAAGGCGACGTTGTCGCGGATCGACTTCGGGAACGGGTTCGGCTTCTGGAAGACCATGCCCACCCGCCGCCGCACCTCGACCGCGTCGACCTTCGGACCGTAGAGGTCGACGCCGTGGTAGGTGAGAGTGCCGCTTACACGGGCGCCGACGATCAGATCGTTCATGCGGTTGAGGCAGCGCAGGAAGGTGCTCTTGCCGCAGCCGGACGGCCCGATGATGGCGGTGATCCGCCGGGCCCCGATGTCGAACGTCACGCCCTCGATCGCGGCGACGTCGCCGTAGCGCACCGACACGTCTCGCAACTGGAAGACGACCTCGGTCGCCTCGTCCGGTTGCGGCTGCTGCGTCGAGGGCTCCGGTGTCGCCTCGACGGTTTCCGGTTGCGTCATGACGGGGCATTCTGCATCGACTCGGCGTCCTCCGCCGACGGGGCTCGTTCGCGGGGGCTCGTTCACCCTCCGCCAGGCTACGGACATCGCCTGGCCGCGGTGCGAGGAGAGGGTGGACGACGGGCAAACAGCCGGTGAACACTCGAGAGGCGCCCCGCGGAATTGTGCGCCTCGCCCCTGGCCGTCGGCAGAATGCACGAGCGCCCGCGGCGGTGACACGCACGGTGGCACCCGAGAAGGTGGAGCAGCGATGGCGGATCCCGAGACACCCCCGGAGCACCATCCCGAGCACGACGTCCGGAGGAGCTTCGACGAGCAGCTCACCGACCTGAAGTCGGACGTCATCCGCCTCGCCGCCATGGTGGGCGAGTCGATCGGCGCCGGCACACAGGCCCTGCTCGACGGCGAGCTGAGCGTGGTGCAAGACGTGCTCGCCAACGACGACGCCGTCGACGCCTTCGAGCACGAGATCGAGATGCGTGCCTACGGGCTGTTCGCCCTCCAGCAGCCGATGGCGGTCGACCTGCGCACGCTGCTGGCGATCCTGCGGATCCTCCACGAGCTCGAGCTCACCGGTGACCTCATGGTCACCGTGGCCAAGGCCGTTCGCCGGCTCTACCCCGCCGAGCTGCCGCCCCGGATCCGCGGGCTGATCGAGCGCATGGGCACGCAGGCGAGCCGCCAGCTCCAGCTCGCGGTCGACTCCTTCGCCGACAACGACCAGTCGCTCGCCGCCGCCCTCCCCGACATGGACGACGTCATGGACGACCTCCAGAAGGAGCTCTTCCGGGCGATCTTCAGCGCGCTCACGCCCGACGAGGCCGGACTGCAGATGGCCGTGGAGCTGGCGCTGATCGGGCGGTACTACGAGCGGGTCGCAGACCATGCCGTCGGGATCGGCGTGTGGACGCGCTTCATCGTCACCGGCGAGCTCCCCGGTCGCGAGCCACCCGCGGCCGCGTGAGGCTCGCGGCGTCAGCGATGACGGGGCTGCTCGCGCTGGCGTGCACCGGATCGGCGGCCGGTGACCTGTCGGGAGAGGTGAGCGTCTCGGGCTCGTCGACGGTCGAGCCGATCACGTCGCTCGTCGCCGAGCTGTTCTCGGGTGAGAACCCCGACGTGTCGGTGCGCGTCGACGGGCCCGGCACCGGCGACGGCTTCCAGTTGTTCTGCGACGGCGAGACCGACATCTCCGACGCCTCCCGGCCGATCGCGGAGCCGGAAGTGGCAACGTGCCAGTCGAACGGCATCGAGTACACCGAGCTCCAGGTCGCGATCGACGGCCTGGCGATCGTCGTCAACAAGAGCAGCGACATCGAATGCATGGACTTCCAGCAGATCTACGCGCTGTTCGGCCCCGAGTCGGGCAACAGCCTCCCGGGCGCGCAGGCGCTCGCCGAGGAGCTCGGGAGCGAGAACGAGCCCCTCCCCGAAGGCGACGTCACCAAGTTCACCCCCGGCCCCGAGTCGGGCTCGTACGACTCCTTCATCGAGATCACCTACGAGGACATCATGGCGGAGCGCCTCGCGGCTGGTGCGATCCCCGCCGACAGGGTCGACACCGACGACGAAGGCGAGGAGGAGGTTACGGAGCCGCTCGCCTCCGACGGGCAGTTCCCCCACGACGCCGACATCGTGCAGCGCGTGGCCGGATCCGACGACGGGATCGGCTTCTTCGGGTTCGCGTTCTACGAGGAGAGCAAGGAGAACCTCGACACCGTCGCGGTGTACAACCCCGACACCGGCGAGTGCGTGCAGCCCACGCGAACGACGATCCAGCGGCGCACCTACCCGATCTCGCGGCCGTTGTTCATCTACCCGAACAACGCCCGGGCGACCGACAACGACGCGGTGAGGGAGTTCGTCGACTTCTACATGACGCCGGTGAACCTGACCGACGTGGTGAGGGTGTCGGGCTACGTACCCATGACGAGGGCCGACCGCCAGGCCAACATCGACGCTTGGAACGCCATTGGTTGAGCTGGTCGACCTCAGCGGCGACCGGCGCCGGAACGCCCGCGAGCGGCTGATCCGCGTCGTCTTCCTGACCGCGGGCCTCTCCTCCCTGATCATCAGTGTGGCGATCGTCGCCACATTGGTGGGCAAGTCGGTCGAGTTCCTCACCAACATCGAGCTCGCCGACCTCTGGACCGAGCCCCACCGGTGGGCGCCGCGGGTCTCGCGCTTCGATCTCGCCACCCTCTTCCTGGGCTCGCTCTATGTGACCGCGGTGGCGATGGTGGTGGCGGCCCCGCTCGGCCTCGGCGCCGCGATCTACCTGGCCGAATACGCCAAGCCGCGCGCCCGGCGGCTGCTCAAGCCCGTCCTCGAGGTGCTCGCCGGCATCCCGAGCATCGTGCTCGGCTTCTTCGCGGTGCAGTGGCTCGGGCCCGAGATCGTCCAGCGGGTCTCGAGCGAAGCCGACGCCTTCAGCCTCGCCGCCGCCGGCCTGGGCGTCGGCGTGCTGGTGACCCCGCTCGTCGCCTCCGTGAGCGAAGACGCGATGCGGGCCGTGCCGCAATCGCTGCGAGAGGCGTCGTACGGGCTGGGCGCCCGCCGGATGACGACGGTCATGCGCGTGGTGTTCCCGGCGGCGATCTCCGGGATCGTCGCCGCCCTGCTCCTGGCGGCCGCCCGCGCGATCGGCGAGACGATGGTGGTCGCCCTCGCCGCGGGCTCGATCGGCGACGCCCGCCTCCAGAGCGACGTCTTCGGCGTCGGCACGACCATCACCGCAGCCATGGCGCAACTGGCGGTGGGAACCGACCAGGTCGCCGCCG
>JBOGFJ010000149.1:0-4933 GCA_050743385.1 Acidimicrobiia bacterium
GCGCCGGGCTCACCGGCGACGCGGTCGGCCTCGAGGCCGACGACGGACGCCTCGTCGCGTGGAAGCCGGCGTTCGGCGGCCAGCTCGTAGCCGCAATCTCGGCATCGTCACCGGTGCAGATGGCGACGGTGCGGGCGGGCGTGCTCCCGGTGCTCGAGCCGCGGGAGGCCACCGCGCCCCCCACCGACATCGTGCGGGTCGGGCCGCGCGGCCGGGTGCGCGTCGTCGAGCGCACGCGCGAGGACGACCTCGACCGACTGGCGGAGGCGGCAGTGGTGGTCGGTGTCGGCACGGGCGTCGCGCCGGACGAGTACCCGCGGGTGCAGCCGCTGCTCGACGCGCTCGGCGCCGAGATCGCGGCCACCCGCAAGGTGACCGACCGGGCATGGCTCCCGCGTGCCCGCCAGGTCGGGATCACGGGCCGCAGCATCGCGCCCCGCCTGTACGTTGCCCTCGGCCTCAGCGGGAAGTTCAACCACATGGTCGGTGTGCGCGCGGCGAAGACGATCCTCGCGGTGAACACCGCGCCCGACGCGCTCGTCTTCGGCCACACCGACGTCGGCATCGTGGGCGACTGGCACGAGGTGCTCCCGCTGCTGTGCGAACAGCTGGCGGAGGCGACACCGGCGGCAGCTCCCGGCTAATCGGTGGCTGGCGCTCGCGGCGGGCGCCAGAACACGAGCAGCTGCAGGAGCGCGCCGCCGACCCCGGCGACCACGGTGACCCAGAAGTTGGTCGCGGTGTCCCACTCGATGTCGAAGGCCCGGTCGAGCGACCACTCCCCCGCGCCGATGGTTCCCAGCGCGATACCCAACACGGTGAGGATCATCACGTACTCCCACCCCTCGGTGGGGCGGTTGTACACGAAGAACCCGGCACTCCAGTGGTTGGTGATCCAGGCGACGACCACGACACCGGTCACGGACGCGGCCGCGAGCGGCGTGAGCAGGCCCAGCACCAGCATCACCCCACCTCCCAGCTCGACGAGCGTGACCACCCAGGCGTTGAGCGCGGGCTGGCGCATCCCCAGGCTCCCGAACCAGTTGGCGACGCCGGGACCCTGCCGCACTCGCTTCAGGTGAACCCAGCCGTGAGCGAACAGCATCAACCCGGTCGCCACCCGGAGCACGAGCAGCACGAGGTTCACTGCATCCGCGTCGCTCATTCGTCAGCCGGCACGTCGTCGACCGGTTCCGATGAGCCGTGGTGAGCCGTCAGGTCGCGCTCGCGACATCGCACGAGTGTAGGGAGACCGCGGCTTCAGCGTGTAGACCATGAGCGTGCGCTACGCCGTCAGCATCCCGAACATGGGCGATCCGGCCCGGCTCGTCGGCATCGCCATCGCGGCGGAGCGTGCTGGGTGGGACGGCGTCTTCCTCTGGGATCATCTGCACTTCGTCCGCGAGCTCGGGCTCGACGTCGTCGACCCGTGGGTGACGCTCGGTGCCATCGCCGGGAATACCGAACGGGTCCGGCTCGGGACGCTGGTGACGCCCCTGCCCCGGCGGCGGCCGTGGAAACTCGCCAAGGAGGTCATCACCCTCGATCACCTGAGCGACGGCCGAGCCGTGCTCGGTGTCGGCATCGGCGAGCCCGCCCCCGACGAGTACGGCGCGTTCGGCGAGTCGACCGATGCACGCGAGCGCGCCGCCCTGCTCGACGAAGGCCTGACGCTCGTCGACCGGTTCCTGCGCGGCGGTCCCGTACACCACCGCGGCGAGCGGTTCGACGTGGATGCCGACCTTCGTCCCGCGGCGCGCCAGCAGCCCCGGCCGCCGATCTGGATCGCGGGCAAGTGGCCGAACCGCGGGCCCGTCGAGCGGGCCCGCCGCTGGGAGGCCTTCGTGCCCATCCAGCCCGACGGCTCGCCGGCGGGCCCCGAGGTCACGGCGCAGGCGGTGGCAGCGGTCGGCGGCGACGGTGTCGAGATCGTCGCTTGCGCCGCCCCGGGCGTGCCCGCGTCGGAGTACGAGGACGCCGGCGCGAGCTGGCTGGTGGAATCGACCTGGCCGGGGATGGACGGCTGGGTGGAGGACCTCGAGCGGCTGGCGGCCGACGGCCCCGTCGCTCGGTAGGCTGACACGGTCGTCAGTGAACGATGGTGTACCGGGGGTTCCGATGCGAGCAGACGACCTGATCCTCGTGAGCGTCGACGACCACGTCGTCGAGCCACCCGACCTCTTCGAGGGCCATCTTCCCGAGAAGTGGATGGAGCTCGCGCCCCGGTCGGTACGCAAGGACGACGGCACCGACGTGTGGGTCTACGAGGGGAACGAGATCCCCAACATCGGGCTCAACGCGGTCGCGGGCCGACCGCCCGAGGAGTACAACATCGAGCCCACCAGCTACGAGATGATCCGGCCGGGCTGCTACGACATCGACGAGCGGGTGCGCGACATGAACCGCAACGGCGTGCTCGGCTCGATGTGCTTCCCGAGCTTCGTGCAGTTCTGCGGGCAGCTGTTCAGCCGCTCGAAGGACCTCGACATGGGGCTGAACATGGTGCGGGCCTACAACGACTGGCACATCGACGAGTGGTGCGGCTCCCACCCCGGCCGGTTCATCCCCCTGTCGGTCCCCCCGATCTGGGACCCGCAGCTCATGGCTGACGAGGTTCGCCGGGTGGCGAAGAAGGGGTGCCACGCGGTCACGTTCTCGGAGAACCCGTTCAAGCTCGGCTGGCCACACATCTTCGGCGACCACTGGGACCCGTTCTTCGAGGCGTGCGCCGACGAGGGCACCATCATCTGCCTGCACATCGGGTCGTCGTCGACGACGCTCGAGATCGCGCCGGGCGCGCCCATCGACATCATGATCACGCTCACGCCGCTCAACACCATGCAGGCCGCGACCGACCTGCTGTGGTCGCAGGTGCTGCGGAGGTTCCCGACGCTGAAGTTCGCGCTCTCGGAAGGCGGGACCGGGTGGCTCCCCTACTGGCTGGAGCGCATCGACTACGTGTACCAGCAGCACCGGTTCTGGACGCACCAGGACTTCGGTGACACGCTCCCGAGCGACGTCGCGCGCCGGCACTTCACGTTCTGCTTCATCAGCGACCACGCCGGAGTGGAAGATCGCTACGCCATCGGGATCGACAACATCACCTGGGAGTGCGACTACCCGCACTCCGACTCGAGCTGGCCTCACTCCCCCGAGTCGGTGGCCAAGCAGCTCGACGGCGTACCCGGCGACGAGGTGACGAAGATGACGCACGAGAATGCGATGCGGATCTTCCGCTACGACCCGTTCGCGCACCGGCCGAAGGAGCAGTCGACGGTGGCGGCGCTGCGGGCGGAAGTAGCCGGCTGACGCAGCCGCGCGCGCTCAGCCGGCGCGGCGTTGTTGGCGCAAGCCGGGCAGCAGCCCGGCGTTCGCCAGGAGGCGGACGGCGCGCTCCTCCTCGGCGTCGATCACTACCGCCTCGCCGGGCTCCCGGCCGAGGATGAACGTCACGACGCAGTCGTCACACGCCGAGGTGTGCTGCATCCGGCACTCGTCACAGTCGATTCTCATGCCGTGAGCATCGCGCCGGGCTGTGACAGCTACGTTTTGGCGTCACTTTTCTGGTCTCCGGCGGGGGAAGGGAGCGCCAGAATGGTCGGGGGAACCTAGGCGGTTGCCGCAGCCTCCGGTGCCACGGGCGCGAGCGCACCCCGGAGCGCCTCCAGGCGCTCGGGGACGACCCGGTACCAGATCCACGCGCCCACCCGCTCACCCTCGATGAGGCCCGCCTCGCGCAGCGCCTTGAGGTGATGGCTCACCGTCGGCTGCGAGCGGCCCAGGGGCTCGACCAGGTCGCACGTGCACGCTCCGCCCGGGGTGGCCGCGATGAGGCTGAGCAGCCGCAGCCGGGCCGGATCGCCGAGGACCTTGAAGAGCGCGGCGAGCTCGCCGGCCGGCTCCTCGCCCAGGGCGCCGTCGAGTACGGGGGGACAACAGAGCTCTTCCACCAGCACATATTGACATTGATCGATGCTTCAGGCAAGATATCGACGGTCATCGATATCGACCGTTCGTCGATCGCTCTGCAGGAGGCCCCCATGTCCCGTGTGCAGCTCGCCCTCAACGTCACCGACCTGGAATCCGCCGTCGACTTCTACTCCAAGCTCTTCGCCGTCGAGCCCGCCAAGCGCGAGCCCGGCTACGCCAACTTCGCGGTGGCCGATCCCCCGCTCAAGCTGGTGCTGTTCGAGGATGCCGAGGGCGGGACCCTCAACCACCTCGGCGTCGAGGTGGAGACGACCGACCAGGTGGTCGCGACCGACGCCCGTCTGCGCGACGACGGCCTCGACACCGCAACCGAGGACCAGGTCTCGTGTTGCTACGCAGTGCAGGACAAGACGTGGGTCGAGGGCCCCGACGGCGAGCGGTGGGAGGTCTACACGGTCCTCGCCGACGCCAGCGAGATGAGCTGCACCGCCTGCTAACGACGTAACACACCCAGCAGCGTCGCCGCCGAGACCGCCGCCGCCCCGTGGCGCTCGGCGTCGGCGCGCACCTCGGCATCCG
This sequence comes from Acidimicrobiia bacterium, assembly GCA_050743385.1. Classification (GTDB taxonomy): domain Bacteria; phylum Actinomycetota; class Acidimicrobiia; order IMCC26256; family JACDBD01; genus JACDBD01. Next base: position 4,510 of record JBOGFJ010000149.1, read on the forward strand.
ACGATGCCACCACCACCGGTACGCGCTTCGACAGCTGCGACACCTCGCGCACCACGACCCGATCGGCCTCTTCCCCCGGTGAGGAGAACACGACACGCACTCCCGGGCGGCGCAGCTGCCGCACGCCCTCCACGCCGGCGCCGTCGAACACCAGCGTCACCCGGCAGCGCGTGCGGGCATGAAGACGGGCGAGCGCAGCTCCGAGTCGTTCGCGCTGATCGACGAGCGCGGCGCCGCCCCAGCCCTCCATCGACACGTTGTAACCGTCGACGACGAGCACCGTCCCCTGCGCGCGGAGCATCGCGTCGAGCGCTTCTGGTGAGTCGGCGACCATGCCGGGTGGCACCGGCGGCGGCATCCGGCGCGCCGGCTCCCCCGGAGCTGCCGGCGCATCGGGCCGCCCGGCAGCCGGCTCCGCCTCGGG
>JBOGFJ010000150.1:0-9440 GCA_050743385.1 Acidimicrobiia bacterium
GAGCACCGGTTCGGCCGGCAGCGCGGCAGGGTCGTCGGGAAGGCCGTCGAGCTCGACCCACGACGTGCAACCGCCGTACTCGTCGCGCCACGGGACGGTCACGGGCTCGCCGAGGCGATGCACTCGCAGCGCGAGCACCCAGAGCGGATCGCGCTTCTTCCACTTCAGGCGAGACTCGGCGTAGTCGCGCGTCCAGATCAGCTTGGAGTCGAGCGGTGTGAGCTGCTCGGGCTCGGTGAGCGTCGCCATGCCGACGATGTCGGCCCACCCCTCGATCCGGATCGCCTCGCCCACGGGTGAGCCGGGGCTGAGCTCGACGGTGTGGCGGTATGCGGCCTTGAGCAGGTCGGGGCGTTGGTGCTCCGAAGTCGGGTACAGCCACAGCCGAGTGGCGTGCAGGCCGAAGTGGCGGCCATCTTCTCGTAGGCCACCCTTGCGCACGTCGATGATCTGCTCGCCCTCGAGGAGGGCGCGCACGATCACCGCCCACTCCTTGAACGCGGGTACCACCACAACAGTCAGGATAGGGGACGAGTGGACGAGAGCATCACGTCGGACGGGTTGCGGCTCGCCGCGTCCTTCGCGTTCCCAGCCTCCGGTTCGAGAAGCGTGCCGGGACTGGTGCTCTGCCACGGGTTCCCGCGAGGGCCTCGGGGCGCGGCCAGCTCGGCGGCCACGTATCCGGAGCTCGCCGATCGGGTGGCGCGTGAAACGGGGTGGGCGGCACTGGCGTTCAACTTCCGGGGCACGGGACTGTCGGAGGGAGACTTCTCGTTCGCGGGGTGGCGTTCCGATCTGCGGGCGGCGATCGCCGCGCTCAGAGAGCGCGCCGCCGGTGTCTGCGTGGCGGGCGTGGCCGAGGGTGGAGCGCTGGCGCTGTGCGAGGGCGCGGCCGACCCCGGTGTCCGAGGAGTCGCCACGCTTGCTGCCCCGGCCTCCTTCCAAGCGTGGGCGCGGAACCCCGTCCGGCTGCTCGAGCACGCCCGCTTGGTAGGCATGGTGCGCACGCCCGGCTTTCCGGCCGACGTCCCTGCGTGGGGCCGCGAGGTGGGAGCACTTGACCCGCGTGCGTGCGCGCAAGCGCTTGCACCCCGACCGCTCCTCGTACTGCACGGCACCGGAGATGGCGTCGTAACGCCTGCCGATGCGCGAGCCTTGTGCGACGCGGCAGGCCCGAGCGCCGAGCTCCGGTTGGTCCATGCGGCTGGGCACCGCCTCCGACACGATCCTCGCGCCGTCGCGGCGTTGCTCGGTTGGTTGGTGCGGCAGATGCCGTGAACCGCCGGTGAGGTTGTCGGAGTCGCCATCTCGGGACCGCGGATGCGAGGATGGCGCCTCCGTGGACGCCTGTACCGTCGTCGCCCGGCGTGATCTTCCGGCTGCCCGAGTGCTCGCCCGCTCGTTCCTCGATCACCATCGCGGCGCGACATTCACAGTGCTCGTCATCGACGATCTTGCCGAGGAGTGCACCGGTGACGAGGAGTGCTTCGACGTCGTGCGTGCGTCCGCGATCGGTCTCGCTCCCGGCGATCTCGCGCACCTCGCGCTCGTCCACGACCAGGCGGGTCTCGTCGCCGCGCTGACGCCGGCGCTGGTACGCATGATCCTCGCTCGGGGCGCGCCGAACGCTCTCTTCCTTGCGCCGGACGTCTGCATCTACGCGCCGCTCGACGACCTCGCCCCCCTCGCTGAGGAGCACGGACTGGTCGTGGTCCCACGACTCGTGCAGCCGCCATCCCCTCACGACGCCGATACCGATGCCGCGCTGCGAGCGGGTAGCGCGCTCGACGACGGCCTGGTCGCCGTCGGTCGCGGTCACGACGACATTCTCAACTGGTGGCAGCAGAGGCTGGCACGCCCCGGGGAGACGGTGGCGTGGCTCGACCTCACACCGGGCATGTTCGGTGCCCACGTCATGCGCGATCCGGGTTACCAGGTGGCGGCGTGGAACCTGAGCGGTCGAGCCGTGCGCCGAACCGATGATGGCTTCGAGATCGACGGTCGGCCGTTGCGATCGTTCCGCTTTCAGGGGTACGACCCCGACTGGGCCCAGCTCCGCCAAGCGGGAGCACCGCTCGTGCTCGGTGAGCGGCCCGAGCTCGACGCGCTGGCGGGGGAGTACGGCCAAGCCCTCCGCGCCGCGGGATGGGATCAGAAGGAGACCTCGTACGGGTACGGCGTGCTCCCTGACGACGGCGGTGTCGTGGACGACCTGATGCGGGGCCTCTACCGCGCGGCAGTGACCGAAGCCGGCGACCACGGCGGCCCGCTCCCACCGAACCCGTTCACTGCCGAGGGTGAGGACGCGTTCGTACGGTGGCTCAACGAGCCGGCTTTCCCGCCGATTGAGCCCACGATCTCGCGGTACCTCGCGCGACTGTGGATCGATAGCGACGACCTTCGTCAGCGGTTCCCGTCGCTCGCCGGACGAACCGTCGCCGTTTACCTCGAATGGGTTCTCGCGATCGGTGCCGCGGAACGGCATCTCCCGCGATGCGTGCACCCGTCTCCCGAGCTCGTCCAGCAGGAGGTCGCGTTGCGCCGCGCTGCCCGTCCTCGCTTTGCGCCCCAACCAGGTGTGAACCTCGTTGGCTACCTCGACGCGGTCTCCGGCATCGGCGAGGTCGGACGCGTGCTCGTCGACGCGGTCCGACACGCGGGCGCCCCTGTGGCTCCTGTGAGCCATGGCGAGACGATGAGCCCCCGCGAAGTGGGCACCGTCGAGGCGGGACCGCCGTCGGGGGCCGGCTACGACATCAATATCCTGTGTGTCAACGCCGCGCAGACACCCGACGTGGCCAGCCAGCTCGGCCCGGAGTTCTTCGCCGGGCGCCGGACCATTGGGGTGTGGTTCTGGGAGGTCGAAGACTTCGAGCTCCCGATCCACGGAGCACTCGACCTCGTCGACGAGATCTGGGTCGCGAGCGACTTCACCCGCAACGCCATCGCGTCGGTTTCGCCCAAGCCGGTACGGACCGTTCCCGTCCCTATCCGCGTGCCGGATGTCCCGGCCACTATCCCTCGTCGCGATCTCGGCCTCCCCGAGGACCGGTTCGTCTTCTACTTCTCGTTCGACTTCCTGAGTGTGCCGGGGCGAAAGAACCCAGTAGGCGCGGTCGAGGCATTCACACGGGCGTTCGGACCCGACGAGGGGCCGGTTCTGGTACTCAAGTCGATCAACGGTCAGCACCGGCCGGCGGCGCGACAGGCGGTACGGGACGCAGCATGCGGCCGTCGTGACGTGATCGTGATCGATGGTCAGGTGCCCCCCGAGAAACGGGTTGCACTCCTCGCGTCCTGTGATGGGTACGTGTCGCTCCACCGTTCCGAGGGCTTCGGGCTCACCATCGCCGAGGCCATGTTGCTCGGCAAGCCGGTCATCACGACGGGTTACTCCGGGAACCTGGAGTTCATGGACGAGGACGACAGCTATCTCGTCGAGTACGAGATGCGCCCGATCGGACCGGGGTCGGAGCCGTACCCCGCAACGAGCCGATGGGCCGAGCCCGATCTCGACCACGCGGCCGTGCTCATGCGTGGCGTCGTCGCGAATCCCATCGACGCCCGCGAGCGGGGCGTCCGGGCGGCGCAGCGCATTCGATCGGAACGATCCGTGGAAGCCTGCGCTCCGGTGCTCTTGCGCGAGATCGAGAGCCTCCGGCATGCACCGGCACCTCCGGCGACCTGGCGCTCCTTCTTCATGCGCGGGTGGCGGGTGGAGCCTCGGGAGGAAGGCATCCGTCGATACCAGTACGACTGGCTGCCAGACGGCACGCCGGTCGACGCGGTGATCGGCCGTCTCCTCGGTGAGCACGGACCGCAGGCACCAGGCGCGCCATTCCCCGAGGATGTGGAGCGCTTTCTCGCCTGGCTGAACGAACCGGTGGTGCCCGAACCGTGGCCCGCGGTGTCGCGCTACCTGTACGAGTTCTGGAAGGCGCGGCCCGACATGCAGGAGCACTTCCCCGACGTCGAGCGCGATGCAGCGGCATATCTCTCCTGGCTCGGCAACCGTGCATACGAGGAGACCGACATTCCGTATGTCTTGATCCCTACCCCGCCCGTAGTCGCCGGAGAGACGGTTGCCGCGGTCGCTCGCCGCCTGCTCGGCGACCCGGGCGCGCGGCCGTCGGGCGCACCTGACCCGGACGATGCGGATGCGCTCATGACGTGGCTCAACGACCCACTAGTGCCCGAACGGCTGCCAGTGATTTCGCGGTACCTCTACGAGTTGTGGAAGGGCCGGCCGGACCTGCAGGAGCACTTTCCCGACGTGGTCTGCGACCCAAGCCCGTATCTGTCCTGGCTGCATCAACATGCCCGCGACGAAACGCACATCCCCCACTCGCTGATCCCGACATCCGAGATCGTCGAGCGGGCGCGCCACGCGCGACCCACGCCTCGCGCCGTGCCTCCCGGCTTGCGAGGCGTCGGTTACCGCGTGATCCGGGCCACCTCTGGGGCGCTGCGTCGGTCGCGGTCTGCACTGCGGAGGCAGAGAGGTACCCACTGAGGCCCGCCCTTCGGGCTCACCCCAGTACCCATTGCTACGCTCGGAAGCTCCGCACGAGCTCCCGCGCTCGAGATCGCGATGTCAGCAGGAGGCGATTGCGCGTGACGAAGCACATCCTGGTCACCGGCGGTGCCGGTTTCGTCGGCTCGCACCTGGTCGACGAGCTCGTCGCACGTGACCACCGTGTCCGCGTGCTCGATCGTCTCGAGCCGCAGGTGCACGGGCCCGACGCGACCGAGCCCGGTTTCCGGCCCGAATACCTCCACCCTGATGCCGAGCTCGTCGTCGGCGACGTCGGCGACCGGGCAACGCTCGAGCAGGCTCTCGACGGGATCGACGTCGTATCCCACCACGCCGCTGCCGTCGGTGTCGGCCAGAGCATGTACGAGATCGAGCGCTACGTGGCCCGCAACACGCAGGCAACCGCAGCACTCCTCCAAGTGATCGTCGACCGGCGCCAGCCGCTCGAACGGCTCATCGTGGCGTCATCGATGAGCATCTACGGCGAGGGCGAGTACCACCTCCCCGGCGGCGCGAGCATCGCGCCGCTGCCTCGCTCGGACTCGCAGCTGGCCGAGAGGCACTGGGAGATGTTCGGACCCGACGGCGAGTCGGCGATCCCGGTACCCACCACCGAGGACAAGCCGCTGCAGCCGACGTCTGTCTACGCGCTGAGCAAGCGTGACCAGGAGGAGTACTGCCTGCTCGTGGGGGGAGCGTACGACGTACCGACGGTCGCGTTGCGCTACTTCAACATCTACGGTCCTCGCCAGGCGCTCTCCAATCCATACACCGGCGTTGCGGCCATTTTCGGGTCCTGCCTGCTCAACGAGCAGGCCCCGACGGTCTACGAGGACGGGCTCCAGACCCGGGACTTCGTCCATGTGCATGACATCGTGCAGGCCAACCTGATCGCACTCGATACCGACCCGGGCGCGATTGCGGGGCAGGTATTCAACGTCGGGACGGGATCGCCCACGAACCTCCTCGAGCTGTACACCGCTCTCCAGAAGGCGCTCGGGATCGCCGGGATCGAGCCCGAGATCCCCGGCCGTTTCCGAACCGGCGACATCCGCCACTGTTATGCCGACATTTCGAGAATCGCCGAGCTGGGGTTCGCGCCGTCGATCAACCTCGATGCGGGCCTGGTCGACCTGGCGAAATGGATGCGCACCCAGGAGGCCGAGAACCTGACGGCCCGTGCGGCCGCCGAGCTCGAGCGCAAGGGGCTCGTCCACTGATCGGGAAACCGCGATGACCGTCCGCTCGGTGTTGGTGGTTGCGAACGACGGACTCCCCTATCCGGGTTGCCCAGTGAGCGGGAGCGGGCTCAGGGCGTGGGGGCTGGGCCAGGGGTTACGGGCGCGAGGGCACGACGTGCGCTTCGCGATGCCTCGGAGCGCCGTCGCCACCAGGCTCCCTAGCGGTCAGGACGGTCCTCTGCTGTACGACGACGACAACGTTCGGTCCGCGATCGATGCCGCCGCGGCCGATGTACTCGTCTTCCAGCACTGGCCGCGCCTCAGTGCCGCCGCCGACCTCGACGTCCCGATCGCGCTCGATCTCCACGGTCCGCTCATGGTCGAGGCGGCATTCCAGCGGCGCGCGGGGAACCAGGAGGTCGAGCTGGCCCGGGCGAAGCTCGCGGCGTTCCGGCGGGCCGACTTCATCAGCTGTGCGGGCGAACAGCAGCGAAAGTATTTCCTTCCCTGGCTCATCCTCGCGGGGGGTGATCCCACGACCGAGTCGATCGCCGCGATCCCGGTCTCTCTCCCCCCCGATGCGCCCGAGCACCAGTGGACCTCCTCCGAGGTCAACTTCGTCTATGGGGGGATGTTCCTGCCGTGGCAGGACCCCACGCTGGGGCTCACGACGCTCATCTCGGTGTTGGAGTCGGAAAACAAGGGCCGGCTCGACTTCTACGGGGCTCGTCACCCGCAGTTCGATATGGACATCGGCGTCTTCGAGGACATCGAGAGCCGGCTGCGGACTTCCAGCCGGGTCACGGTTCACGGATTGCGACCCCGTGACGAGCTCCTCGACAGCTACCGACAGTCCTACGTTGCCATCGACCTCATGCGCCGGAACAACGAGCGCGAGCTCGCCTTCACGACTCGAACGGTGGAATACCTCTGGTGCGGCCTTCCCGTCGTCTACCACGATTACGGCGAGCTCACCCCGATGATCCGTGAGTACGAAGCGGGATGGATCGCCGATCCGGAGGACGCGCCTGCTCTGGACACATTGTTGCGCGGGATCCTCGACGACCCCGGTGAAGTCAAGCGGCGCAGCGCCAACGCCCAGTTGCTGGCAAGGGAGCGCCTGAACTGGGAACGCACCATCGATCCGCTCGACCGGTTCTGCCAGGAACCGCGCCGGTCCGTCCGCGCTGCCGAGGGTCCGCTGCTTGTAGACCGGCGGGCACTCGACGCGGCTCGAGCGGAGCTCGACGCGATCACATCCACCAAGTCGTTCCGGGTGATAGAGCCGCTGCGGCGCGTCTACGCGCGGCTTATCCGCCGTCAGCGCCGATAGCCGCGGAACACGCTCCCCGGCTGCCGAACGGTCACAGGTACTCGACTTGCTCGCCGGTCACGCGGTGGCGGGTATCGAAGACGTACTGCGCGTGGCGGGCCACGAGGTCGTAGTCGAACGCGTCGTGGTCGGCCACCACGACGACTGCGTCGGCGGCTGAGATCTCGTCTGCCGTCAGCTCGACGCGGGTGACGCGGGGGTCGAGCCAGCGGTCGTCGACGTACGGGTCGACCACTCGTATATCGGCGTCCAAGGCCAGGAGCTGCCGGACGATCCGCGTCGCCGGTGCCTCCCGTGCGTCGCTCGTGTTGCGCTTGTACGCGAGCCCCAGGATCAGAACGCGGCTCCCGTTGACCGCCCGGCGACGGCGGTTCATGGCCACGGTCAGGCGACTCACGACGTAATCGGGCATGTTGTCGTTCACGTCGTTGGCGAGCTCGACGAACCGGAACGACTGGCCGAGGCGGCGCCGGACCTGCCAGGACAGGTAGCTCGGGTCGATGGGAAGGCAGTGCCCGCCCACACCCGGGCCGGGCTCGAAGCGCATGAACCCAAAGGGCTTGGTCGAGGCGGCCTCGATGACGTCCCACACGTCGATGCCGAGGTCGTTGGCGAACATGGCCATCTCGTTGACGAGCGCGATGTTCACGTGCCGGAACGTGTTCTCGAGCAGCTTGGCCAGCTCAGCGACCTTCGGGCTCGCGACCGGCCGGGTCGTGTCGACGAGGCGGCTGTAGAAGCACTGCACCACCCGCAGCGACTCGGAGTCGATTCCCGACACCAACTTCGGCGTGCTCACCAGGTCGTGGCTGAGGTTGCCGGGCTCGAGCCTCTCGGGGCTGTACCCGACATGGAAGTCGGCGCCGGCGCTCAGGCCCGATCCCTCCTCGAGGATGGGCACGAGGAGCTCCTCGGTGGTGCCCGGATAGGTCGTCGACTCGAGCACGACCGTCGCGCCCGGTCGCAACCGCCGGCCGATGGTCGCCCCCGCCCCCTCGATGTGGGAGAGGTCGGGGCTGCCGTCCTTGAGCGGCGTGGGCACCGCGATGACGGCGATGTCGAACCCGGCGCAATCCTCGGGGCGGCTCGTCGGTCGATAGCGACCGGAGTCGAGAGCAGCCTGCAAGCGTGAGGGCGCCACATCCTCGACCTGGGAATCGCCGGCCGCGAGGCGCTTGGAGATGGCGTCGTCCACGTCGAAGCCCACGACGTCGAGACCGATCTCGACGGCTCGCACGGCGAGTGGCAGGCCGACATAGCCCTGGCCCAAGACGACCAGCCGCGAGCCGGTCGGGTTCTCGGTCATGAACCGTAGATCCTTGCACGCCCCGCCGGGCTCCGACGTGAACTCACCCGCGCCGAGCTCCGTCCCGCGCCTCGGCGAGCACGTCGGCGATGGTGCGTTCCAGCGGGACCACCGGGTCCCATCCGGTGGCGGCGCGCAGCTTGGACGGGTCGCCGACCAGCCGAGGCACGTCGACCGGCCGCACGAGATCGGGATCGACGGTGATGCGCAGGCTGTGCTCCGACAGCCGCACGAGGCGCTCCGCCACCTCGGCGACGCTCACACCCCGACCGGAGCACACGTTGTACGCCTCGCCGGGCACACCCCGCTCCGCCAGCAACCGGTACGCGTGCACGACGTCGCGGACGTCGCTCAGGTCGCGGACGGGCTCGAGCGCACCGACGGCGACCTCGGTGCGGCCTTCGCGCTCGGCCCGGGCGATCCGTGCTGCCAGCGCCGGGACGAGGAACTTGGTGTCCTGACCCGGACCGGTGTGGTTGAACGCGCGCACCCGAAGCGTCGCTAGGCCGTCACCGAGAAACGCCTGGAGCGCGAGCAGGTCGGCGGCGGCCTTGCTGGCGCCGTACGGAGTGAGAGGCCGCGACGGAGTGTCCTCGGTGAGGGGAAGGTCCCGCTCTGCAACCGCGCCGTACACGTCGGCGCTCCCGACTACGACCACCCTTGCCACCTCGGCGTCGATGCACGCCCGCAGCACATTGAGCGTGCCCTCCGTGTTGACCCGGAGCACGCGCGCGGGTGCGCTCCAACTGTCACCGACGTGGCTCACCGCCGCGAGATGGAAGACGGCGTCAGGCTGCGCGGCGGTCACCGCGGCGCGTACCGAGTCGGCGTCAGTGACGTCGACGGCATCGCCGCCGTGGCGGTCGAGGGGAATGACCTCGTCACCGCGCGCTTCGAGGTGGGCCACCAGATGCCCGCCTACGAAGCCGGCGGCGCCGGTGACGATCGCCTTCACGACGCGACCGCCGCCGTGTGGAGCCGCCTGTAGAGCCCGACGAGCCCATCGGCTGCCCGCGTCCACGAGAACGACCTCGCCCGCCGGTGCCCGCGCTCGACCAGCGAGGTCCGGAGCGTCTCGTCGTCGAG
>JBOGFJ010000151.1:0-8472 GCA_050743385.1 Acidimicrobiia bacterium
GGCGGGTTCCGGGGCTACAACCACTACGCCTGGGGTTGGGCATGGGCGGGCAACACCCCGCTCCGGCTCTGGAAGCGCTATACGTGGCTGGGCGGTGTGCGCACGCCCCTCATCGCGCACTGGCCCGAACGGATCGCGGCGCGGGGTGAGGTGCGAGACCAGTTCTGTCACGTCGTCGACCTGATGCCGACGATCCTCGATGTTGCCGGAGTATCCGTTCCCGATCGCATCGACGGCAATGCCCAGCAGCGCGTCGACGGCGCCAGCCTGCTCCCGACCTTCGTCGACGGCGACGCGGCCGCGCCTCGGTCGACGCAGTACTTCGAGATGCTCGGCAGCCGCGCCGTCTACCACGACGGATGGAAGGCGACGACCGACCACGTCGGCAAGCAGCTCACGGTGGAGCGCGAGGCGCTCGAGGGCAGCCGCCGTTTCGAGGACGACCGGTGGTGCCTGTTCAATCTGGGGTCCGACTTCGCGGAGGCGCGCGACGTCGCGGACGAGCACCCCGAGCGCGTCCGCCAGCTGATGGACGTGTGGTGGGCCGAGGCCGGCCGCAACCAGGTGTTGCCTCTCGACGACAGCTTCATCGGACGCGCGGTCGCGCTCGAGCCCTCACCCCACCCGCCTCGTTTCCGCACGGTGTACCGGCCCGGCGGCGGGCCGATCGCGGAGGACGCCATGCCACCGCTCGGCGGCGGATTCCGCGTGCTGGCCGACGTCGAGGTCCCCGATCGCGGCGCCGAGGGCGTCCTGTGCGCGCTCGGCGACTGGAACAACGGCTGGGCGTTGTACCTGCTCGACGGCGCGCTGGTCGTCACCTTCAACCTGTTCGGCGGCGTCCACCGGATCGCGACGCCCGCGCCCGTCCCGGCCGGGCCGCGCGTGGTGGGCGCCGAGTACCGGCGTCGCCAACCCGCCGGCGGGCCGGTGACGTTGCTCGTCGACGGTGAGGTCGTCCACGACGGTGCGCTCCCGGCCGACCTGCCGTTCCGGTGGCAGATCGGCGCCGCCGGCATGCTCATCGGGCGCGACCGGGGCTTCCCGGTGTGCGACGACTACGTGTCGCCGTTCCCGTTCACGGGGAGGCTGCGCGAGGTCGTCTTCGAGATTCCGGCGCTGGCGCCGCGCGGGGCCTTGGGCGAGGTCGCGGAGGCGATGCACCGCGAGTAGTGGGAGGCTTCTTACTCGGCGGGGATCTCGCTCAGGGTCGCGAACCCGTTGCTGAAGGCGACGACGTCGTCGGGCGGGTCTTCGAGCGTCGACTCGCAGTCGGAGGGCGGCAGGAGCTCGCCCGTCGTCAGCGGCGGCACCTCCACGAGTCCCCGCACCTCGCCGGTCGCGCAGGTCGGCACGTTCAGGTTGGCGATCTCGTCGGGATCGACCCGGCCCCGGACGAGCCGCTTGCGGTGCTCCTTCACCCAGTCGATCGCGAGCTCGGCCGCCTCGGGATAGTCGGGCTCGTCGCCGAGACCCTGGCTCGCCGCGAGCGCGGGGATGCCCTCGCGAGCGGCGGTGAGCGCGGCGCCGACGGTGCCGGAGATGTCGAGCGCGGGCCCGAGGTTCTGGCCCTCGTTGATGCCGGAGACGACGAGGTGGGGCTCCTTGGTGACGACATCCTCGAGGCCGTAGAGGACGCTGTCGGCCGGGGTGCCGGCGACCGCGGTGGCGCGGAAGCCGCTCGCGGTCGTGGTGTCGGTGGCAGAGAGGACACCCGGGGTCGTGGCGTCTCCCTTTCCGCTCTGGTTCTCGGCCGGGGCGACGACGGTGACCTTGACCCGGCGGAGCTCGCGGAGCGCCTCGACCAGGACGTCGATCCCAGCGGCGGCGACGCCGTCGTCGTTGGTGACGAGGACGCGCAGCTTCGGTGTCTTCTGGGCGGGCGCGGCACCGACGGTGGCGGACGAGCCGAGCGCGCCTGCGCCGGTGAGCGCAGCGAGCGAGAGGAGGAGCAGCCATCGGCGGAGCACGGGCCGTGATCCTAAGGCGACGGGGACCGCCACGCGCTGAGTTGGAGCTGGTGGGAGAGGTGGCGCGGACCTGGTTAGCCGCCGAGGCCGGAGTTGGCGATCCGAATGGCGGCGGGCCCGCCGACCACGATGAACAGCGCGGGCAGGATGCAGAGCACCAGCGGCATCACGATCTTCACCGGGATCTTCATGGCCCGTTCCTCGGCCGCCTGCCGGCGCTTCTCCCGCAGCTCGCCCGACTGCACCCGCAGGATGCGGGCGATGGGCACGCCGTACTTCTCGGCCTGCGCCACCGCGTGCACGAAGGTGCGCAGGTCGGGCACGTCGGTGCGCTCGACGAGGTTCTTCAGCGCGGTCGATCGGGGGAGACCGAGCTGGATGTCTTGCAGCGTGCGCGACAGCTCCTCGGCGAGTGGCCCTCTCCGGCTCCGGGACGCGCGGGCCATGGCGGGCTCGAACGCGAGGCCGGCCTCGACGCTGATGGTGATCTGGTCGAAGGTGTCGGCGAGCTCTTTGCGCAGGGTGTCCTGCCGGATCTGGGCCCGGTGGTAGATCAGGTAATCGGGAGCGAAATAGCCGACCGCAGCCAACGTGAGGGCGAGCAGGAACGAGCCGACGGACGGGACGGTCACCAGTCGGAACAGCCCGAGAAGCGCACCCGCCCCCCCGAGGATCATCTTCAACGCGAGGAGGCGCTCGAGCGGCCACTCCGCGCCGGCGCCGGCGAGGTCGATGCGGCGGTCGAGGCTCTTGACGATCCCGGCCGGTGTCACGCGTCGTGCCTGTCGGGCAAGCCTGGCCACGCCCGGTCGCACCACGCGCTCCCGCGCCGAGCGCTGGAGCACCAGCTGACGAAGGTCGGTCAGGGCCTCGTCGGCCTTGAGCTTGGTGTCGACCTTGCGGGGGCGCTCCTGGCGCGCGCTTGCGAGCGACCACACGAGCAGCGGCACCGAGGCCGCCACTGCGCCGGACGCGAGCACGACCTCCATCAGAACTCCAGCTTCACGAGCTTCTTGAGCCACAGGCCGCCCAGGGCCATGAGCAGCGCTGCTCCCGCCATCATGATCCAGCCCACGGTCGAGGAGGTGAGCTCGTTCATGTAGTCCGGGTTGATCACCTTGAACGCGGCGAACATCACGATGGGGAGGAGAAAGAGGATCCACGCCGAGAGCCGACCTTCGGCGCTCAGCGCCTTGACCTGCCGGCGCAGCTGGGAGCGCTGGCGGATCGTGCCCGCCACGGTGTCGAGCACCTCGGTGAGGTCGCCGCCGACCTCCCGGTGGATGTCCATGGCCTGCACGACCCATTCGAAGTCGTCGTTGGCCATCCGGCTGGCGAGCGCGTGCAGCGCCTCCGACGGATTCCGCCCGAGCCGGGTCTCGATCACGACCCGGCCGAACTCCTCACCGGTGGGCTTCTCCGACTCGCGGGCGACCGCGTCGATGGCCTGGAGGATCCCGTACCCCGCCCGCAGGCTCCCCGAGAGCAACTGGAGGGTGTCGGGCAGCTGGTCGCCGAACCTGGTCCTCCGCCTCTTTGCAAGGAACGAGAGGCTGAACCAGAAGCCGAAGGCGACAAGCCCGGCCAGCACGAGGCCCACGATCGGTCCCGCCAGGAGGAAGGCCCCCGCGAAGGTCACGAACGAGCTGGTGACCGCGAGCACGAGGAACTCACCCGGTCGCAGCGCGATGCCGGCGTGCTCGAGCCCGTCGGTGAGCTTGCGCCGCCGCCCGCCCCCTTCGAGTGTGCGTTCCGCGAACGAGGTCGCCCGGTCGGTTAGCTCGGTGAGCTGCCCTCGGCGCCGGCCTTGCTCCTCTCGGAATGCGGCGCCGCGATCGCGTCGCCGCTGCCGGGCACGCGGGGCGAAGAGGATCAGTCCCGCGACGAGCAGGGCGACGAACAGGCAGACGAGCCCGACCGGGAGCGCCCAGTCGTTGCCCGGCGCGGTCACGACCTGCGGCGTGCCGGCTGCATCGGCGGGAGCCTCCGGGGGTGCCGTCGGGAGGTCGACCACGCGCTCGAGCTCCCCGGTGCGTTCACCGTCGCGCGTCGATACTCGGATCTCCGACGAACCGCCGGTACCCTCGGAGCGGAACGTCAGTAGGTACTGGCTGGCGAACTGGGCGGCGACGGCGTCGTAGACGCCGGCGAGGGCGGCTGGGTCGGCGGCGTCGATGACTCGACCGGAAGCCGAGTCCGCGAGCTGCTCAATGGAGGCGGGGTCGCTGTCGGGCGTCTCGAGGTTCACCCCGTAGAACGCGACGCCCGAGGCCGCCATTCGGGCGTTGACGGCGGCAAGTGGATTGACGCTGACCGTGTCCTTGCCGTCGGAGAGCACGACGAGCGAGCGCTGGGCGTCGGCCGAGAACTGGTCGAGCGCGGTCGCGACGCCGTCGTAGAGCGCGGTCTCTCCGGTGGCCTGCAGCGACTGCACGGCCGCGATCGCGGTGACGGCGTCGGTAGTCATCGGCGCGGCGACATATGCGGTGTCGCCGAAGCCGACGACGACAACACGGGTCCCCAACCTCATCTGCTCGAGGAAGCCGATGGCGGCAGCCTTGGCGGCCTCGAGCGGCGCCCCCTCGATGCTTCCCGACGTGTCGATCACGAGTGCGACCTCGATGTCGCTGCTTGCCACGGGCTTGACCGTCACGTCCCGGCGCTCCCCGTCCTGGCGGAGCTCGAACGACTCGGAATCGAGCTCGGCGGTGGCGAGGTCCCCGGTCGTGGCGACGGTGACGCCGACCTCGGGATAGGCGCGCTTGTCGACCGAGACGAATTCGAGCGGTTGCGCCTCCTGAGCTAGCGCGGGTGTGCACGCGCTCCCGAGGACGACTGCGCCGGCGGCGACCGCGGCGAGCACCGCGAGATTCCGGAGGCGAGCCACTACCAGGAGCCTCCGACTTCCAAGCCCATCGCGCCCGCGCCGAACTGTGAAGCGTCGAGCTCGAAACCAGCGTCCACCAGCTTCTGCTCGAACTTCGGACGCATCCCGGTGGGCTGGATGACGTTCTCGAACTTGCCGTCGGCGTCGATCGCGGCCGAGTGGTCGTAGAGGAACAGCTCGGTCAGGGTGATGATGTCGCCCTCCATGCCGTCGACCTCGACGATGTGGGTGACGCGCCGGGTTCCGTCGCGCAGCCGGGCGGTGTGCACGATGAGGTCGACGGCCGATGCGACCTGCTCGCGGATCGCCCGCACGGGCAGGTCGAAGCCCGCCATCAGCACCATCGTCTCGAGGCGGGCCAGGGCGTCGCGGGGCGTGTTTGCGTGCAGCGTCGAGAGCGATCCCTCGTGGCCCGTGTTCATGGCCTGGAGCATGTCGAGGGCTTCCCCGCTGCGGACCTCGCCGACGATGATGCGGTCGGGCCGCATGCGCAGCGAGTTGCGCACCAGGTCGCGGATCGTGACCTGCCCGCGGCCTTCGATGTTGGGCGGGCGCGCCTCGAGCCGGATGACGTGCTCCTGGAGCAGGCGGAGCTCGACCGCGTCTTCGATCGTGACGATGCGGTCGGTGTTGGGGATGAACGACGACAGGACGTTCAGCAGCGTGGTCTTCCCCGAGCCGGTCCCGCCCGTCACGAGGACGTTCAGCCTGCCGGCGATGCAGGAGGCGAGGAACTCCGACACCGGCCGGGTGAGGGTGCGGAAGCTCACGAGGTCGTCGATCGTGAAGCCGCCGGAGGCGAACTTCCGGATCGTCACCGAGGGCCCGTCGACCGCGAGCGGCGGGATGATCGCGTTGACGCGGGAGCCGTCGGGCAGCCGGGCGTCGACCATCGGGGACGACTCGTCGATGCGGCGGCCGACCCTCGAGACGATCCGCTCGATCGTGCGCCGGAGCTGATCCTCGGAGGGGAAGCGGGTCTCGGTCTCGATCAGCTTGCCGCCGCGCTCGACGTAGATCGCCTCGAGGCCGTTGACCATGACCTCGGTGACACTGGGATCGTTGAGGTACGCCTCCATGGGCCCGTAGCCGAGAACGTCGTCACTGACCACCGCGACCAGCCGCTGGCGCTCCTCCGGCCTGAGCGGCACCTGCTCTTGCTCGAGCACGGCGGTGAGCTCGCGGTTCACGAGGTCGTGCAGCTGTTCGTCGGTGAGCGAAGCGTCGTAGAGCCGCGCGCCGAGCCGGTTGAAGAGCGCCTTCTGCGCACGCGACTTGAGCGCGTCGAGAGGGTCGGGGGCGTCGGCGCCGTTCTCGCTCCCGTCGAAGGAGGTTGGGCGAGTCTCCGTGGGTGCGGCCGACCAGGCCACGCCGCCGGCCGCGCCCCCAGGGCGCGCCTCCTGGCCGTGTTCCTTGAGCCGCTCGCTCAGCTTCATGACCGCCCCTTCCGGCGCCGGCGGAACCCGCCCGACGCGCGAGGTGCGGGGCTCGCGTGCACCGCGTCCTCGGGTGCGAACCGCTCGACGAGGTCGGTCATCGCACGCCCGGCAGGCGAGTCGGGGTCCGACTCGAGGATGGGCGTGCCGCTGTTGAGCGACAGCCACATGCCCTGCGAGCTCGGAACGCTCACGTCGATCTTCACCCCGAGGGTCGACTCGATGTCGCTCGCGCTCAGGCCCACCCGGGCATCGGCGCGGTTGAGCAGGAAGTGCCGCGGCTTGTGTCCCAGGCCGACGACGTCGAGAGCGTCGTTGGCCTTGCGCACCCCGCGCACGCAGGGGACGTCGGTCGTGCATACCATGATCAGGTCGGTGGCGAGCTCGATCGCGGCGAGGGCGTGGGGATCGATCCCGGCGGCGGTGTCGATGACGATGTAGCGGAACTCCGATGACAGCGGACGGACGATCTGCGCCAGCCGATCCGGATCGACGTCGTCGGCCTGCGCGAGTGATTCCGGCGCGCACAGCGCGAACAGGTTCGCCGGGTGCGGCGTGAGCAGCACCTTCAGGGTGGTGGTGTCGAGGGCGCCGGCGCGGACGGTGTCGGAGATCGTGTTCTCGGGTGTCAGCCGCAGGGCGCTGGCCACGTCGCCGAACTGGAGGTCGATGTCGATCAGCACCACCTCGTTCGGGGCGAGCTGGGCCAGCCCGACGGCGAGGTTCGTCGCCACGGTGGTCTTCCCCGAGCCGCCCTTCGGCGAGATCACCGCGATGACGCGGGTCGACGGGTCGGGTGCGTCGCTCTCACTGGCATCGGCCGCGAGCCGTTCACGCCGACCCTTCGCGGTCTGGAGCGCCTGGTCGAGCGAGATGCGCAGGTCTGCGTCGGACGCACCGGGCTCGATCACTGCACGGACCCCGGCATGCACGGCCTCGGCCCACAGATCGGGCGTGGCTTCCGCCACCAGCGCCACCACGACCTCCGGATGCTCACGGTCGAAGACGCGCGCGAGCTCGAGAACGGTGTCGGGATGGATCTCGGGGCCGAGCACGACGACTCCGGCCCCGGTGCCCGCGAGACCGTCGACGAGCTCGCGCGCGTCCGTTCGGAGAAGGTCGTCGCGCCAATAGCGGAACTCGCCTGTCAGCGCGTCGTCATATGCAGCGCGCACGTTGGCCTCGAACTGAGCCGACGGCGTGACCAGCAGGATGCTGCTCATGCGAAGACGTTGTCGAGCACCACGATCTTGGTGCCGCTCTCGTCGGCGTTCTCGGGCTCGGCCGCCAACCACACGTGGCCGAACTCGGCCGTGAACACGACGCGCTCCACGTCGGCGGCACTCAGCTCGAGCGAGACGAGGAGCTGACCCTCCGGCGCCGGCTGGGCCTCGTTCCCGTCCTCATCGTCCTCGCTGTCAGTCTCCGCGGCGCCATCGGCGTCGACCTGGACTCTCGTGACGCGCACCTTGTGGGCGAGGATGTGCGTCTGGCTCGGGGTGCTTCCCTCAGGGGTCTCGAACGGGTCGAACGACGAGACGACGGCGACCGTGTCGCCCGTCTGGATCCGTCCGCCAACAGCACGCTGCGGCTCGAGAGAGATGGTGGTCTCGAGCATCCCGTTGCCGCCCTGCGAGGCGGTGGTCTCGGCCTCGCTCGGTGACACGAAGCGGTCGTCGATGATCTGCTCTCTCGGCATCAGGTCGGTGTCGGTGACGCGCTTCCCGAGCTGGTTGATGCTGGTGACGGCACCCTCGGCCTTCACCTTCTGGGGGACGCGCTCGAACGTCACCTTGCCCTCGAGCTCCGCCGCGGGTGTCCCGGCGGCGATCGGCTCGGCGGCGACGAGCACCTTCACGGTCTTCTCGCCTTCGAGGGCGCGGTCCTCGGCGCCGTTCACGTAGGACACGAGCACGAGGGTCCCGACGAGAGCGAGCACGAGCGCACCGATGATTCCGAACAATCGCCGTTTCACGATCCCTGTCCTCCGTCACGCACGAGTCGACTGCTCCCATATCGGCTCGGCGGGAAGGGGCCTGAAGTCCTCATTTGCCTCATGACGGCTGGCATCTGCTGGCGTCGAACTCGTCGTCGATGGCGCAGATGTTCACGACCTTGGTCCCGGTCTCGAGCCCGCCCTCGCTGCAGCACGTCCCTTCGATCGTCTTGGGCGTGAAGA
>JBOGFJ010000152.1:0-5774 GCA_050743385.1 Acidimicrobiia bacterium
GACGAGGTCTACTGGATGATCCTCGTGCACCAGGACTTCCAGGGCCGGCATTACTACCACCACTTCGGTGGCGATCCCGACAGCCGCAAGCAGTACGAGGGCCACCCCGCGTACGACCTCACGGCGCGGTTCGCCGACGAGTGGGACCAGACCGCGTTCGACCCCGACTACGACACCCTCCCGCTCGAGCACTTCGAGGAACGCCTGCGCGCGGTCTTCGCGCACCCCCGCTCGATGTAGCCGCGGCCGTGGCCGAACCAGCCTGACGTTCGGGTTCAGGTGAGGAGCCGGCGCGCCTGCGTCACCGCGCGCTCCCGCACCTCGTCCTCTCCTTCGACGACGCGATCCCGCATCAACACCCTGCCGTCGACGACCGTCGTGTCGACGACGGCGCCGGTCGCCGCGTACACGAGACCGGCGGTGAAGTCACCCATGCTGAGCTCGGGCCCGGTCGTGCGCACGAGGAGGAAGTCGGCCGGCTCCCCGACGGCCAGCCGGCCCGACGTCCCGAGCAGGGGCGCCCGAGCACCGGTCGCGACCGCCCACGCCTCCGCCGCCGGCACGACCGCGGGATCGCCCGCGGCGTGCTTCTGGAGCAGCGCGAACACCTTGACGTCCTGGAGCAGGTCGAGCGAGTTGTTCGAGCTCGCGCCGTCGGTACCGATCCCGACCGGGATCCCGTGGTCGCGCGCCGCTCCATAGCCAAAGACGCCACCCACTGCGAGCTTCAGGTTCGAGACCGGGTTGGTCACGACGGTGGCGCCGCGCTCCGCCACGAGTGCACGCTCGTCGTCGTCGAACCACACCCCGTGCGCGAGCACCGTGCGCGGCCCGAGGATCCCCAGCCGGTCGAGGTAGGCGACGGGACGGTCGCCGTGGGTCGCGACGCACTGCTCCACCTCGTCGTTCGTCTCCGACACGTGAATGTGCACCGGTAGCTCGCGCTCGCGCGCCTGTTCGCCGATCCACCGCAAGGACGGTTCACTCACCGCGTAGATCGAGTGGGGCGCCAACGACGCGTCGACCCGCGGGCCGGCCCCGGCGAGCTCGTCGAGGTGTTGCCGGAGGGCATCGCGCAGCGCCCCGGCCCGGTCGGGGTCGAGTGCGTCGATCAGCGGCCCGCCGATCGTCGCCCGGAGCCCGGCGTCCTCGACCGCCCGCGCGGTGGCGCCGGGTTGCCAGTACATGTCCCAGAAGCGCACTGTGCCGCTGCGGATCATCTCGACGCACGCCAAGCGGGTGCCCCAGTAGACGTCATCGGCCGTGAGCCGTGCCTCCGCGGGCCAGATCCGACTCTCCAGCCACTCCATCAGCGGCAGGTCGTCGCCGTAGCCCCGGAACAGGGTCATCGCCGCATGCGTGTGCCCGTTCACCAACCCGGGCACGAGAGCCATCCCCTCCGCAGTGACGACCTCGTCGCCCGAACGGGCTACCACGTCGGGGCCCAACTCCACGATGCGCCCCCGGTCCGCGCGCAGACCCACCGGGTGCGCGTCGAGCGTGGCACCCGTGACTGCCAGCGTCACCCCGGGACCTCGGCCAGCTCGGGCACCACCGTGTCCAGCGCCGCCAGCAACCGCCCGCGGTTGGCGGCCTTCCCCGCCTCGAACTGGTCGACCGTCAGCGGTTCGTCGCCGACACCGTTGGCGAGGTTGTCGACCACGCACACCGCGGCGTAGCGCAGACCGAGCTCTCCGGCGAGCACGCACTCGGACGCGACCGTCATACCGACCACGTCGGCGTGCGCCGCGAGCACGCGGATCTCCGCCGGGGTCTCGAAGCGGGGCCCGAGGGTCTGCCAGTAGACGCCGCCGTCACGCAACGAGTCGATCCGTGCCCAGACTTCGACCACTCGCCGCCGCCACTCGCGGTCGAATCCGGGGACGCGGTGACCCGGATCGTGGTCGAAGTACGACAGCCCGAGATGCAACGCGATGAAGTCGTCGGGAGCCAGCATCGTGCCGACCCCCAGCTCGGGTCGCAGCGCGCCGACCGAGCTGAGCGCGAGCACGCGGTCGCAGCCGAGGACGGCGAGCGCCCGCAGGTTGCCGCGGTGGTCGACCGCGTGGGCGGCGGTGTAGCGGTCGAGCCCGTGGCGCTGGAGCACCAGGAAGCCCCCGGCGTCGAGCACCGTCACCGCCGCCGACGGCATCTCGACCTCGACGCGCCGGGCGTCCCGCGCGAATGCCGATCCGAGAATGCTGTGACCGCCGACGACCGCGAGCCGTCCCATCACCGGAGACTAGGCAAGTGACGAAAGCGCGGCGACGAGCGCGGCCCGTTCGTCGGGGCTTGCCGCCGGGTCCCGCACGCGGGGTGGCAGCTCGAGTTGGACGCCGCCTCCCCGCGTGCGGTTGACCGGGTTGTTCGCGTGAAGTCCGCGCAGGGGAGCCGGGATGTCGTCGAGGTCGTCGACGATGCGGTAGGCGGGCAGCGCGTTGCGCAGGACGGCTGCAGCGCGCCCGGCGAGGTCGCGGTTCGCGCCGCCGACGAGAAGCGCGCGCCAGAAGTGCTCGCGGCCGTAGCCGTGTATCGACACGACCTCGTCGACATGGGTGAGGAAGTCCTGCAGCGCCGGCGCCGCGCCTGGATCGCACCGGCTCGACGGCACGTGCCAGCGCAGGGTCTCGGGCTGGCGGACCGTGTAGAAGGACGCACCGGCGGCGTCGGCGGCGGCGCGGGCGATCTCGGCCGTGCCCCGCTCGAGGCTGCCGCCGTGCAGCGCCAGGAAGCCGAAACGCGAACGCAGCTCGATGTCTTCGGCGACGCCGGGATGACGCAACAGGTCCGCGAACAGCGCCTACCTCCAGGTTCGCCGCACGGTAGAGCCCGAATCTAGGCGTACGAGACGACGCCGAGCATCGCCCGCTGCAGCACCGGGAAAGCCGCACTGGCCCAGACCTCGTGCCCATTCCGGTTGGGATGGAAGAGGTCGTCGCAGAAGAGGTCGGAGCGGCGGCGGAACGTCTCGGTGGTCTCCTCCGCGACCGGCACCTTCAAGACGCCGTCGTAGGCAGCAGCGACCCGGGCGTGGATGCGATCGGCGACGCGGCTCCGCCCGCTCACGACGAGCCGCAGTGGGAACGGCAGCAACGGTGCGGTGCCGACGTCACCGACGCCCGCGAGCACGACGGTCGCCCCCGCGCCGCGGAGCGACTCGACGATCGCCCGCAACTCGCGCTCGAAGCGAGCGAAGCGGATCCGTCGCAACGCGTCGTTCGCTCCGACGGACACGACCACGACGTCCGGACCCCACGCCACTGCTGCGTCCACCTGATCCGCGAGCACGTCACGGGCGCGTGCCCCGCCCGCGGCCCGGCTGTGCACGCGGATCCGGAGCCGGTCGGTGAAGCGATCGACGGCCTGCCGAACCCAGAGGTCGGCGGGGTCGTCGAGGCCGGTCCCGGTGACGGTGCTGTCGCCCAGGACCGCCAGGCGCACCTCGGGTCCGTCGTCGGCGCCGAACACGCCGTCGACGTCGAGGTCGGTGTAGCGCGGAAGTGCTCGATGGCCGGCGTACCATGCCTGCGCGCCGAGCGCTGCCAGCGCAGCCGTGGCTGCGACCGGCATCCCCAGTGCCGAGCGGCGAGAAGCTCCCGTCATCGTCCGTCCTGCCGACCCGATGGTCGGACCGACCATACGCGGCGGCATGGTCGCGAACGCGGACCCCGGGGATCGACATGCGCGCGCGGTCGACCCGCGCGCGACGTCGTACGATTCGCCGCTTGCCCGAACGTCTCGAATCATCCCCTCCTGCCCGGCGTCCGCGCCCCGGCCGCGTCGAGATCCTGGTCGTCGGTCTGGTGGCGCTGGCGTTGGGGGTACCGGTCGCGCTCAGCGCCCACTCGTCCGGCCCGGGTGTCGACGCCCCGCGCGCGCAGGCGGGCACGGGGCTCGCCACACCCGTCCACGACGCCGGGTTCGCCGCCGGTTCGGGGCTCGCGGGCCGATCGGAAGCGGATCTGGCGCGTGAGCTCGAGGGCATGGCCGCCACGGGTGCTCAGCAGCTGCGCTTCGACCTCGACTGGTCGTACCTCGAACCCGAGCCGGGGCGGTTCCGCTGGTCGGCCGTCGACCGCGTCGTGGCCGGCGCCCGCGCCTGCGGCCTCGACGTCGTGGCGCTGCTCACCTACAGCCCGGAGTGGGCCCGTGTACCGGGCACCACCGAGCATGCGCCGCCTCGTGATGCCGCCGACTTCGCCGGGTTCGTGACCGAGGCGGTGCGCCGGTACGAGCCCGACGGCGTCGACACCTGGGAGATCTGGAACGAACCCAACATCGACGTCTTCTGGGAGCCGGCGCCCGACCCCGCCGCCTACGCCGGCCTGCTCGCGGCGGCGTACGCCGCCGTCAAGGCCGTCGACCCGGATGCGACCGTCATCACCGGCGGGCTGGCCCCCGCGGCCGACGAGCCCGACGGCAGCGGCATCTCTCCGGTCACCTTTCTGGACGACGTGTACGCCGCCGGCGGTGGCGGCAACTTCGACGCCGTCGGCCATCACCCGTACGCGTTCCCCGCGCTCCCGCTCGACGGCCGGGGGCTCGACAACGCGTTCGCGGGCGTCACGCCCCGCCTCTACGACCTCATGGTCACGAACGGCGACGGCGACAAGCCGATCTGGGGCACGGAGATGGGCGCTCCGACCGGCGCCGACGGCGTCACGGCAGACTTCCTCGCCGAGTACGCCACCGTCGCCTACGACGCGTGGCGCGCCTGGCCGTTCACCGGGCCGCTCCTCTGGTACACGTACCGCGACGCCGGCCGCGATCTCGACGATCCGGAAGACAACTTCGGGCTGGTGAACTTCGCCTATCGGCCCAAGGAGCCGGCGCTCTCAGCGTTCGAGGCCGTCATCCGAAGCTGACGAGACGTCACCGTCACTCGCCGGGACGTCACCGTCACTCGCCGACGCCGCGCTCACTCCCGCCCGGTCCGGGCACGCGGTCACCAGCGACGGAAAGGGGTTCACGGCGGCGCCCCCGTCGGGATGGATCTCGAAGTGGGTGTGCGGCGAGGTTCCGACGGCGTCGCCGGTCGTGCCGACGTAGCCGATCACCTCGCCCGCGACCACCCGCCGCTCTTCGCCCTGGCGCGCATCGAAGTGGGCGTAGAAGTAGTCGTTGCCGTCGTCACCCTCGAGCCAGGCCGCCAAGCCACTGCGCGCCCCGACTCGCCACTTCGCGACGCCGCTCACCACCGCGACGGCGGGGGTGCCCCGCGGACCGAAGACGTCATTGCCCTCGTGGACGTTTCCGCCGGCGCGCGGTGCGTGCCAGTCGTTGGTGAACGAGACCCGGCCGTTCACCGGGCAGCGGATGGAGTAACTCGCTCCCTCGGGCGGGGGCGGGGGAAGCGGCGTGCATGCGGCCACGCCGGCGGCAGCTACCAGGCTGACGACGGCGAGGATGGGAACGCGGCGCATCGAAGCTCTCCCGGAACGGCTCGGTTGTGCTCTGCCCGGAGCTGTCCACCCGGGTCGGCAGTACGCGCTCCTCCCTGCCCTTGTGTCGGCACCCGACGACGCTGCCTTGAGCCGATGCTGCGGCCCCGCCCGGGTCGATCGGGTCGATCGGGTCGATCGGGTCGACAACCCTCCCCCGGCGGGGCGCGCACCGCCGCGGCGATCAAGTTCGGGGCGACGGCGGTCGACATACCGCCAGATGTACGCCCATCGCCGCATCCCCGCGCGTCTCGCTCGCGGCCTCACGGCGCTGATCGTGGCCGGCGCTGCCCTCGGCCTGGCGGCGCCCGCCGCGGCCCGTCGGGCGGCGGC
>JBOGFJ010000153.1:0-9787 GCA_050743385.1 Acidimicrobiia bacterium
CGGGTCGACGGGCGTCGCCGACATGCCGCCGGGCGCGCCGATGGTCCCGCTCGGCGCCACGCTCTTCGGGCAGCTGTCGCTGGCGGCGTGCGCGGAATGGCTGTGGTCGGGATATCCGGCGCGGCACGCCGACCTCAAGATCGCGATGTCGGAGGGTGGCATCGGCTGGGTCGCGATGCTCCACGACCGCCTCGAGAACATCGTCGACCGTTCGGGCTACGGCGACTACTTCCCGGGCGAGCTCCGGCCCGCCGAGGTGCTGCACCGCAACTTCTGGTTCTGCACGATCGACGACCCGTCGACGATCTCTACTCGACACACGGTCGGTATCGACCACATCATGTTCGAGACCGACTACCCCCACGGTGACGGCACCTGGCCCGACAGCCAGCGCGTCTTCGCCCGCTACTACGGCGATCTCCCGCCGGACGAGATCGCCAAGATCAGCCACGAGAACGCAGCTGCGCTGTTCCGGCACCCCCTCCCGCCACCCGACAGCCCCCACGCCGCCGGCCTGCGGGCCTGAGGAGCCGTTTTGGCGTCACGTACCCACAACTGTTGTGGGTAGCTGACGCCAGAACATCAGTGGAACCGCTCGTAGCGCTCGGCGGCGGCCGCGTGCCAGCGCGGGTCGGGTTCGACACGGCGCCCGGTGCGCGCCCATCGGCGACCGTCGGTCATGGCCATCGGGTCTTCGAGCCCGGCGGCGATGCGCGCCAGCCACGCCGATCCCAGCGCGCCACCCTCGGGGACGGCGACGCAGTCGACCGGGAGCCCGGTGGCGTCGGCCAGCGCCTGCACCCACTCGTCGACCCGGGTGCCACCGCCCGTCGCGACGATGCGGCGCGGCGCGACACCCGCGGCCTCGATGATGCGGCGGGCACAGAACCCGGACGCCTCGTACGCGGCCCGTCGCAGCGCGCCGGCGTCGTGGGTGAGGTCGAGGTCGTGCACCACCGCGCGCCGCGCGGGATCGTGGAACGGCACCCGCTCGCCGCGCGGATAGGGCGCCCACACCGGCACCGCCGCCGGGTCGGTGGGCGCGTCGCCGGCCGCGAGCAGTCGTCCGACCCAGTCGAGAAAGAGCCCGCCGGCGTTGCTGGGGCCGCCGACGAGCATCTTCCCCGCCGCCGTGTGGGGGATCGTCCAGTAGCCGGGGACCTCGTCGGTGCGTTCGGTGACGACCCACACGATGAGCGTGGTACCGAGGATCACGAGCACGTCGCCATCGTCGTCGGCGCCGGCGACGAGCTGCTCGGCGAGCGCGTCGATGCAGCCCGACGCGAGTGGCGGCCCGTCACCACCGACCCTTCCCGCCTCGTGACCCGTTGGGACCAGCCGCGGCAGCTGCGCGGTCGAGATGCCGGTCGCGCGCACCGCCTGCGCGTCCCATCCGCCCGTGCTCCAGTCGAGGAGACCTGCGGCCGTCGCCGCGGTCGACGTGTCGAGCACGGCGGCGCCCGCGAGCGCGTGGTTGGCAACGGCCTGCGCGGGCCAGTAACCGCCGGCCGCGGGCGCGTGCTCCAACAGCCATCGCAGGAACGCCAGCAGCTCGCCGCTCTCGGCCGGGCTCCCGACCGATGTCGTGCGACCGCGCTCGTCCCCGTAGAGCAGGCCCGGCGCGAGGGGGAGGCCGGCGTCGTCGACCGCGGTCAGCGAAGGCACCATGGCCGCCACGCTGACGCCGCGCACCGAGCCGGCGTCGATCTCGAGGGCGTCGAGGGCGGCGCGCGGGCCGCGCCGCCAGGCTTCGTCGGCGTCGTGCTCGAGGCGCGCGGGCGCGGGGACACGCAGTTGGTGCGGCACGCGGGCGCGCGCGACGACTCGACCGTCACCGTCCGCGGCCACCGCCTTCACCGAAGTCGTGCCGATGTCGATCCCGACGGTGACGTCGGTCACGGGCGCCGTCGCAGGGCCGCGAGCGCGTCGTCGTGGAGCAGGCCGTTGCTGCTGATCGCGTCGCCACCGTCGGACCGGGCGACGCCGTCGAGGTCGGTGAAGCGTCCGCCCGCCTCCTCGACGATCACCTGGAGGGGGGCGTTGTCCCACAGGTTCATGACGGGCTCGACGGCGATGTCGGCCGAACCTTCGGCCACCAGCACGTGGCCCCAGAAGTCGGCGAACCCGCGCTCCGCCCAGCAGCGCGCCGCCAGGGCGCGGAACTGCTCACCCAAGCCGTACTGGTCGAAGCTGCGGCTCGACGTGTAACAGAGCAGCGCGTCTTCGACCGCGCTCACACCCGAAACGTGGATCGGCTCTCCGTCCGCGAACGCGCCCTGCCCGCTCACGGCCCACCACCGTCGCCCGAGCGCCGGCGCCGAGGCCACCCCCGCGTGCATGCGGCCGTCGACCTCGAGCGCGATCAACGTCGCCCAGATCGGCACGCCACGGACGTAGCTCTTCGTGCCGTCGATAGGGTCGAGGATCCAGCGACGCGGACCGCTCCCGGTCTCGCCGTACTCCTCCCCGACGATTGCGTCCTCCGGGCGATCGCGTGCGAGGCGGTCGCGGATCATCTTCTCGGCGCCGCGGTCTGCCTCGGTCACGGGCGTGAGGTCGGGCTTCGACTCGACCGCGAGATCGCGGGCACGGAAGCGACCGAGGGTCAGCTCGTCGGTGGCGTCGGCGAGCTCGAGCGCGAGCGCGAGGTCAGGGTCGATTGCGGCAATCTATCCACCATGACTCAGGACAAGGTCACGGCTGCAGCGGTGCAGGCCACGCCGGTGTACCTCGATCGGGACACGACGATCGAGAAGGCGTGCAACCTGATCGAGGAGGCGGGCATGCACGGCGCCCGACTCGTCGTGTTCGGCGAGGTGTTCGTCCCCGGCTATCCCGACTGGGTATGGCGCAAGACGCCGTGGGACGACAGCGCGTTCTTCGGCCGTCTCCAGGAGCAGGCCGTCGTGGTACCCAGCGCCGCGACCGAGCGGCTCGGGGAGGCAGCACGGCACGCGAACGCCTACGTCGCCATCGGCATCGAGGAGCGAGACCCGCACGGCAGCACGATCTACAACTCGCTCCTCTATCTCGGTCCCGACGGCCGCGTGCTCGGCACGCACCGCAAGCTGATGCCGACCGGCGGTGAGCGCCTGGTGTGGGGTATGGGCGACGGCTCCGGTCTGACGGTCCACGACACCGACGTCGGCCGCGTCGGCGGCTTGATCTGCTGGGAGAACTACATGCCCCTCGCGCGGGCGGCGTTGTACGCGCAGGGCGTCGACATCTACCTGGCGCCGACGTGGGACAACTCCGACGCCTGGGTGCCGACGCTGCGCCACATCGCCAAGGAGGGGCGCATGCACGTCATCGGCGTGACGCCGTTCCTGCGCGGCTCCGACGTGGCCGACTCCTTCCCCGGCCTCGACGGCATCTACGGGGGCGACGACGACGTCATGAGCCGGGGGAACACGACGATCGTCGGCCCCGAGGGAAAGATCCTGGCCGGCCCGCTCGTCGGCGAGGAGGGCATCGTCTACGCCGAGCTCGACCTCGCCGCCGCCCGCACCTCGCGGCGTCAGTTCGACGCCGCCGGTCACTACGCCCGCCCCGACGTGTTCCGCCTCGTCGTCGATACGAGCCCGAAGCCGGCCGTCACCTTCGAGACCTTCTGACGCTCGTTACGCCGGCGCCAGCACCTCGAGGACGGTGGCCGAGCCCATGCCGCCGCCGGCGCACATGCTCGTCACGCCGATCCCGCCGCCGCGACGGCGCAGCTCGTAGATCATCGTCGCGATCATGCGGGCGCCGGTGGCCGCGACTGGATGGCCGAGGCTGCACCCGCTGCCGTTGACGTTCACCATCTCGTGCGGGAACCCGAGGATGCGGCTCGACGCCACTGCCACCGACGCGAACGCCTCGTTGATCTCCACCAGCGCCACGTCGTCGGTCTGCAGCCCCGCCCGGGTCAGCGCCTTCGGGATGGCGAGCGTCGGCGCGATGCCCGTGTCGCGCGGGGGCACGCCGACCGACGCCCACGACCGCACCACCGCCAGCGGCTCGAGCCCCTGCTCCCGGGCGTAATCGCCGTCGCAGATGACCATCGCGCAGGCAGCGTCGTTGAGGCCCGACGAGTTGCCGGCGGTGACGCTGAACCCGTCGATCTCGGGGTGCAGCGGCAGCAGTTTCGCCAGCCTCCCCATCGTCGTGTCGCGCCGCGGGTGCTCGTCGGTGTCGAACGTGCGGGTCTCCCCGCGCCTCCCGGCGGGAACCTCCATGGCGAAGATCTCGTCGCCCAGCCGCCCTTCGTCGATGGCGGCGACGGCACGCTGGTGCGAGTGGTATGCCCACTCGTCCTGTTCCTCGCGGGTCACACCACACGCCTGGGCGGTGTTCCACCCCACCGTGATCGACATGTCCATCGTGGGTGCATCGGGCGTCGCAGGGTGGCTCGGCGACAGCCACGGCTGCACGCCCGAGTATGAGCCCGGCAGCTTCTTGAAGACCGACGGGCTCTGCGTGATGCTCTCGGCGCCGCCGGCGATGACCACGCGGTCCATGCCGGCGCGGATGCTCCCGGCGGCGGTGTGGACGGGCGCCATGCCCGACGCGCAGTGGCGGTTGTGGGCGAGGCCGGGCACGTCGGTGAGCCCGAGGTCGACGGCGGCGTAGCGGGCGACGCAGCCTCCGCCCTGGAGCGACTCCCCCAGCACGATGTCGTCGACGTCGTCCGCCGGGACGCTCGACCGTTTCAGTGCCTCGCTCACCGCTGCCTTGGCGAGCTCGAAGACGTCGACGTCGACGAGCGAGCCCCGGCGGGCGGTCGCGATCGGCGTGCGGGCGGCGGACACGATGACGGCATCACCCATCACATGGCTCCCTCGCTCGGCCGCAGGGTACCTGCGGCCGCCCTGCGGGACGCTCGTCCGCACCCATGGTCGAGGAGATTACCTGACGTCTCCGTCAGGCCTTTCGGGCTCGCGGTGGGTAATCTGCGCCCCGATCCGATGGAGGGAGTCAGAGGGATGGGAACGCTGGACGGAAAGGTCGCGATCGTCACCGGCGCGGGGCGGGGCATCGGACGGGGCCACGCGCTGCTCCTTGCCTCGGAGGGCGCCAAGCTGGTGGTCAACGACCTCGGCGGGGAGTGGGACGGCACCGGCGCCGACACGCGCCACGCCCAGCTCGTCGTCGACGAGATCACCAAGGACGGCGGCGAGGCCGTCGCCAACTACGACGACGTCGCCGACTGGGAAGGCGCCCAGCGCCTGATCAACCAGGCAGTCGAGTCGTTCGGCGACCTCAACATCCTCGTCAACAACGCCGGGATCCTGCGCGACCGGATGAGCTTCAACATGGGCGAGGAAGACTGGGACTCGGTCATCCGCGTGCACCTCAAGGGCCACTTCGCGCCGTCGCGCTTCGCGGCCGTGTACTGGCGCGAGCGGAGCAAGGCCGGCGACGATGTGTACGGCCGCATCATCAACACGTCGAGCGAGTCGGGGTTGTTCGGTAACGCGGGGCAGGGCAACTACGCCGCCGCCAAGGCGGGCATCGCCGCACTCACCATCGTGCTCGCCCGCGAGCTCGAGAAGTACGGCGTCACCGCGAACGTCATCGCACCCCGCGCCCGGACGCGCATGACCGAAGGCACCTTCGGCGGCTTCGGCGCCGCCGAAGAGGGCCAGTTCGACGAGTTCGCGCCCGAGAACATCTCTCCGCTGATCGCGTTCCTCGCCTCGCCGGCGGCAAGCGACGTGAGCGGACAGGTCTTCGTGCTCTGGGGTGGAATGGTGAACCGTATGGGCGGTTGGGAGCCGGTGGCGACGATCAAGAAGGACGGCCGCTGGACGGTCGACGAGCTCGCGAGCAGCAAGAGCGAGCTGTTCGGGGCGGACGGGAGCGGCGGCAAGATCCCCCCGATGTCCTTCTAGACGGAGCGCGCCATGCCGGAGTGGGGGGAGCTGCAGGTCGACCAGCTCCGGTTCATGGCCGGGCGCCATCAAGACGAGACCGCGTACCGCGACCTCGACGCCGGCACGGCGCTCACCTTCGGGCAGTGGGACGAGGAGTCGAACCGGCTCGCGCGCGGCCTGGTCGAGCGGGGCGTCGCCGCCGGTGACCGGGTGTCGATCTACCTCCCTGCCGACGAGGTGCTCCGCTGGATCGTGGCCTACGCCGCGGTTCACAAGGCGGGCGCGGTGGCCGTGCCCACCAACACGCGCCTCTCGGCGCGCGAGCTCGCGGTGATCCTGGGGCACTGCGAGGCGGGGGCGATGATCACGACCGCGACACTCCTTCCGACCGCGCTCGAGGTGCGTCGACGGGTGCCGTCGCTTCGCCTGGTCGTGAGTGCCGGCGGCGACGGAACCGACGTCGTGCCCTACGACGACGTGCTCGACCCCGACTCGAGCACGTTCCAGGTGCCGGTCGGCGTCGACGACCTCGCCGACGTGATGTACACGTCGGGCACGACCGGCCTGCCGAAGGGCGTCGCCGTCCGGCACCGCAACGTCGCCATGATCCCCAACAACGAGCCGGTGTGGTCGGCGACGGGCTGGCTGCACGGCGCGCCCATGTTCACGTTTGCCGGCATCGCGTTCATCTACAACCCGATGAAGATGGGCATGGTGGGCGACTACCTGCCGAAGTTCGACGCCGGCCGCTGGCTCGAGCTGGTGGAGCGCGAGCGTCCGATGATGACGATGCTCGTGCCCGCGATGGCCGAGCTGTTGGTCGCGCATCCCGATTTCGAGCGGCGCGACCTGTCGAGCCTGGTCGCGGTCTCGATCGGCAGCGCGCCGCTGGCCCCCCAGACCCTGCTCGCGATGCAGGAGCGCCTGCCCGACGCGTCGGTGTCGAACTCCTACGGTATGACCGAAGCCGGGCCCGCCTTCATCGTCATGCCCAAAGAGGAGGTCACCCGGCGGGTCGGGTCGGTCGGCAAGCCGATGGCGCCGATGGAGATCAAGATCGTCGACGAGGCGGGCCGCGAGTGCGCGCCGCGCGATGTGGGTGAGCTGCTCACCCGCCTGCCGGGCGTGCAGCGCGAGTACTACCGCGACCCCGACGCGACCGCGGAGACGTGGACACCCGACGGCTGGCTGTGCAGCGGCGACCTCGGCTATCTCGACGAGGACGGCTTCCTCTACCTCGTCGGCCGCAAGAAGGACCTCATCATCCGGGGCGGCCACAACGTGTACCCGACCGACATCGAGGCCGTCATCCACGAGCACCCCGCGGTGCGCGAGGCCGCAGTCGTGGGCGTCCCCCACCCGGTGCTCGGCGAGGACGTCGCCGCGTTCGTGGTGACGAAACCGGGTGAGTCGATCGAGGTTGCAGAGCTCCAGTCGTTCTGTGCCGAGCGGCTCGCCGACTACAATCGCCCCCGGCAGGTCAGCTTCGTCGAGGAGCTGCCCCGCAACGCCACCGGGAAGGTGATGAAGCACCGACTGGTCGACGACGGCGCTTCGTAGTCGGATACCCCGCGCTCGAGCTGTTCCTTATGCCTTGATGTACCCGGTGAGCATCGCGACCTAGTCGTCGGGACTCGTCATATGTGGCACATGGCCGGTCTGGGCGAGAGTGCGACGCTCAGCCCTGGGCGCGTTCGCGGCGAGCTGATCCACGATTGGAAGGAAAATCGCAGGGCTCTGGTCGCCCTGGGACAGCAGCACCGGCGTCGAGACCTCGCCCAGCGCATCGAGGTCGATACCACCTGGGAGCGCGACGCGGCCGGCTTCACCTTCGAGCGCCGCTGACCCCTCAGCCGGTGAAGGTCGGCGCCCCCGCCACCGGCCCGGCCGCCGGCGCCGGAGCGGGAGCCGGCGGCGGTGCACCCGGCGTGAAGGTGAGGGTCACGAAGCCGTCGCCGGAGCAGGCGCCGTCCTCGATGGTCCCGCCATCCGGAGCGAGGCTCGAGCCACCTCCGCCGCCGGCACCGGTGTTGATCGATTCCGTGCCACCGCCGCCTCCGCCCATCAGGCCCCCGCCGCCGCCGCCGCCGCCGTCGGCGCTCACTTCGTCGATGGCGCCACCCGCGCCCCCACTGATCGCGCTCCCGTCTCCGCCGTTCACGTCGCCGCCCTCGCCGCCGTCGCCGCCGGACTGGCCGCCGGTGGCACTGGCGACGGTGTCGCCGGCCGTGCCGCTCGCACCACCGTCGCCGCCAGCACCGCCGTCCTCGCCGAAGTCGGCGCCACCGCCCCCGCCACCACCGGCGGCGACGACAACCCGGTCGGCCGTACCGGTGCCGCCCCGGCGGATGTCGGAGGAGCCGCCACCCCCGCCCCCGCCGGTGCCAGGCAAGCCGGTCGTGCCCTCGCCACCGCCACCGTCACCGCCGCCGCCGTCGCCGGCCACCGCTCCGCCGGCACCTCCGGCAGGGTCCGTTTGGAACTCGGCGTCGTCGCCGTCCTCACCGGCGCCGCCGACGGTGATGCGCAACGTCTCACCCGGCGTGACCGCGAGCGTGGCCTCGACCCGGCCGCCCGGCCCGCCCGGCCCACCGAACCCAGGCGGCTCGAACCCGGCCACGCTCATTCCGCCACCACCCAAGGTGGAGGGCTCGACGGAGTCGCCGCCGCCGCCACCTTCGGCGCCGCAGGCGAGCACGGCGATCTCGTTCACGGCCGCCGGCACCACGAAGGCGGCGGTGCCGGGAGTGGTGAAGCTGGCCTCGTCGGCCAGGGCCGCACCGCCGCCGACCCCGACGAAGGTGCTGGCGCCGAGGGCGCCGGCCGTCAGAACCTTGAGCAGCCGTGATGCCATCGCAGGCCCCCCTCCGCCCCGGGAACGGGGGAACCTTAGACCGGCGCTAGACATGGCGGGCGGACCAGATCTCCTCGGCCGGCCAGCGCCGGGCCCACTCGGCGTCGACGAAGTCGGTGTAGGTCGTGGTCGCTCGCGCCGGGAGCCGGAGGTGCGGCAGGCGCTAGTTCGGCGTCTGGCGCGACGTTCTGTACTGCGAGCATCTGGAGCGCAATGGCTGCATTCCCGCCAGATTACGACTCCGACCCAGGCCGCTGGCAGTCCTGGGAATCGCCGCGCGACGTCCACGAGATGGTCGCACCCGAGTTGCGCGGACCGATCCTCGACATCGGCTGCGGCGAGGGCCGATTGGTCGCGCGGCTGCGCGAGGGCGTCACCTGGTTCGGGGTGGACTCGTCGCCGGCACAGGTCGCGGCGAACCCGTACCGCCCGGTCGTGGTCGCCGACATGCGGACGCTGCCGTTCCGATCGGGCGTGTTCGCCGAGGCCGTGCACCTCTGGTGCCTGTACCACGTCGAGGATCCGTCAGTCGCGATCGCCGAGGCAGCTCGGGTACTCCGGGTCGGCGGCCAGTACTTCGCGTCGACATCCGCGCGTGACAACGATCCCGAGATCATGTGCAACGGCTATCCGCCGTCGTCCTTCGACGCCGAAGAGGCGGTTGTGATCGTCGAGACCGTGTTCGACGACGTGGAGCCAGAGCGATGGGACGACACGTTCTTTCCGCTGGAGACGCGGGACGCGGTACGCGCGTACTGCCGTCACCACTTCATCCCTCCGGAGCGGGCCGAGGAGGTTGAGTTGCCGCTCTGGCTCACGAAGCGGGGAGTCCTCGTGCGGGCAACGAAGGGTGATGCTGAGGCGTCGA
The DNA here is from genome assembly GCA_050743385.1 of Acidimicrobiia bacterium. Classification (GTDB taxonomy): domain Bacteria; phylum Actinomycetota; class Acidimicrobiia; order IMCC26256; family JACDBD01; genus JACDBD01. The sequence continues at coordinate 9,578 of JBOGFJ010000153.1, forward strand.
CTCAGCGCGACCACCAGACGAACGCTGGTTACCCCTGAACGAGGTAGGGCGCCTGGGCTGTGGTGCCGCGGTCGCCGGTTGCAACGACCCTGTACACGCCTGCCTCATCCCCGGCGCTGTTGTAGCTCGTCGTCGCAACGCCGTCCTGTGACGCGGTGTGCGGTTGTCCGGTGAACTTGTCGCCGTTGGGAGCATTGATCTCGAAGGTCA
>JBOGFJ010000154.1:0-21458 GCA_050743385.1 Acidimicrobiia bacterium
CATCCACACCGGGTTGGTGGTCGGCGACGAGATCGTCGAGGTCGAGGGCGACCCCTTGAGCGTGATCGCAGCGGCGTCCGCAGTCGAGACCGGGCCGAGCCATCCCCTCGAAGCCGTCGACCTCCTCGCGCCGATCGAGCGCCCGCCGAAGGTTCTGGCGATCGGCCTCAACTACGCCGACCACATGGCGGAGTCGGGCGCGCCGGCGCCCGCGTTCCCCGTGTTCTTCAACAAGCAGAGCACGTGTGTCATCGGCCCCGGCGCGCGGGTCCACCGACCGCGCGCCTCCGACCAGCTCGACTACGAGGGTGAGCTGGGCGTCGTGATCGGTCGCCGCTGTCGCCACGTTCCCGCAGCCCGCGCCGCCGACGTGATCGCCGGCTACACGATCGTCAACGACGTCACCGCGCGCGATTGGCAGTTCAAGGCACCCACCTGGACGCTCGGCAAGTCGTTCGATACCCACGGACCGATGGGCCCGTGGGTCGTCACCGCCGACGAGCTCACCGACCCGCACTCGCTTCGCATCCGCACGTGGGTGAACGACGAGCTTCGTCAGGACGCATCGACCAAGCAGATGATCTTCGACTGCTTCGACCAGATCGAGACGCTCTCGACGGTGTTCACGCTCGAACCGGGCGACGTGATCTCCACCGGTACGCCCGCCGGCGTCGGCGTCTTCCGGCAGCCGCCGTCGTTCCTCGAGGCCGGCGACGTCGTCCGCGTCGAGATCGAGGGCATCGGGACGCTCGAGAACCCCGTGATCGACGAGCCCGCGGAGACGGCCGCGGTCTGAAACGTCACTCGGTAGGGTGCAACCGATGAGCGACCGGCGTCCTCCTCTCGATCAGGTCGGCAAGGAGCCCGACGCCCGCTTCACCTACGCCAACGAACGCACCTTCCTCGCCTGGAACCGCACCGCGCTCGCGCTCATCGCCACGGGTGTGGCCGCCACGCAGCTCCTGCCCGCGCTCGACATCGACTTCGGCCGCCGGCTCCTGGGTCTGCCCCTCATCGCGATGGGCGCGCTCCTCGCGCTGGCGAGCTACCGCCGGTGGGACACGAACGAGCGGGCCATGCGGCTGGACGAACCACTCCCGCCCTCACCACTCCCTCGGCTGCTGGCGTTCGGCATCGGGATCGTCGCGCTGCTCGCAATCGTGGTGGCTTCGATCGGCTCGCCCACCGACTGACCCGTGCCCGGCGAGCTCGATCCCGACCGTGATCCCGGCGTCGCCGCCGAGCGCACCGGACTGGCCTGGAGCCGCAGCGGGCTCGCGCTCCTCGCGTGTCTCGCCATCCTGGCCCGGCGCTTCTTCCCACTCGACACGCGGGCCGATCACGTAGCCGCGTTCCTGCTCCTCGGCGGGGGCGGCCTCGGCTGGGCGATCGCGGCGTTCTGGGGTCGAGGCCGGTCACTCACGACGGGCCGGAGCGGTGCACCTGCGGCGCGCCGATTCCGGCTGCTGACGCTGTCGACGGTGGCCGTCGCGATCGCGGGCTTCGTCCTCGACCTGTTCCCGCGCTCGTAGCGTTCGGTCGGTGCCCTACTTCCAGAACTCGTCGCTGTACTCGGGGAGAGCCTCGACCATCCAAAGCTCGACCACGCGCCCGTCGGTCACGGTGGCGAGGAAGGCCGAGAAGTTGTGCAGGCTCCTCCCGCTCCGGTCGGCGCGGATCTCGACCATCGTGAGCGCCTGGTCCGGGGCCACGGTCACCGACTGCGTCACGCCGACGCTGAGCTCGGGCGCCCGCAGTGCCAAGAGCCGCTTCACATAGGCGTCGCGCCCGTGCACCGGATCGACGCCACCCTCGGCGTTGGTGACGTACGCGGTGACATCGTCGGCCAGCGCCGATCGCATGCCTTCCTCGTCGCGCGCGGCAAAGGCATCGATGAGCGACCGCATGACCCGTTCCGGAGTTGGCATCACACTCCCCCGATGGCCCCCAAACGTAGAGGATGAGGCCTGGCAGGATCGGGGCCGTGAGCACCGAGCAGGCGTTGGCGGCCTGGGGCGACTTCGACCGCGACGATCCCTTCCCACTCAACGCCACGGTCCGCGCGCGCGGCCCGGTGCACGCGGTCACACTGGCTGACGGGCGCGCGGCGTGGTTGGAGGCGCCTCAGGCGGCCGACAACGCGCGCAGATCGAGCTCTTCGAGATGCTGCACGAACAGCTCCGGGTCGTCGAACATCCAGTCGTGGTCGATCGGTCCGTACCCGGGGGGTCGATCGGCGATGGTGAACGTGGCGTTGAGCCGCCGGGCGAACTCGGCGCCGTCGTTGCGGGACAGCACCGTGTCACGCTCGGCCCACATGACGTGGCAGGGCATTCCCGCGTCAGCGAGGGATTGGATCTCGGCCGCCCGGTTGCTGACGAACGCCCACAGCGCGGCCGACGACAGCTGCACCGGGTGGGTCACCCACGAGCCGAGGAACGACGTCGCGGCCGGGGCCGTGGCCATCCGCAGGATCCCGATCGGATGGACGGCCTCCCACGCGAGCCCGAACTCGCGATGCACGCCGAGCGTGTCGCTGAACACGCACTCCCGTACACGATCGGGAGAGCGCGCCGCCAGACCCAACTCGAGGCCGCCGCCGAACGAGTGCCCCAGGAGGGTCACCTCCTCGACTCCGAGCTCGTCGAGGGTGAGCTCGAGGCAGTCGAGAGCGTGATCGAACGTCCAGCGTTCGGGAAGGGCGAAGATCGCTGGTATCACCACGCGCACACGGTCGGCGAGCAGACGAGCCGTCCCCAGGTACGTCTCCGGCTGCATCCCGTAGCCGTGGAGCACCAGGATCGTCGGCCCGTCGCCCACCGTGACGTTGCGAAGCGGCTGTGCGCCGGACGAGCTCACCGCCCCTTCCTACACAATCTCGAGCCGCGCCGTCGCTAGCGCGGAGATCAGGCCAGCGTGAGGGCCACCCGGTCGGCGTAGGCGTCCGCGAGCGCCCGCAGCTGGGCGGCACCGTCACCGGAGTAGGACGACCCGTGCATGATGGCGAGCGTCGTGGGTTCCAGATCGGCGAGTCGGTGCAGCGTCGGGTTGAGGTCGGGGCCCATCGAAGTCGCGTGGAATGCGTCCTCCGCCACGTTGGCGGCTTCGACGAGGTCGTCCGAGACGACCGCGGGGCCGTCACCCAGGGATGTGAGCAGGTCGCCGGCGAGCAGGGTGCGCGTCGTCTCCTCGAACCACAGCCCGCTCTCCCAGTTGTGCGGGACGTGAGGCGTCGGGATGAAGTGCATTCGCCGTCCGCCCAGGTCGAGCACCTCGTCGGTAATGGCGCGCGGCGGCCGGTCGGCCAGGTCGTTCACGGACACCATGCAGGCGAGCGTGCCGTGCACGACCTGGGCCTTCGGTGCGGCCTCGAGGAAGAGGTTCATCGCGCCGCACTCGTCGGCCTCCACGTGGGCGAACGAGATCCAACGGAGGTCTTCGAGCGGAACGATGCTGGCCACCGCCTGCGAGACGAGCGGAAAGAGCTGGCGCATCCCGGTGTGGAACAGGAAGGGCTCCTCGCCGCGCACCACGAACTGGTTGAAGGTGAAGCCGGCCGGCGGCGCCACCTCGGCGACGTAGGTGGACAGCCGGAACACGTCGGGGGCGATCTCCTCGACCTTGGTCTCCACGGTGGCTCCCTCTCTCATGGTCGCATCCGGTGCACGACCCCTACCGTGAGGATCCCATCCACGGCCCGAATTCGCATCGGGCGGCTCCCCTAGGGGGGACCCCCATTTCCGGCGTCGCCGAGCACGGCCGTCGCGACCGCGGCCGCCTCGGCTCGGCTGCGGACGCCGAGCTTCGCCAGCACCCGCCCGACATGGTGCTCGGCGGTCTTGGCCGAGATGTACAGACGCTCGCCGATCTCGGGGTTGGTCAGCCCTTCCCGTACCAGCGCCAGCACCTCGGCCTCCCGCCGGGTGAGCGACCCGATCCCGGCGGGCGCCTCCGGGGCCCGTGAGCGGCTCGCCACTCCGAGGCCCCGCAACCGGGCCGCGGCCCGATCGGCCTGGCTCCGGGCTCCGAGCCGGGCGAAGACCGCCAGCGCGGCGCGGGCCTCGACCGCGGCCCCGGGTGTGTCCCCCGACGCGGCCAGGGCGGTGGCGAGCTCCAACCGGGCCGACGCCGAGCGCAGCGGCCGCTCCGCCCGACCGAACTCGCGCTGCGCCTCGTCGAAGGCGGCAGCCGCGGCCAGGAGATCGTCGGTCGCGACCGCGACCCGCCCTGCCGCCAGATCCGCTTCCGCCCGGAGCACGGGGACCTCGGTTCCCTCGGCCAGGGTCGTGAGCTCCTGCACTGCACGAGCGGCCGCGTCGACGTCGCCCCGGCCGAGCTCGGCCTCGACGAGCAGCGCCAGGAGCGGCGCCCGCCGGAGGGTGTCGCCGACCAGCTCCCGGAGCGCCGGGCCCACGGCGGCGGCGGCGAGCTCGTGCTCTCCGCGAGCGAGGTGGATCCGCGCCGCAGGACCGCGCACCGCGAGACGGTCGGGATAGCCCGCCACCAGCTGCTCCGCCTCTTCGACACGGCCCTGGTCGAGGCGCAGGTCGGCCAGGCGGGCGATCGTCTCGACGTGATGGCCGACGCTGCGAGAGGCGGCCGGTTCGAGCGCCTCGAGCATCGCCGCCTCGGCCTCGTCCCAGCGACCGGCGCTCCAGAGCACCGACCCGTACACGAGCCGGCAGTGCGTGTGCAGCACCAGCGGCCGGCCGCCGAGATGGTCGAGGATCACCTCGTTGACGATCCGGATCCATTCCTCGGCGCGTCTGACGTCGCCGCTGCGGTCGCACGACGACAGCATCGAGCAGAAGCTCTTGCCGGCGACCGACGGGTCGCGCACCTCACCGGCGGTGATCGCCGCCAGCGCCTCGTCGAGCCGGGCGAACCCTTCCCGGACTCGACCCTGCGTCACCAGCGCGAGCCCGCTGTCGGCGAGCGCCTGTACCTCCAGGTCGGAGTCGCCGAACTCGAACGCGATCGCGAGCGCCCGCTCGGCGCTCGCGTGCAGCTCGTCGATGTCGGGCCGATCGCAGGCCATGAACGCGAGCTCGAACCAGCCCCACTCCACGCATGCTCCGTGCTGCTCGAGGAGCCGTCGTGCCCGTTCGAGCCAACCGCGCCCCGCGGCCTCGTTGCCGAGCGTGCCGGCGTGCAGCTCGGCGAGGCCGAGTGCGACCCGCACCGCTTGGCCCCGGTCGCCGCGTTCGCGGAAACCGCGGAAGGCAAGCTCCCAATCGCGAGACGCCTCGGTGAAGCGATCGTCGAAGTAGTAGACGCCGCCGCGGAGATGGCGCGCCGCCGGCTCGTCGTGAGCGTCGATGATCGCTGCGAGGGTCGCGAGCGCCTCGTCGACATCGCCGGCGAGGAGCTGCTCCTGCGCGGTCCCGATGAGGCCCGCCAAGTCGGTGCTCACGACGGCGGATGGTAAGCGAGCATCGGCCCCCGATCGTCTCATGGGCGGAACGAGCGTTCCGACAGCGCTCTCGAGGCGACGGAGCCCGCGCGGTTTGGTGGGCGCCCGCGCGGTTTGGTGGGCGCCCGCGCGGTTCGGTGGGCGCCCGCGCGGGTACGAGCACCTGCAGTCGAGGCGAAGATCGGCTCTCGAAATGGGCGCAGTTGTCCTGATTCTCCGGAGTCATGACATTGGTGACGCCCGCGGAGGTGAGCGGACATGGATACATGGGTCTGGATCGTGATCGCGGCCGCGGTCGCCATCGTTCTGATCGTCGCGGTGTTGGTGGTGCTCCGGCGGCCGCGGCGCCGTCGGCTCCAGGAGCGCCTCGGTCCGGAATACGACCGTACCGTCGAGGGCCAGCGCCGCGGGCGAGCGGAACGCGACCTCGACGAACGCGTCAAGCAGCATGACCAGCTCGAGATCCGACCGCTGTCCCCCAGTGCCCGCGAGCGGTACGTCCGCGATTGGGAGGCTCTCCAATCCCAGTTCGTCGACCGGCCCGAGGTGGCCATCGAGAGCGCGGACTCGCTCGTTTCGCAGGTGATGCGTGAGCGGGGTTACCCGGTGGAGCGCTTCGAGGAGCAAGCCGACCTCGTCTCGGTCGACCACCCTCACGTGGTCGACAACTACCGGGCTGCGCACCGCACGTACGAGCGCCACTCGCGCCAGTCGACCTCGACGGAGGATCTGCGCCAGGCGCTCGTCTGCTACCGGACCCTGTTCGACGAGTTGGTGGCGGCGGGCGACGGGGACGGGCGCGTCCGGTAACCGCCGCGGTTCCAGCCGAAATCGGCCAGTCGGAGCGACGCCGCCCGGTTACGTTCGCGGCGTGAGCACGCAGGCGGGCCAGGCGGACAAGGCGGAGCGGTTCCTGGCGCTCCACCACGGAGCCACGCCGCTGCTGCTGCCGAATCCCTGGGATGCAGGCTCGGCAAAGCTGCTCGTGTCGCTGGGCTTCGAGGCGCTCGCCACGACCAGCGGCGGCTTCGCCGCAACCCTCGGACGGCTCGACGGATCGGTGACCCGTGACGAGGCACTGGCGCACGCGGCGTCGATCGTCGCGGCGACGGACGTGCCGGTCTCGGCCGACCTCGAGAACTGCTTCGCCGACGACCCGAGCGGCGTGGCCGAGACCATCGGGCTCGCAGTTCTGACGGGGCTCGCCGGGTGCTCGGTCGAGGACTTCACCCGCGATCCCGACGCGCCGGTGTACGACCTCTCGCTGGCGGCGGATCGAGTGGCCGCCGCGGGCGAGGCGGCCCACGCCGGTCCCGTCCATTTCGTCCTGACCGCACGATCGGAGAACTACCTGCACGGAAGACGCGATCTCGCCGATACGATCGCCCGGCTCCAGGCATACCAGGAAGCGGGCGCCGACGTCTTGTACGCGCCGGGTGTATCCGACGTCGGCGAGGTGCGCGAGCTCGTCGTCTCGGTCGACCGACCGGTCAACGTGCTCGCGCTCCCGGGCGGCCCGTCGGTGACGGAGCTCGCCGACGCCGGCGTGCACCGCATCTCGGTCGGTGGCGCGTTCGCCTACGCCGCGCTCGGCGCCGTCGTCGAAGCCGGCCGCGAGCTGCTGGAGGAGGGGACCTACGGGTTCTGGGAACGGGCCGGTACCGGCGCGACCGCGGCCCGCACCGCGTTCCGGGCCTGAGTCGCGCTCCGCCTACGAGGCGGGCTCGGTCTCGGCGACGACGTGGGTGACGGGCAGACTGAAGTCACGTTCGACCCGGTGCGGCAGGTCGAGCTTCAACCAGCGTGATGCTCCGGGCCGGAGTGTGGACAGGATGATCCCGTCGAACGCCTCCCCGCGCAGCGCGTCGCCGATCGCGAGCACGGGCGATGGGTCACCCAACTCGCCCGTCACCTCGGCACCCAGCTCACGGAACCGGGCCAGCGCGACGTCGAGTCGCCTCTGGGCCTCGGTGCGAGAGTGCCCCTCGCTCCACGACCCGTGCTCCGCCACGGGCGTCATCGGCACGACGACATGGAACCGGCAGGGACCGGCTGCGAGCCGGCGTCGTACCTCGTCGAGGAGGTGCTCGCCTCCGACCGTCCGGTTCGCCACCACGAGGTACCGATCCATGGCTCACCCCCGTGCATCTCCGGCACGATGCGATCATCGTAGTGCCGCTCTATCCTCGGCTCGCCTTGACCACCGTTGAGTGCTTCATCTGCGACAAGCATCGCCGGGGGGCCGCCGCCGAGGGCGGCGTGATCTACGAGGACGATCTCGTGTACGCCGGTCACGCGCACCTGGCCGGTCGGCCCGATGCCTACCTCGGCTATCTGATCGCCGAACCGAAGCGTCACGTCGTCGGGCTCGGCGAGCTCACCGACGACGAAGCCGCCGCGTTGGGTCGGCTCGTCAACAGTCTGGCGCGGGCGCTCCGCGCGTCGGAGGGCGCCGAACACGTCTACAGCTTCGTGTTCGGCGACGGCCGGGTGCGACACCTGCACGTCCACGTGGTGCCGCGCTATCCCGGAACGCCGCCCGAATACCGCGGTTACCGCGTGAGCGAATGGCCGGGTGCGCCGCGCGGTGGAGTCGACGAGATGGCGGCGGTGTGTAACCGGGTGCGCGCTCGTCTGTCGCGCTAGCCGTCCAACAGCCTTACCAACGTCTTCGGCGCCTGGAGCCGGTAGCTCGTCACGACGAGCGACTCGACCTCGTCCCAGTCGATGGTGCGTAGATCGAGCTGCAGCCCGACCCAGCCGTGGACGCCGATGTAGCGCGGCCAGAAGTACCGGTCGGGGTGCGCCTCGACGAGGGCGGCGTTCTGGCCCGGCGCCGCGCGCACGCTCAGCTGGACCCGACCGTCGCCGTCGTGGTCGACGAGGTGGTAGGCGAACTTCTTCTTCCGGACGAGGAACCTCGTATGGGCGTTGGTGTACCCGACCACCTCTGAGGTGGCGTCCGGCAACCCGAGACAGAGCTTGCTCAGCCGGGCTCGCCGCTGCTCGTCGCGCTTGGTGAGGCGCACGTCACGACCCGTACACCGGCGCCGGCGGCGGCGCCTCACCGAGGAGCTTGTGGACGGCGGCGCCGACGTCGGCCGGGTCCCAGCGGGCGCGCTTGTCGACGCGGGGGCCGTGCTGCCAGCCGTCGGCAACGCCGATGATCCCGCCCTCCACTTCGAACACGCGCCCGGTCACGTCGCGCGACTCTGCGCTCCCGAGCCACGTCACCAGCGGGCTGACGTTCTCGGGTGCCATCGCGTCGAAGCCCTCGTCGGGCTTCGCCATGGTGTCGGCGAACGCGCCCTCGGTCATGCGCGTGCGCGCCGCCGGCGCGATCGCGTTCGCGGTCACGCCGTAGCGACCGAGCTCCGCCGCTTCCACGAGCGTCAGCGCGGCGATGCCGGCCTTGGCGGCCGAATAGGTGCCCTGGCCGACGCTGCCCATGAGACCGGCACCGGAGCTGGTGTTGACGATGCGGGCGTCGACCGACTCCCCGGCCTTCGACTGCTCCCGCCAGTAGGCCGAGGCGTGTCGCGTCGGGCAGAAATGGCCCTTGAGATGCACGCGGACGACCGCGTCCCACTCCTCCTCTGAGGTGCTCACCACCATGCGATCGCGCAGGAAGCCGGCGTTGTTCACCAGCACGTCCAAGCCGCCCCAGGTGTCGAGCGCGGTGCCGACGAGGGCGCCGGCACCGTCCCAGTCGGCGACGTCGTCGCCGTTGGCAACGGCCTCACCGCCGAAGCCGCGGATCTCGTCGACGACCTCGCCCGCCGGTCCCCTCGACGAGCCGGTACCGTCGCGCTCGGCGCCGAGGTCGTTCACGACGACGCGCGCGCCCTCGCGCGCGAACTCGAGCGCGTGCGCGCGTCCCAGGCCGCGACCCGCGCCGGTGACGATGACGATCCGTCCTTCGCAGATGCCGCCCACGCGCGCTCCTCCACACTCTCGGCCACGGGTTCGATCTGACGGGGGTCAGGTACGGTACCCCCGTGCGTCTGGGTGTGACGATGTTCGCGACCGATCAAGCGATGGCGATCGGCGATCTCGCCCGCGCTGCCGAGGAGCGCGGCTTCTCCTCCCTCTACGTGCCCGAGCACACGCACATCCCCACCAGCCGGGCCACGCCCGCTCCGACCGGCGATGCCCAGCTCCCCGACCAGTACTCGCGCACACTCGATCCGTTCGTCGCGCTGACGGCGGCGGCGGCCGCGACCGGGCGCCTGCGCGTCGGTACCGGCATCGCCCTCGTCGCCCAGCGCGACCCCATCGTCACGGCCAAGGCGGTCGCGACCCTCGATTGGCTGTCGGGCGGCCGGTTCACGTTCGGGATCGGCTTCGGGTGGAACCGCGAGGAGATGGCCGACCACGGCGTCGAGTACGCGAAGCGGCGGGCGATCGTGCGCCAGAAGGTGCTCGCCATGCGGCGACTGTGGGAAGACGACGAAGCGTCGTTCACGGGCGAGCACGTGCGGGTCGAACCGAGTTGGGCCTGGCCCAAGCCCGTGCAGCGTCCCCGATTGCCCGTGCTCATCGGCGGGGCCGCCGGACCGAAGCTGTTCGCGCACGTCGTCGAGTACGCGGACGGCTGGATCCCGATCGGCGGCGGCGGGCTCACCAAGGCGCTGCCCGAGCTCCGGCGCACCGCCGAGGACGCCGGGCGCGACCCCGACGAGCTCGAGGTCATCCCGTTCGGCACCATCCCCGAGCAGGGCAAGCTCGACCACTACGCCTCGCTCGGCATCAGCGAGGTGGTGGTGCGGGCGCCGTCGGCGCGGGCTGAGAGAGTGCTGCCGGTCCTCGACGAGTACGCGCCGTTCGTCGTCGAGTCGAGTTCGTGAGCAGCGAGAGCGGGAAGCTCACGTCACCGCTCCGGATCGGGTCGACGACCGTCCGCAACCGCGTCTACCGGGCGCCCGTGCTCGAAGGCGCGGGCTCCGGCCCCGACGCCGCCGAGAACTACGCCAAGGCGTTCGTGCCCAACGCCCGCCACGGCGTCGGCCTCATCATCCAGGGCAGCGCCTGCCTCTACGAAGAGGGGCGCACCTCACCGGGCATGACGCTCGTGCACACCCGCGCGCGCATGCTGGGCATGGCCGACATGGTGCGGGCCGTCCACGACGCCGGCGCCGGGATCTTCCTCCAGGTGGGCCACGGGGGCATCTATGCCATGGAGGGATGGCACGAGCCCTACGCGAGCGAACGTCGGGGGCCGCTGCTCGCGGCGTCACCGCTCCCCTTGCTCTTGCGTCCGAGCTTCCGCGGCGTGCCCGTGCACGTCATGACGACCGACGAGGTGCACATGCTGTGCCAGCGGTACGGCGACGCCGCCGCCTGGGCCCGCGAGGCAGGCTACGACGGGATCCAGCTCGGCTCCGCGAACGCCAAGCTGCTCGACCAGTTCCTGTCCCCGTTCTACAACCGCCGTACCGACGAGTTCGGCGGGTCGGCCGAACGGCGGGCCCACGTCCTGCACCTGATCCGCGAGCGCGTCGCCGAGCGTGCCGGCGCCGACTATCCCTGCACCGTGAAGGTGCCAACGGAGTTGGCCCCGCCCTTCGCTCGCCACGTCACGTTCGCCGAGGCGATGCGCACGTGCGAGCTCGTCGCCGAGTGGGGCTATGACGCGGTGACACCGGTCGAGGTGTCGGTGTTCCCCGACACGACGCTGAGCCGCGGCGGCGTGCCGTCGTCGCTGTGGCGCAACCAGTCGATGCGGTCGCGGCTCCGCCAGGCGGCGCCGTCACGCCGGCGGCGCGCCACGCTCATCGCCGGCTCGTGGCTGGGTGGCCGCCGCAACCCCTTCGAACCGGTGTGGAACCGGCCCCTGTTCACGGAGGCCAAGCGGCGGGTCTCCCTCCCGGTGTTCGCGGTCGGCGGGATCCGCACTGCCATCGAGGCCAATCAGATCGTCGACGACGGCGAAGCCGACATGGTCGGGTTCGGGCGTCCGTTCTACGCCCAGGACGATCTCGCCGCCCACATCCTCGGGGGCGCCGACCGGCACGCGCTCTGTCAGAGCTCGAACCTGTGCGTCCCGGCACAGATGCTCGGCATGAAGGGCGTTTGCTACAACCCGGCGGTGAAGAAGCTCAAGGCGGCGTCGCGCTCGAGTGCAGGCTGAGGGGAGCGTCACCAAGGCCCGCGCGGTGCCCGCCCGACGAGCGCAGCCGCGAGCACGATGAGGAATGCCCCGGCGATCACCCCGGATTCGTGAGTTCAGAGCTTGCGCCCATTGGCGCGACGATTGGGCATGGTGAGTGACCGCGCGGTGAAGATCCGACGGCTCGGCGAGCCGGGTGACCTCGGCTGGGTGGTCATGGCACATGGTGAGATCTATGAAGCCGAGTTCGGCTGGGACAACACGTTCGAGGCGCTCGTCGCCCGCATCGTTGCCGACTACGCAGCTGCGCACGACCCGGCCCGGGAAGCTGCCTGGATCGCAGAATGTGATGGTGAGCGCGTCGGCTGTGTCTTCTGCGTAGCGAAAGACGACACGACAGCGCAGCTGCGGATCCTGCTCGTTGACCCCACCGCTCGCGGGCTGCGACTCGGTGCACGCCTCGTCGATGAATCCATCGAGTTCGCCCGAGGTGCGGGCTATCAGCGGATCATGCTGTGGACCAACCACCCGCTCGTCGCGGCTCGCGAGATCTACCTTGCGGCCGGGTTCGAGCTCACCGGTGAGAGCGCTCATCACAGCTTCGGCGTCGACCTGATCGGTCAGACATACGAGCTCGACCTCACGACCGATACGCTGCCTTCTCGCGACCCGGCACTCCCCTGAGAGTCAGAGACTGGGCTCGCGGGGCACGCGCTGCATCGGCCACATCGGGGGCGAGCTACCTTCCTGGATGACCCCGAGCTCCTGGAATCCGTGGTGCTCGTAGAGCGGCTTGTTCCGTGGACTGGAAGCCTCGAGATAGGCGGGCAGTCGGTCCCGGTCGCAGCGTTCGAGCGCATGGCGGAGCAACGCCGAGCCGTAACCGCGGCCCTGCCTGGTGACGTCGACGCCGATGAGCGGCAGGTACCAGTGCGGTTCGGTGGGGTGGAACTCGTCCATCTCGCCCATGAAGCCGAAGACCTCTTCCTGGTCGGCGGCCGGGACGGCCTCGGCCACGAGCGCGCCCATCTTCTCCGTATCCGGCCGCACATCGGGCGGGAGCCACAGCGCCACGCCCCCGCAGTCGTCGATCGAGTCCGCGGTGCCCTGCGCGAACGCGGCCCCGCCGAACGCCTTCACGACCCGTGGCCAATACGTCAGATAGAGATGGGCGTCGCGAAAGACCCAGCGCGTCACCGGATCGTTGCAGAAGGCCATCGCGATCGTGGCAATGGCGCGATCTTCGTCGGGAGCCGGTGAGACGTTGATCTGCTGTCGGTTCGCCATGGCCAACTCCGATGGCGGTCGGGATGCGCCGCTCGACCCAAAGCAGAGGGACCCAGCTGCGCGGCGGATCGTAGCTGGCCATCGCATCGAGATCCGACCGCCATTCAGGGACGCGCCGGGCGGTTGGTCCAGCCACCCTCCTCGCGGCGGAACCATCCGCCGGCGGCGAGGCTGCCGCCGTCGGCGTGCACGGTGGTGCCGGTGACGAAGGCCGACAGGTCGGATGCGAGGAACACCGCGACGCCGGCGAGGTCGTCGGCAGTGCCGAACCGCCCGACGGGCACCCACGTCGGGATGAGGTGGCGCTGGTCCTCGGGTACCCACCGGTCGTAGCGCACCTGGAGCGACTGCGTGAGGTCGGGTGCGATCGCGTTCACTCGCACGCCGGCGTTGCCGAGCTCGAGCGCGAGGCTCTTCGTGAACTGGGTGATGGCGCCCTTGAACGCGGCGTACACCGAGTGTCGGGGGATGCCACGAAACGCCTCGACGGTGGAGACGTTGATGATGCTGCCGCCGTCGCCCTGCTCGAGCAGCATCGGCACGAACGCCCGGGTGCACAGGAACACGTGCTCGAGGTTCGTGCGGTAGAGCTCGTGCCACTGCTCGGGGGCGGTGTCGACGAAGTCGGCGCCGCCGCGCACGACATAGTGGCCGACGTTGTTGACGAGCACGTCGACGCGGCCGAAGCGATCGCGCGTGGTCTCGGCCAACGCCGTGACCTGGTCGGCCTCGCGCACGTCGGTCACGCAGGCGAGCGCCTCGCCGCCGCCGTCTCGAATGGCCAGCTCGGTCTCGGTGGCCCGATCGGCGTCGATCTCGGCGACCACGACCCGGCATCCGTAGGCGGCGAACGCCTCCGCGATCCCGCGCCCGATGCCGCCTCCCCCGCCGGTGACGACCGCAACCTTGCCCGTCAGGAGCGCCGCCGCCGGCTCGAGCGTCATCCTCTACAAACGCTCGAGGATGGTGACGTTGGCCTGGCCGCCGCCCTCGCACATCGTCTGGAGGCCGTAGCGGCCGCCGGTGCGCTCGAGCTCGTTGAGCAGCGTCGTCATCAAGCGGGCGCCGGTCGCTCCGAGCGGATGCCCGAGCGCGATCGCGCCGCCGTTGACGTTCACCTTGGCGAGGTCGGCGCCGGTCTCCCGCTGCCAGGCCAGCACCACCGACGCGAACGCCTCGTTGATCTCGACGAGGTCGATGTCGTCGAGCGTCATCGCGGTGCGCTCGAGCGCGTAGGCCGTCGCCGAGATGGGCGCGGTGAGCATGAAGATCGGGTCGGCACCCCGCACGCTCAGGTGGTGGATGCGTGCCCGTGGGGTAAGGCCGTGCTCCCGTAGCGCGCGCTCCGACACGACGAGCATGGCGGCGGCGGCGTCGGAGATCTGGCTCGACACCGCGGCCGTGAGGCGACCGCCGTCGACGAGCGTGGGCAACGACGCCATCCGCTCCCTCGAAGTGTCGCGCCGCGGCCCCTCGTCGACCGCGACGTCGCCGTAGGGTGCGATCTCGCGCTCGAAGCGGCCCTCGTCGATCGCCCGTACCGCCCGGCCGTGGCTGTCGAGCGCGAACTGCTCCATCTCCTCGCGCGAGATGTCCCACTTCTCGGCGATCATCTCGGCCCCGCGGAACTGCGACACCTCCTGGTCGCCGTACCGCGCCCGCCAACCCTCCGACCCCGAGAACGGGTCGGTGAACCCGAACGGCTCCGCGGCGGTGAGCGCGGCGGCGATCGGGATCATGCTCATGTTCTGCACGCCGCCGGCGACGATCACGTCGGTGGTGTCGCTCATCACGGCCTGGGCGGCGAAGTGCACGGCCTGCTGCGACGACCCGCACTGCCGGTCGATTGTCGTGCCCGGCACCTCGTCGGGCAGCCCGGCCGCCAGCCGGCACGTGCGGGCGATGTCGCCCGCCGGGGGGCCGAGGGCGTCGACGCACCCGAACACGACGTCCTCCACCGTCGCCGGGTCGATCCCGGTGCGCTCGACCAGCGCGCTGATCGCGTGCGCGCCCAGGTCGGCCGGGTGCACCGCGCTCAGGCCGCCACCGCGCTTGCCGACCGGGCTGCGGACGGCGTCGACGATGTACGCGTCGGGCATGCTCATGCCTCCTTCGTTCGGCGTTGGATGAAGTCGTTCGAGGGATCGTGCTCGACGAGACGGCGGGCCTGCTCGGCGCCGAGCACGGGGAGCTGCTCCGGATCGAGCAACCCGATCTGGACCAGGAGCGAAGCCTGGTCCCAGTACACGTGCTCGTACGCCACCTCTCCCCCGTCGAAACCCACCACCACGACGTGCGGCAGCTCCACCCGCCTGCCCGTCGGCGCCACGCCCGGAAGCCAGAAGGGCATGACCCGTGAATGGGTGAAGCGGACGAGGATCTCGTCGACCACGCGCTCGTCGTCGACGGTCCGGGAGATCGGCACGACCTCGGCGTCGTCGGGCCACGCCGGGATGAAGTAGTCGCGGTAGAAGGCATGAGCCGCTTCGCGTCCCCGTCCACCGGTCCCGACCGGCACCTCGACCAACACGGGCTCGTCGGCCATGGTGCGCATCGTCGAGTCGGCATCACGGAGCACGAACTCCCGGCGAATGTGCTCGTCCCACACCGCGCCCAGGTCGACCATGGTCACAGGATCGCGCGTCCGACGCGGTCGCGGTGCCAGGCGGCGTCGCCCCACGAGGCCGCCAAGGCCCACGAGCGCTTCATCCACAGATGGAGGTCGTGCTCGTAGCTGTACCCGATCGCGCCGTGCACCTGGAGGGCGTGTCGCGCCGCGAGGAGCGCGGCGTCGGACGCGTACGCCTTCGCCATCGAGACGTGGACGGTACGGTCGGGATCGCTGTGAGCGACGGAGTGCGCCGCCCGGTAGACGACGGGCGCGGCGAACTCGAGCGCCAGGCGTACATCGGCGAGCTTGTGCTTCACCGCCTGGAAGCTGCCGATGGGCGCGCCGAACTGGTGGCGCTGTTTCGCGTACTCGACGCTGACGTCGAGGAGCTGCTGGCCAAGGCCGAGGAGTTGGGCGGCCGTGCCGAGCGCGCCGCGCTCGAACCAGTCGCCCTTCATCGCGAACGGACCCCATCCGACCGTGAAGAGCCGGCGCGCGCCGTCGACCGAGTCGCAACGCTCGAGCGTGAGCGCATCGGGTGCGAACGCCTCGTCGTCGAGGAGCACGACGTCGGCGGAATCGGCGTAGGGCACGACCTTCGACCCGGGCAGGCCGACGGTGACCGTCACCTCGCCCGCGGCCGCCGGGCCGGGATCATCGAGTGCCGGCAGCGCGACGGCAGCGTGCTCGACGAGCGGCTCGGGCAGCGCGGCCCGACCCGTCTCCTCCATGAGGAGGACGAGATCGAGAAAGTCGCCGCCGAGGCCGCCCTCGTCCTCGGGCGCGAGCACACCGAGCACCCCCATGGAGCCCAGCTGCTCCCAGAGCCCCGACCTGCCGGTGGCGTTGGTCCATGCGTCGCGCACGACCGACGGCGGGCACTCCTTCTCGAGGAAGTCACGCACTGCGTCGCGCAACTCGAGCTGATCAGCAGTGAACGCGAACCGCACTGCTCCGGCCCCTATTTCCGGGGGAGGCCGAGCACCCGCTCGGCGACGACGTTGCGCTGGATCTCGTTCGTACCGGCGTAGATCGGACCCGACAGCGCGAACTGGTAGCCCTTCATCCACGGGCCGTCGAGCTCGGCGTCGGGTCCGAGGAGGCGCAGGGCGGTTTCGTGCAGCCGGACATCGAGCTCCGACCAGAACAGCTTCGTCAGGCTCGACTCCGCGCCGGGGCGGGCGCCGTCGCTGAGCGCGGTCACCGTCCGCAGCGTCTGGAGCCGGTAGGCCTCGGCGTCCATCCACCCCTGCACGACGTCGTCGCGTAACCGCGCGTCGTCGTCCGCGCCGGCGCGGCGGTACAGCTCGACCAGGCGATCCGCGGTGGCAGTGAAGCGGCCCGGGCTCCGCAGCGTCAGCCCCCGCTCGGAGCCGGTCGTGGCCATGGCCACGCCCCATCCCTGGTCGACATCGCCCAGCACATCGGCGTCGGGGACGAACACGTCCTCCAGGAACACGTCGGCGAAGCCCTCGTCGCCGTCGAGGCGCCCGAACCCGCGCACGGTCACACCCTCGGCCGCGAGGTCGACGAGGAAGTACGTGAGACCGTGATGGCGTTCGGCGTCGGGATCGCTGCGGAACAGCCCGAACATCCGGTCGCAGAACGCACCTCGCGTCGTCCACGTCTTCTGGCCGCTGAGCCGCCAGCCCCCTGCGGTCTCGTCGCGCACCGCCTTGCTGCGGATGCCGGCGAGGTCGCTGCCGGCGTCGGGCTCCGACCAGCCCTGGCACCACGTCTCCTCGCCCGACGCCATGCGAGGGAGGATGCGATCCTGCTGCTCCCTGCTACCGAACTCGAAGAGGGTGGGCGCCAAGAGGAAAATGCCGTTCTGGGTCACGCGTTGTGGCGCGGCGGCGCGGTAGTACTCCTCTTCGAAGATCAGCCACTCCCACAGGCTGGCGTCGCGGCCGCCGTACTCCTCGGGCCACGACACCACCGCCCAGCGGTCGTCGTAGAGCCGGCGCTCCCACTCCTGGTGCAGCGCGAAGCCCTCGGCCGTGTCACCCGACGGCAACGGCTTCGACGGAACGTTGGCCGCGAGCCATGCACGCGCCTCGGCGCGGAAGGCTTCCTCGGAGGAGCTGTTGGTCAGGTCCATTCCCGCCGCCCGCGTGATCTGACGGAGCGTCAGATCGTAGCCCGCCCCCTGCACGGGGCCGGCCGGGTTGGGAGACTCGCGGCGTGAGCGACCCCGACGCGATCGTGATCGGCAGCGGCCCCAACGGACTGGTCGCCGCCAACGTGCTCGCCGACGCCGGCTGGAACGTGCTCGTGCTCGAAGCCGAGCCCGATCCAGGCGGCGCGGTGCGCAGCGCCGAGCTGACCGAGCCCGGCTTCGTGCACGACCGCTTCAGCGCGTTCTATCCGTTGGCGGCGGCGTCACCGGTGATCCGACAGCTCGCCCTCGAGAACCACGGCCTGCGCTGGCGCCGGTCATCACTCGTGGTCGGCCATCCCCGCCCGGGCGGCCGCGCCGTCGTCATCTCGACCGATCTCGACGCGACGGTCGCATCGTTCGATGCCGACGCTACCGGCGACGGCGACGCCTGGCGGGGCGCCTACGCGAGCTGGGAACGCCTCGGCACCGATCTCGTCGGTGCCCTGCTCTCCCCCTTCCCGCCGGTGCGCTCGGGCCTGCGGCTGCTGGCGCGCCTGGGCCCGCGCGGTGTGCTGCCGTTCGCACGCTTCGGCGTCCTCCCCGTCCGGCGCTACGCCAACGAGGCCTTCGCCGGCGAGGGCGCGGCGCTGCTCCTCACGGGGCTCACGATGCACACCGACCTCGGGCCTGACTCGACCGCAGGCTCGCTCTTCGGCTGGCTTCTCGCCGGCATCGGCCAGGAGGGCGGGTTCCCGGTGCCGGAGGGGGGCGCCGGGCGCCTGAGCGCGGCCCTCGTCAGGCGACTCGAAACCCGCGGGGGCGCCGTGCAGTGCAGCATGCGGGTCACGCGCGTCGACGTGCGCGAGCGGCGCGCGGTCGGTGTCACCTGCGCGGACGGGACCACCATCGCGGCCCGGCACGCCGTGCTCGCCGACACCGGCGCCCCCGCGCTCTACCGCGATCTCGTCGGGGAGGCGCACCTGCCGCCTTCGTTCCTCGAGGCACTGCACGGCTTCGAGTACGACCACGCCACCGTCAAGGTCGACTGGGCGCTCGACGGGCCTGTGCCGTGGGCCGCCGAGGCGCTGCGCGGCGCCGGCACCGTCCACGTCGCCGACTCGATGGACAACCTCACCCGGTTCGCGTCCGCCCTGACCACTGACCACATCCCCGCGCGCCCGTTCCTCGTCCTCGGCCAGATGACGACCGTCGACCCGACGCGCTCGCCCACCGGTACGGAGACGCTCTGGGGCTATTCGCACGTGCCCGCGCGCGTGCGGGGAGACCACGGCGGCGCGCTTACGGGCCGGTGGGACGACGGCGAGGCGCAGGTGTTTGCGGATCGGATGGAGGTCGAGATCGAGAAGCACGCGCCCGGGTTCCGGGCACTCGTGCGGGCACGCAACGTCGCGGGCCCGCCCGAGCTCGAGGCGGCGAACGCCAACCTCGTGCACGGCGCGCTCAACGGTGGCACTGCCCAGCTGCACCAGCAGCTTGTGTTCCGCCCGACGCCTGGCCTCGGGCGCGCCGAGACCCCGGTGCGGCGGCTCTACCTCGCGTCCGCGTCTGCGCACCCCGGCGGGGGCGTGCACGGGGCCTGCGGCGCCAACGCCGCCCGCGCCGCGCTCGCGGCGGAGCGCCGAGCGCGGCTGTTCGCGCTGCCGCGGCACTAGCCTGCGACGGTGGCCATCGGCTCCACCGTCCGTACCGAGACCGACGGCCCCGTCGCCGTCGTCACCATCGACCGTCCCGCGGTACGCAATGCCGTCGACGGACCGACCGCGAGCGCGCTCAGGGAGGCGTTCGAGATCTTCGACGCCGACGATGCGCGCGCGGTCGCGGTGCTCACCGGCGCCGGTGGCACGTTCTGCGCCGGCGCCGATCTGAAGGCCGTCGCCGAGCGGCGGGGCAACCCTGTCACCGAAGACGGCCCCGGGCCCATGGGCCCGACGCGCATGATGCTGTCGAAGCCCGTCATCGCCGCGATCGAGGGCCACGCGGTCGCGGGCGGGCTCGAGGTCGCGCTCTGGTGCGATCTCCGCGTGGCCGCCCGCGACGCCGTGCTCGGGGTCTACTGCCGCCGCTTCGCCGTCCCGCTGATCGACCTCGGCACCATCCGCCTCCCCCGCTTGGTCGGCCACGGCCGGGCGATGGACCTGATCCTCACCGGCCGGGGCGTGGCCGGCGACGAGGCGCTCGCGATGGGACTCGTCGATCGGGTCACGGAGAGCGGCGGCGCGCTCGCGGCCGCGGTCACGCTTGCCCACGAGCTCGCGGTCCTCCCGCAGACGTGCCTGCGCAACGACCGGCGGTCAGCCATCGAGCAGTGGGGCCTGACCGAGCAGGAGGCGATGCGCAACGAGCTGCGCCTCGGTCGCGCGACGCTCGAGTCGGGCGAGTCGCTGGAGGGCGCGCAGGCGTTCGCGACCGGCGAGGGCCGCCACGGTCAGGAGAGGTGATGGACGAACGAACCGCCAAAGTCAGCGCGTTGTTGCACGAGACGGGCGAGACCCACCACGTTGTCTTCCGCATCAGCGACGGCGCGGACGACGACTGGGCCACCTGGTACGCCGACTGGCTGACCGGGCTCTCGGAGCTCGGCCAGGTCCTCGGTGCGGCGCCGGTACGCAGCGAGCTCACGTGGATGCTCGTGCAGCTCGACAAGGACTACGCCGCGGCGTCGCCGTCGCAGCCGTGGGAGGACTGGTACGCGGAGCGCCTGGTGCAGCACTTCCGGGCCTAGCGCGCGCCACCGAGGACGCTTTTACCGCCGCACGATCACCGAGGAGCCGTGGCCGAACAGGCCCTGGTTGATCGTGAGGCCCACCTTCGCGCCGTCGACCTGGCGCGCCCCGGCCTCGCCGCGGAGCTGCCACGTGAGCTCGCAGACCTGCGCCAGCGCCTGCGCCGGGACCGCCTCACCGAAGCACGCCAGGCCGCCACTCGGGTTGACGGGGATCCGGCCGCCGATCGTCGTGTCACCGTCGTTCAGCAGCTTCTCGGCCTCGCCCGCCTTGCACAGCCCGATGTTCTCGTACCAGTCGAGCTCCAGCGCGGTCGACAGGTCGTACACCTCGGCGACGTCGAGATCGTCGGGGCCGAGGCCGGCTTCCTCGTAGGCCTTCGCCGCGATCGAGTCGCGGAACGTGGTCTCGGGTGTTGCCACGCCCGCCGACGAATCGGTGGCGAAGTTGGGCATCTCGATCACGGTGTTCGGGTACTTCGGCGTCACCGTGGAGATCGCGGCGACGCGCACCGGTCGCTGCGCACCCCGCTCCTTGGCGTATTCGGTGCTGGCGAGCACGACCGCGGCTCCGCCGTCGCTGGTGGCGCAGATCTCGAGCAGGTGCAGCGGGTCGGCGACGATCGGCGACGCGAGCACGTCGTCCTCGGTGACCTCCTTGCGGTAGCGCGCGTTCGGGTTGGCGAGACCGTGGCGGGCGTTCTTCACCTTGACCCGTGCGAAGTCGCGCGGCGTCGCGCCGTAGAGCTCCACCCGCCGGCGTGCGTAGAGCGCGAAGTACGTCGGGTTGGTCGCGCCGAGGAGCCGGAAGCGCAGCCAGTCGGGGTCGTCGGGACGCTCCCCCGCTGTTGGCGCGAGGAAGCCCTTCGGGGTGGTGTCGGCGCCGACGACGAGCGCGACGTCGCAGAGCCCGGCCAGGATCTGCGCCCGCGCGGCGTTCAGCGCGGTCGCCCCCGATGCGCAGGCCGCGTAGCAGCTCATGACCCGGGCGCCCGTCCAGCCGAGCGCCTGGGCGAACGTCGCGCCGGCCACGTAGACGGGATAGCCGTTGCGGATCGTGTTGGCCCCTGCCACCAGCTCGACGTCGGTCCACGAGAGGCTGGCGTCGTCGAGCGCCGACCGCGCCGCGGCCACGCCGTACTCCACGAAGTTCCGCCCCCACTTGCCCCACGGGTGCATGCCCACGCCCAGGAC
>JBOGFJ010000155.1:0-9641 GCA_050743385.1 Acidimicrobiia bacterium
TCACGTAGGTGGTCGTGGGGTCCAGCGCCTCGAGGGTCTGGTCGTCGCTCGGGTCGAACATGAACGCGGTCCAGCGCCGGTGGACGCGGCCGCCGAGGCGCAGCACGCCGTCGAGTATGAAGTGCAGCTCGGGCGAGCGACGGGCCGCGACCCTGTGGGTGGCGCCCGTCGTGTACCGGAGGAAGCCGATCGTGGTCTCGCGCTCGCTGAAGGTGCCGAGGTGCTTGCGCTCCACGCCGGGTTCGGTGGTCGGCACCCAGGTGAACGCGTCGGGGACGATGACCACGGGCGTCTCGTAGCGGGGCTCGGGGTATGCGACCGATCGGTCGTGGATCTCCTCCCAGACGGCCTCGTAGCCGTCTTGGTTGCGCTGCTTGCCGTCACCGTCGACGTACCGCCAGATCCCGCCCTCGAAGCGGCCGTCTCCGCGCTCGGCGAGCCGCTTGTTGCCCTCCGCGAGGTGGTCGTAGCTCATGAAGCCGTTCCCGCTCGCCTCCCCGTATTGGAGGCCGAGCAACAGCCCGCCGTGCCCGTGCTGAGGACCGTAGAACGTGCCTTCGGGGAAGTACGCCACGGCGGCGGTCGGGATGAGCTGATCGGGGGCCCACTCGTGGGTCCCCTCTAGCACGTAGTGGATCTGGGAGAAGTTGTGGCGGTGGCGCGGCGTCACGTAGTCGTCGCCGGTGCGCACGATGCTCCATTCGAAGTTGTTGGCGGCGCCCGGGTCGCCCTGCAGCAGGCGCTGGAACCGGATGTCGCCTTCGCGGTGGGTCGCGAACTGGTAGGCGTCGACTTCGTCGCTCGCCACGGCCTTCATGCCGGCCCCTTCCGTCCGCGCCAGGTTGTACTACAATATCGTTCGACGGAAGGGGGGGCAACCGCATGACCGTGCGCGATCTCGACCCCGAGCTCGAATCGATTCTCGCCGCCATCGCCGGCGGCGGGATGTTCGACGACGGCGTGACCTTCGACGAGATGCGGGAGCGGTTCGAGACCACCGCGCCGATGATGTGGGACGCGACCGCGCTCCCGGTCCACCGCACCGAGGACGGGACGATCCCGGGGCCGGCGGGAGAGATTCCCATCCGGGTGTACGAGCCCACGGTGGCCGCCGACCCGCGCCCGGTGCTCGTCTACTTCCACGGTGGCGGCTTCACGATCGGCAGCATCGACACCGCCGACCCGATGAGCCGGTACCTGGCCCGGGCGTGCGACTGCATCGTCGTGAACGTCGGGTTCCGATTGGCGCCGGAGCATCCGTTCCCGGGTCCGCTCGACGACTGCTTCGCGGCGCTTCGCTGGGTGGCCGCGCACGCGGCCGAGCTGGGCGGCGACGCTGCTCGCCTCGCCGTCGGCGGTGACGCGTCGGGGGCGACCTACGCGACGGTCTGCACGATGCTCGCCCGCGATGCGGGAGGGCCGGCGATCGCGTTCCAGCTCCTGTTGAGCCCGTCCACGGAGTTCGCAGACAAGTACGAATCGCGGATCGCGTTCGCCGACGACGTGTTGATCCCGGGCGAGATGGTGGATGCGCTCATGGATGCGTACGCGCCGGAGGGGGTCGACCGGACCGACTGGCGCGTCTCACCCGTGCGACGCCCCGACCTGTCGGGGCTTCCTCCTGGTTACGTCCTGGCTTCCGAGTACGACTTCCTGCGCGACGAGGAGGAGGCGTACGCGGCGCGCCTGGCGGAGGCCGGCGTCGCGATGGAGTACCGATGCTGGCCGGGGACAGTGCACAACTTCTTCTCGATGTACGACCACCTCGCCGTCGCGCGCGAGGCCATGGGCGAGGCCAGTGGCGCCCTGCGCCGGGGCCTCCACGGGACCTGATAGATCCCGGCCGGCACGGGTTCCGGTCTAGAACGCGTCGCTGCGGTCGGCGGCGCGGAGCACGGTCTCACCCGAGCGGCGCACGTGGTCGCGCATCGCCCGCTCGGAGGCCTTGGCGTCGCCGGCGAGGATGGCGGCGGCCACCTGGTCGTGTTCCGAGATCGAGTTGGTGACCGCTGACTCGTCGACCATGCGCTGGAACAGCAGGCGGAACGCGTGCACCTGGAGTTGGCCGATGAGGCGGGAGAGGAGCTGATTGCCGCTGAGCTCGACGATCGCCTGGTGGAAGCGGCTGTTCTCGTCCATGTAGGCGATGGAATCGCCGTTCTCTCGATATCCGTCGACGGCGGCGATGGCCCGCTCGAGGCGTGCCCGGTGATCGGCGTCATCGATGCGGGTGGCCGCGAGGCGGGCCGCCTCACCTTCGAGCAACTGGCGGATGCGGAACAGGTCGACGACGTCGTCGCGGGTGAGCCGGCGTACGACGGCGCCCCGGTACGGCTCGATGTCGAGGATGCCCTCGGCGGCGAGGCGACCCAAGGCCTCGCGGAGCGGTCCGCGGCTCACCCCGAGCTCGGTGGTGAGGTCGACCTCGACGAGCCGTTGCCCGGGCGCGTAACGGCCCGCCTTGATCCCCTCGACGATCGCGTCGACCACTGACTGCACGGCGGTCGCGCCACCAGGCTTCGACGAGCTCGGCACGGTGGATCCAGGCTCCCCGACCTCGGACGGTCTCGTCCGACAACGTACCTGCCCGCGCGCGGTCAGCCAGGGTCCCGCCGGTCGACCACCCGCTTCGCCTTGAACTCGGTGCGCGGCAGCGTGCCGACCGGCACGACCTCCACCACGGGCCGGAGCTCGCAGCGGGACACGATCTCGTTCTCGACGAGCTGCGCCACCTGGGGGAAGTGCTCGCCGTCGACGGCATCACCGGGCTCGACGCGCACCGTGAGCACGTCGAGCTCGCGCTCGACGGCGACCTCGATCTGGAACTCGGTGCCGACCAACTCGACCCGGCGGACGGCGTCCTCGATCGCACTGGGGAACACGGTCACCCCCCGCACGTTGAGCATGTCGTCGGCGCGACCGTGGAACCCCCCGAGCGCGCGCACGTGCGTCCGACCGCACTCGCAGGGCTCGTCGGTCAGGGTTGTGGAGTCGCCCACGAGGAACCGGAGCTGCGGCGACGCTTCCGACATCAGGTTCGTCACGACCGTGAGCCCCGGCCGCCCCGGTGGCACCGTGTCGAACGTCTTGGGATCGACCGTCTCCCAGATGGAGCAGTCCTCGAGGAGATGGGTGCTCACGGGCACATCCTTCCGGGCGGTGACGGCGACGCACGTGTAACCACCGCCGGCCGGCGCCGCCTCCGTGCAGCCGTAGAACTCGTGCATCGTGGCGCCCCACGCCTCTTCGATGCGCCGGCGAGTGGCGGGAATGCCGAACCCCGGCTCGCCCGCACAGAACACGAAATCGACCGAGCTGGCGGCGGGGTCGAGGCCCAGCTCGCGCATGACGGTCGCGAGGAACAGCGCGTACGACGGTGTGCACGCGAGGATCGTGGGTTGGTACTGATCGATGAACCGGGCGCGCATCCGCGTGTCGAGCCCGCCCGCGGTCACGATCGGGATCCCCATCAGGTTCAGTGCATAGTGCACGCCCCAGAGCCAGACGTGCGGCCCGTAGCCGAATGCCAGCAACGCGACATCGCGTGCGGCGCGGAACCCCATCGAGTACATCGCCCTCGCGTTCGCCCACGTCCACATCTCGCGGTCGAACGAGGTGTACCGAAACGCGCGCGGCGTCCCCGTCGTGCCGGACGTGGCGAACACCTGCCACCCGCGTTCGCGCCACTCGTCGTCGGCGACCGCGGTGTAGGTCCCCCACGGCGGATGCTCCGCCAGGTCGTCGGCCATGTCCTGCTTGGTGGTGACGGGCAGCAGTCGGAGGTCGTCGACGGTCTTCACGTCGCCGGGCGCGGCCCCGAGCCCGTCGAGCCGGCGGCGGTAGTACGGGATGTGCTCGTGCGCGTACCGCACCGCGATCGCGAGCTTGTCGTCCTGGACCGCCCGCAACTCGTCGCGGGAGGCGGTTTCGAGGCGGCGGCTCCAGTAGCGGTCGTCGTCGGGCTGGGCCGGTGCGTGGCGGTGACGGGTCACCGCTGCCAGCCACTCCTCGCGGATCGCAGCCACGTCCGTCCTCCTCTTCGCCGCTTCGCGCCCTCGTTCGTCGCTTGATTGCCCTACAAGATCATCCTACGCTTCGGTGAGAAGGGGGGAGCGGTGGCCGAGGAGGTCGACGTCCGAGATCCGGCTGCGGCCGTGTGGGCGCGGGCCGATATCGCCGGGGCGTTGGCCGATCCCGACGCCGCCGACCCCACCCTGCTCGACACCGTGCACCGCGTCGAGCACGACGTCCCGGTGGCGCAGGGAAGGAGTGTTCGGGTGACCGAGACGTTCACTCCGCGCTGCTTGCTGCGGACCCCTCGCCGGGCCGTACTGCATCTCTCGGGACCGGTCACCGTCAGATCGTGTTGGAACATCCCCGTGACGGGCTACGACGCCGGCGCCCGGGATGCGGGTCGGGAGTTTTTCTCGTTCACCGCCGACTACGTCGGCTTCGGCGAGAGCACGCGCCCGGAGGACGGGTCGGCGGTGACGCCGCTCAGTCAGGTCGAGTCGCTGGCCGGGGTGCTCGACCACGTCGGGCGCATCCGCGACCTCACGGTCGGGATCGACCTCGTCGTGGAGTCGGTCGGCGGCGGGATCGCCACCCAGCTCGCCGCCGATACGGCGCGGGTGCGATCCGTCGTGCTCAGCACGATCATGTACTCGGGCATGTCGGAGGCCGCGCAGTCGATCCTCCTGTCCCCTGAGTACCGGGCGTTCCTCGAGAGCTTCGACGACGGCTACCTGGTGACCGACGGGGGTTACTACGCGCAGTTCACCGGCTCGTCACCCGCGGCGGTGGGTGAGTGGTTCGCGCACACGCAGCCGGGCCGGTATCCGACAGGTTTCTTCCTCTGCATGTTCGAAGGGCTGCCCTACTTCGACCCGTCCGTCGCGCGCGCCCCCGCGCTCGTGCTGCCCGGCCCCGGAGACTTCGTGCCGCCGGCCGGCGATGCCGAGGCCCTCGCTCGCGACTACGGGAAGAGTGGCGCCGAGCTGGCCTTCGTCGAGACCGGCGGCCATACCCCGCGTTTCGAGGCACCGGATACCGCGGCGTCGTACTGGCGCCACGTCTACGAGTTCATCGAAGCCTGAGCGACGAAGGAGCTCCGATGGCAATGACCGTTGAGACGCCGCGCACCGACGTCGCCGACGCGATCGGCAGGCTGCGGTCGGTCGTCGGCGACGAGCACGTGCTCGTCGCCGAG
The DNA here is from genome assembly GCA_050743385.1 of Acidimicrobiia bacterium. GTDB lineage: Bacteria > Actinomycetota > Acidimicrobiia > IMCC26256 > JACDBD01 > JACDBD01. The sequence goes on from JBOGFJ010000155.1 coordinate 5,210, forward strand.
GAGGATCGGGCCTGGTACGCGGCCGACTTCACCGACGACGACGTACCGCTGCCGGTTGCGGTCGCCCGCCCGGCGTCGGCCGAAGAAGTCGTCGGGGTCGTGAAGGCCGCGCGCGCCGACGGGCTCGCGATCGTCGGCCGCGGCGGGGGGATGTCGTACACGCTCGCTCACACGCCCCGCCGTCCCGACACCGTGGTCGTCGACCTCCGCCGCCTCGACCGCATCGTCGAGATCAACGTGACCGACCGCTACGTGACCGTGGAGCCGGGCGTCACCTGGTTCCAACTTCGCGAGGCGCTCCGCGGGACGGGTATGCGGGTCCCGTTCCACGGCACGCTCTCCGGGCTGCACGCGACGGTTGGCGGCGGCTTGTCGCAGAACGCGACCGGGCTCGGGAAGGGCATGCTCGTCGACTACGTGCTCGGGCTCGAGGTCGTGCTGGGCGACGGCCGGGTGCTCACGACCGGCTCGGGCGCCGCCGCGGGGGCCGCACCGTTCTGGCGCAACTTCGGGCCCGACCTGAGCGGGCTCTTCCTGTGCGACTCCGGCGCCTTCGGCCTCAAGACGCGGGCGACGCTGCGGCTCGACCCCGACCCGAAGGGCGTCGCGCTGGGTTGCTTCGGCTTCGACAGCGCCCGCGAGCTGATCGCGGCGGAGGTGGAGATCGCCGCCACCGACCTGGCTTCCGAGTGCATCGGCGCCGACTCGTTCATGAACACGGTGATGGCCGAGATGCAACCGCCGTCGAGAGACGAAGTCAAGCGCATCGCCAAGCTCGTGCTCGCCCAGAGCGACAGCCGGCTGCGCGCCCTGCGCCAGCTGGCGCGGGCGGCGCGGCCGGGGGGCCTGAAGTTCCTCGCCGAGGTGCCGTTCTCGCTCGTGGTCGTGTGCGACGCCGTGGACCAGGTCGCCGCCGACCGGAACCTGGCTCGCCTCCGCCGGATCTGCACCCGCCACGGCGGGCGGTCGCTGCCGACGGGCCTCGCGCTCGGGATGCGGTACGCGCCGTTCCAGCCGATCCACCCGTTGATGGTGGGCAAGCGCGGTGAGGCCGGCATGCCCAGCAACCTGCTGTTCCCGCTCTCACGCGCGCAGGAGGCCGTCGACGCGCTCGACGCGTTCATGGCCGACCACGCCGAGGAGATGCGGCGCCACGGCGTGTACGAAGTCAGGAACTATCTCATCACCGGCCACTTCTTCGGGATCGAGCCGATCCTCTTCTGGCCCGATCGTCTCAGTGCCTACCGCGCCAGCTGGGCGAGCGATGAACAGCGGGCGGAGTTCGGCGACGCGCCCTCGAACACTGCCGCGCGCGACTGCGCGCTGGCGGTGCGGCGAGCCATGATCTCCCGCTTCCGCGAGCTGGGCACCGTGCACCTCCAGATCGGCAAGGTGTACCCGTTCAAGGAGGCCCTCGCCGGCAGCACCGCATGGGACGTGCTCGAGCAGGTCAAGGGTGTGCTCGATCCCGACCACCTCGTGAACCCGGGGTCGCTGGGCCTCGAGTGACCGGGGCCGTTGCCCGACCGGGAGGAGCAGCGAGGGCGTTCCGGCACGTCCGGCCAGGGATCACGGCCTGCATCTCGAGGAGCTCGTCGCGCGTCTGCTCATCGGGCCTCCTTCGGGGAGAGCGCGCGGAGCAGCGCGTCGAGGGTGCGGACGGTCGGGACGTCGATGCCGTGGTCGCGGCCCTTACGGACGACGACGCCGGTGATGGCGTCGACTTCGAAGGGGCGCCCAGCCTCGAGATCCTGGAGAGTCGACGTGGTCTTCTCCGGCGGCAGGCCGTGCAGGAGGCGCAAAGCGGCAGCGATGTCCTCGTCGGTCACGAGCACGCCCTCTGCGCGGGCGACTGCGGCGGTCTCCTCGAGGGCGGTGCGGGCGACGCCGTCGATCTCGGGCGTCCGGAACACCGAGCCCATGCGGGCGCGCAGGATGGTTGTCAGGCTGTTCCCGACCACGTTCACCAGGAGCTTGCGCCACGCCGCGTAGTGAACGTCGGGCGTGGTGCGAGTGGCGACGCCATGGGCATCGAGCCAGCCCGCGAGCTCGGCGTCCTCGACGACGAGATGCCCGCCCGCGTGCTCGTTGCGGACATGGGTCGGTCCGACCCGCTCGCATCCCGACATCACCACGCAGCCGTCGACGCGGCTGTGGAACCGCGCCAGCACCTCCGGGTTCTCGACACCGTTCTGCGCGCTCACGACGCGGGCCCCGACCGGTATTCGGGGCGCGACGACCGGGGTGTCTTGCGACTTCACGGTAACGAGCACGAGGTCGTACGCCCCGTCGGGCGCGTCGACGACGTGCACGCGTCCGGCCCAGTCTCCGTCGGGCGACTCCAGGCGCAGTGGTTTGCCGCTCGCAAGGTGCCGATAGGTCGTCCCTCGGGACCAACCGGCGACGTCGGCGCCGTGCTCGGTCAGGCGGGCCAGGATCCAACCGCCGATGGCGCCCACGCCCGCGACGAGGACGCGCGGCTCCGTCACCGTTCGGCGCGCCTCAGTCGGCGAGCGCGGCAGAGATGGCGGCGGCGAGCTCATCGAGGGCGCGCTCGCCGTCGCCGACGGCGCCCTTGAAGTTGACCCAGCCGTGGATCATGCCCGGGTAGTCGGAGTGCTGCACAGCGATACCGGCGGCGCGCAGGCGGCGGACGAATTCGGCCCCTTGGTCTCGCACGGGATCGTGCTCGGCAGTCAGCACGATCGCGGGCGGGAGCCCGGACAGGTCGGGGGCCAGGTTCAAGGCAGCCCGGGGGTCCGAGCGGTCGGCTTCGTTGCGGAAGTACTGCTCCTCGATCCAACGGATCGCGTCCAAGGTGACGAAGCACCCCTCACCGTTCTCCACGCACGACGGCCGGGAATAGTCGAAGTCGAGGCCGCCGGGGTTGACGAGGTATTGGAACCGGATCGGAGGGCCGCCGCGCTCGCGTGCCATGAGCGCGACCGCGGCGCCGAACGTGCCGCCACCGCTGTCACCGCCGACCGCGATGCGGGTGGCGTCGCCACCGAGCTCCTCGGCGTGATCCGCTACCCAGGCCGTGGCGGCGAAGGCGTCGTCGATCCCGGCGGGGAAGGGGTGCTCGGGGGCGAGCCGGTAGTGGACGGCCACCACTACGCAGCCACTCCGGTTGGCGAGCGCCCGGCAGAGCCGGTCGTGGCTGTCGAGGCTGCCGATGCTGAAGCCGCCACCGTGGAAGAAGACCGAGATCCCGCGTCCGGACGCGCTGCTCGGCCGGTAGACCCGGATCGGGATCGGTCCTGCGGGGCCCGGAAGGGCCTCGTCGCGCACGTCTGCGACCAGCTCCTTCTCGCCCGCCAGCACGTCGCCGGCGTCGAGCATCGCCCGCGCCTGTTCGATCGGTTGCTCGTGGGGCGCGACGCCGCCCTCGAGCTGGGCGAGGAGCTCGACGACCGCGGGGGCGAGCGTCACGATGCCGCCCATGCGAAGGGCGCCCGGAGGGCGGTGGCCACGTCGTCGATCGCCGCCCGGCCGGCGTCGATGAAGCCGCCCATGCACGAGAGGCCCACGACCATCCGCTCGTAGAGCGAGAAGGTGGTCGGGATCTCGTACGGCGGCGGATGGCGTTCGGAATGATCGAGGAACGTCTCGGCCTGAGGATGGAGCGGCACGTCAGCAGACCTCCATCGGTCGCTCGCGCAACAGGTAGCGCTTGACCTTGCCGGTCGCGGTCGTGGGCAACTCGTCGACGAGCTCGACCCAGCGCGGGTACTTGTAGGGGGCGAGTCGCGCGCGCACGTGCGCCTGGACCCTGGCCGCGAGGTCGTCGCGGGCCGCCCCTCCGGCGGCGACGACGAACGCCCGCGGTTTGACGAGACCGTCTCCGGCGTCGCCACCGACCACCGCGGCCTGCACCACGTCGTCGAGCTCCACGATGCAGGCCTCGACCTCGGCCGGTGACACCCAGACGCCGCCGACCTTGAGCATGTCGTCGGAGCGGCCGAGGTACACGTAGTGACCGTCGTCGGGGCGGCGCAGGTACTCGTCGCCCGTCGCCATGAAGCGGCCGTGCAAGACACGGCGGTTCTGCTCGGTGCGGTTCCAGTAGCCGACCATGACCGACTCCCCGGCGACCCAGAGGTTGCCCGGCTCGCCGTCGGGAACCGGCGCGCCCGCCGCATCGCGCAATTCGATGTCATAGCCGGGTACGGGCATGCCCGAGGTGCCTGGCACGGAAGCGCCGGGCCGGTTCGACAGGAAGATATGGAGGATCTCGGTCGTCCCGATCCCGTCGAGGATCTCCACGCCGAACCGGTCGCGGAAACGACGGTGCAAGTCGGCAGGCAGCGCCTCGCCGGCGGAGACCGCGGCGCGCACCGATGTGAAGGTGTCGCCGGGGAGGTCGGCGTCGAGCAGGGCGGCGTAGAACGTCGGCACGCCGAAGAACAGGGTCGGCTGATGCGTACGCACG
>JBOGFJ010000156.1:0-8057 GCA_050743385.1 Acidimicrobiia bacterium
GTCCAGCAGGCCGTCGAGGACGCCAGCGGGCGGCGCCCGCGGCTGCACGCGCCGCCGGCCGAAGGCAACCCGACGGCGGCCTACGCCGTCAGCTCGGCGCGGCTCGCCGCCCTCGGCCTCCGTGCCGACCTGCCCCTTCGCACCGCGGTCGACGAGACCGTTCGCTTCTGCCGCGATCACGAGGCGGAGCTCGTGGCCGCGGGCGAGCCGTGACCGAGATCGACGGGATGCGGGTGACTCCCTTGCGCCGCATTCCCGACGAGCGAGGCGCGGTGTTCCACATGCTGCGCGCCGACAGCGAGGGCTTCGAGCGCTTCGGCGAGATCTACTTCTCGATGGTCTATCCCGGCGCGATCAAGGCGTGGCACCTCCACCGGGAGATGACGCTCAACTACGCCGTGCCCGTCGGGATGATCAAGCTCGTCTGCTACGACGACCGCGAGGGGTCGCAGACGCACGGCAACCTCGTCGAGCTGCACACCGGCGAGCTCGATTACGCGCTGGTGACGATCCCGCCGCTGGTGTGGAACGGCTTCAAGGGTGAGGGCGCGAGCCCGGCGTTGGTGGCCAACTGCGCCACCGTCGCGCACGCGCCCGACGAGATCGTGCGCCGCGATCCGGCGTGCTCCGACATTCCGTACGACTGGTCGCTTCGGCACGGGTAGATGGTGACCTCGCTGACCGACGGCGCCCCGAGGGGGCATACCCGCGGGGACACCCCCGTGCTCCGGCTCGACAGCCGGCCCGAGCCGCTGCGCGAGTGGCTCGGCGGCCTGTGGCGGAGTCGGGCGGTGCTGCTGGCGCTCGCCGGGAAAGACTTCCGCGTCCGCTACAAGCGGGCGTCGCTGGGCGTCGTGTGGGCAGTCGCCATGCCGCTGCTCCAGGCGACGGTGATGGCGTTCATCTTCTCGCGCGTCGGGCGCTTCGGCTCCGGAGCCGGGTTCAGCTACGCCGCCTACGTGTTGGCCGGCATCACCGCGTGGTTCTACGCCTCGATGTCGATCACGACCGGCACGACGTCGATCGTCGATGCCTCGTCGCTCACCGACAAGGTGTGGTTCCCGCGCGCGGTCCTCGCACTCGTACCCGCGACGGCGAACCTCATCACACTCGCGATCTCCACCGCGATCGTCGTCGTCGCGCTGCCGATCCTCGGGGCGCCGCTCAGCGCCCGACTGCTCCTGCTGGTCCCTGCGAGCGCCCTGCTCGTTGCCTTCAGTGCCGCGCTCAGCCTCGCGCTCGGCGGACTCTACGTGTACTTCCGCGACACGAAGTTCATGGTGCAGGCCGTGATGCTCGTGTGGTTCTACGTGACTCCGATCGTGTACCCGCCCAGTGTGCTGGGCTCGGCCGGCCGCTGGACCGACTTCAACCCGCTCACCGGGATCGTCGGCCTGTTCCAGAAGGCGGCCGTCGACGCGCCGGTGCCGTCCGGACGTGCGATCGTCGTGTCGGTCGTCGCCACGACCATGCTGTTGCTCGTCGCAGTGCCGGCCCACCGGCGCCACGACCGTCTCTTCGTGGACCAGCTGTGAGCGCGGTCGAGCTTGCGGGTGTCGGGAAGCGCTACTGGCGCCTCGAGGAGCGCAGCCTCCTGCGGTCGCTCGTGCCGTTCGGCGCGCCCAACCGCACCGAGCTGTGGGCGCTGCGCGACATCGATCTCCGGGTCGAGCCCGGCGAGACCGTCGGCGTGGTCGGGCGCAACGGCGCCGGGAAGTCGACGCTGCTGCGCCTGCTCGCCGGGGTCAGCCAACCGAGCGCCGGCAGCCTCACCATCCGGGGTCGGATCGCACCGCTGCTCAGCGTGGGCGTCGGCTTCCACCAGGAGATGACCGGGCGGGAGAACGTCTATGTCAACGGGATGCTCCTCGGTCTCACCAAGCGGGAGATCGCAGCCCGGTTCGACGACATCGTCGAGTTCGCCGAGCTCGGTGACTTCATCGACACGCCGGTGAAGTTCTACTCGTCGGGGATGTTCATGCGACTCGGGTTCTCGGTTGCGATCCACGTCGACCCCGAGGTCCTCCTCGTCGACGAGGTGCTGGCGGTGGGCGACGTCGGCTTCCAGCTCCGGTGCCTCGACCACATGCGCGGGCTGCAGCGATCGGGCACGACGATCCTCTTCGTCAGCCATTCGATGCACGCCGTGCACCTCCTCTGTCCCCGCACCGTGTTCGTGCACCGGGGTCGCATCGAGGCCGACGGCCCCACCGAGTCGGTCATCGCTCGCTATCACGAGCTGCTCGCGACGAGCGACGACGACGGTCAGGCGGCGGCGGTCCGCGTCGTGCATCGCGACCTGACGCTCGACGACGGCGCCCACATCGACGTCGTCGACCAAGACCAGCCGCTCACGTACCGCACCCGCGTGCGGTTCGAGCGACCGGTCGAGGGGCCTCAGATCTTCTTCCGCGTGCTCGCCGAGGACGGAACGCTCGCCTACGGCCGCCAGACCACGCTCGGCGACGGCTGGCGCTCGTTCGGCGCCGGCGACGAGGCGACGGTCACGGTCGACTTCCGCCCCGCCTTCGGCGGCGGCGGCACGTTCCGCGTCGGGATCGTCGTCACCGACGACGACGGTCGCGCGGTGCTGCTCCACGACCAGGGCGGCCCGTCGTTCTACGTGCCGCCCCGCCTCGGGGTCGAGGGCGTCGCCGACCTCGGTGCCGCCATCGCGGTCGACGGCGAGGCGCGCACGAATCACCGGTCCCTGCGTCTCGACGGTCAGCTCGGCGGTGAGGTGGTGGCGCGGTCATGACCGAGGCCGGCGTTCCGACGGTAATCCTCTGCGGCGGGCGCGGGAAGCGCATCAGCGAGGTGAACCCGGTCGTCCCGAAGCCGATGCTGCCCATCGGCAGCCGACCGGTGCTCTGGCACATCATGAAGATGTACTCGAGCCACGGCTTCGACGACTTCCTGCTCGCCCTCGGGTGGCTGGGCGAGGAGATCCGCCGCTTCTTCCTCCAGTACCACGCGCTCACGAGCGACTTCACCATTCGGCTCGGCCGCCCCGACGAGATCGAGTTCCTCAACGGGCACGCCGAGGCCGACTGGCGGGTGAGCTGCATCGACACCGGCGTCGACGCGCTCACGGGCACGCGCGTCCGGCGCGCCACCCGCCGCCTCCACGACGGGCCGGTCATGGTCACCTACGGCGACTGCGTCGGCGCCATCGACCTCGCCAAGCTCCTCGCCTTCCATCGCGGCCACGGTCGCCTGGCCACCGTCACCGCGGTGCGCCCCCCGGGCCGGTTCGGTGAGCTGCTCCTCGACGGCGACGGGGGCGTGGCCGAGTTCGCGGAGAAGCCCCAGACAAGCTCGGGCTCGATCAACGGCGGCTTCATGGTGTTCGAGAAGGAGGCGCTCGACCGCTACATCCCGGCCGATGCCGACGTGATGCTCGAGCGGGAGCCGATGAGCGCCCTCGCGCGCGCCGGGCAGCTGGTGGCCTACGAGCACGAGGGGTTCTGGCAGCCGATGGACACGCCGCGCGAGCGCGAGCTGCTCGACGAGCTGTGGCATTCGGGCCGAGCACCCTGGAAGATGTGGGACTGAGCCGCCAGGCGCGGGTAGGCGTGCCCCCGATCGTTGCCGGCTACCCCCGGGAGTCGGGCGTCGGCAACATGTGGCACCACGTCGTCGCCGAGCTCGGGCGTGATCTCGATGTGCGCTTCGTTGCACCGGGTGGCCGTGGCCGGCGCTTCTGGCGTCCCCGAGCGTGGATGCACGACGGTCACCACGGACCGTTGCAGGTGCAGGTGCCGGTCGTGGCGCAGCTCCACGAAGCGGCCTGGAACGACCCCGACACGCACGCGCACGTCGAGCCCGAGTTCGTCGCTGCTTACGAGGAACCGAGTCGCGAGGCGGCTCGGGCGGCGGCGCGAGTGGTGACGCCGTCGGAGTCGTCCCGGCGCCAGATCGTCGAGGCCTACGGCGTGCCCGCGGAGCGGGTCGTCGTCGCCCCGCACGGCGTCGACCACGCGGTGTTCCGTCCGGGTGCGCCCGAGCTCGTCGCCCGGGTGGCGGGTGACGCCGGCCGGCCCTACGTCGTGTTCGTGTCGCAGCTCCACCCGCGCAAGAACCTCGCCGCGTTGCGGGAGGCGATGACGCGTCTCGCCCGCCGTGGCTACCCGCACGCGCTGGTGGTCGTGGGCGGACACCCCGCCGACCGCCGCGACGCGGCGGAACTCGTGCGGGTCGCCGGTTCTGATCTCCCGGGCACGACCGGGCGGGTCACGCGCCTCGAGGCGCTCACCGAGGCCGAGCTCGCGGGCGTGCTCGCGGGCGCGGCCGCATTCTGCCTCCCGAGCTTCATGGAGGGGTTCGGGCTCACCGCGCTGGAGGCCATGGCGTGTGCGACGCCCGTCGTCGTGTCCGATCGGGGAGCGCTCCCAGAGGTCGTCGGCGACGCCGGCATCGTGACCGCGCCGACGCCCGACGCGGTCGAGGCCGGGCTCGCCGACATCCTCGGTGACGACGCCCGAGCGCGCGAGCTCGGGAAGCAGGGTTACGAGCGGTCGCTCGAGTTCACGTGGGCGCGGACCGCGACTCGGTGGCGGGCCGCCCTCGACGAGGCGCTCGGCACCGGTTGAACGAGGTGCTCTCGAAGTTGGGGGGTGACGACGATCAGCCTCCCGGTCCAGTCGATCCGCACCAGCAGGGGATGCGCGCCGCGACCCTCGAAGTACTCGTCGACCGCCCGGCGAGAGCCCTGGAAATGGCCGTAGTCGTCGACGATCAGCACGCCGTCCTCCGCGACGCGGGGTGCGAGGTGCTCCATCTCGTGCTTCGTCGAGGCGTACCAGTCGGTGTCGAGGCGGCACAGCGCGATCTGATCCGGCGCAACGGTCGGAATGGTCTCCTCGACCATGCCGGCCACCAGGTGCAGCCGGTCGGGTGGATAGCCGGTCGACTCCATGAGCGCGCGCACCTGCTCGACCGGGAGGTTGGCGAAACCGTCGAATGCGAGCGCGTCCTCGTACACGTCGGCGGCGCGGGTGCCGAGCAGGTCGACGTCCTCCTCGCCGGGCGGCGGCATCTCGGTGAAGGTGTCGTACAGGTAGAGATCACGGGTCGTGTCGCCCAGCGCGACCAGGGTGCGGGCGACGACGAGCATGCTCCCGCCCCGCCAGACGCCGCACTCGACGATCGCGCCCTCGATGCCGGTGTCGGAGACGTAGCGGACGGCGTCTCGCAGGGCGACGACCCGCTCGCGCGAGGTGAGGGTGTAGGGCTTCACTGCCCGCACGAGGTCGATGTCGGCGGGGGTGAAGTCGGGGGGGAACGGCGGCTCCGCGCCGGTGCGGTGCACGCCGTACCCCAGGCGGCCCAGGAGGGCCCGGGCGGGCCTCCCCAGCAGCTGCCTCGCTCCCATGGGCGCCACGCTAGCCCGGTCTGACCGATTTGTCCGTTCCGGGTAGTCTGTGGGGAGGCCCGAGCGAGGAGCTCCGTCGATGCAGACCTACGAGTTGACCGCCTGCCCGGCCTGTCGCGGGCACGGCTACGACGACATCGCCATCGGCCCCCAGGCGCCGCTGCGACGGTGCGCGTCGTGCGAGCTCGTGTTCGCGCCCGCGTACGGCGACCCGTCGGAGATCTACGTCGACGGTTATCTCAGAGGCGAGACCGACTTCGGGCTCGACATCATGCACCCGCTGTTCCAGGAGTACCTGGAGCACGTCGCGCACCGGCGCCTCGCGCTGATCGAGAAGACCGTGGGGCCCGGCCGGCTCCTCGACGTCGGGTGCGGCACGGGCGAGGTGCTGGCGGTCGCGCGCGACCGCGGTTGGGACGTGACGGGCGCAGAGCCGGTCGAAGACTCCGCCGCCTTCGCAGTGCGCGAGCGCGGCCTCGACGTGTGCTGCGCGCTGCTGGAGGAGTCGGGTCTCCCGCAGCGCAGCTACGACGTCGTCAGCGCGTTCCACGTGCTCGAGCACATGACCGACGGGCTCGCGTTCCTGCGCAGCATCGCCCGCTGGGCGCGCCCCGGCGGCTACGTGGTGATCGAGGTCCCCAACTTCGGGAGCATCCACCGGCGCGCGTTCGGCGGGGGATGGCCCGGCCTACGCCCACTCGAGCACGTCGCGCACTACACACCGCTGACGCTCGTGTCGGCGATGCAGCGCGCCGGCCTCGATTCCGTGCGCGTGCACACGCCCGGGTTCATCTGGCCGCAGCAGACGCTCGACCAGGCGATCGCCGACCTGGGCGCGCAGCGTTTCGCGCCCTGGTTCCGGCGCGCGCGTGTCCTCAGCCGAACCGGTGAGCAAGACGGCGAGCGCGCCGTCGTCCCGAGCCGCCTCGGGTGGCTGGCGCTGCAGTCGCTCCAGGGGGCGTACGCGTTCACGCGGCGGGGCATGGTCGTGCTCGCCATCGCGCGCGTGCCTCGAGATGTCGACGCCCGTGGCTGACGCGCGCACGGCGCTGCGGCGAAGCCTCCGGTGGGCCCGCAACACCGTCCACGACCTCGCGCCGCTGCGGGCCACGGTGGGACGGCCGGTCGACGGGCAGGTGCCGCCGCCGCCAAGGGCGTTCGCCCGATTCGGTGACGGGTCGTGGATCGTGCCCGCGGCGCTCGTGCAGAACCCGCAGCGCGTGGCGATCGGGGACCGCGTCGTGGTCCTCGAGCACGCGAGCCTGGTCGTGCTCGAGGGAGGCTCGACCCCGCCGGTCCTCACGGTCGGCGACGACGTGCGCCTGGCCCGGTTCAACGCCATCGTGTGCGGCTCGGCGCCGGTCGTGCTCGGCGCGGGTGTGGCGAGCTCCGACTCGGCGACGATCCTGGGCACGTGGCGCGAAGCGTTCGGGCCCACCGGCTTGCCCTTGCCCGACGACGCGCCCGTGATCGTGGGCAAGGGCGCCTACCTCGGGTGCAACTCGGTGGTCTGGCCCGGCGTGACGATCGGCGATGGCGCCTACGTCGGTGAGGGATCGGTCGTCATCGACGACGTGCCGGCCCACTGTGTCGTGTACGGCAACCCGGCGACCGTCGTCCGCAGCTACGACGTGGTGCGCGAGGCGTGGAGGCGACCGTGAGCGGGCTGCGCAGGTTCACCCCGGCGCGCCTGCGGGCGCGGCTGGCCGACGAGCGCCGGGCCCGCCGGCTGGCGGCGTTGACGGCGCGCACGCTGACGCCACCGCCGCCCCGCGCGTTCGCGTCGTTCGGTCACGCGTCGGTGATCGTGCCACCGGCCCGGGTGACGATGCCGCAGGCCATCCACATCGGTGACCGGGTCGTGATCCACGAGCACGCCTGGCTGTCGGTGGTCGCCGCCGTCGAGGGATCGGAGCCGAAGCTCGTGATCGGCGACGGCACGAGCATCGACCGGCTGTGTCACGTCGCCTGCATCGGCCAGATCGAGATCGGACGCGATGTGCTCATCGGCGAGCGCGTGCTCATCGGCGACACCTACCACGGTTACGAGGATGTATCGCGCCCGATCATCGAGCAGCCGATGGTCGATCCCGAGAAGGTCACCATCGGCGACGGCGCCTTCCTCGGCCTCGCCGCGGTCATCCTCAAGGGCGTCACGATCGGCGAGCGGGCCTACGTCGGCGCGGGCGCCGTCGTGACGTCGGACGTGCCCGCCCGCACCGTCGTCGTCGGCAACCCCGCGCGTGTCGTGAAGCGCTACGACGAGACGGCCGGCGGCTGGGTCGGCGCCTAGCTCCGGCGCCAGGGGAGCAGATCGCGCAGGCGATCGACGATGCCCGCCCGTGCTGGTGTGGGCGGCGGCGCCGACGTGGCGGCGTCGCCGAGCGAACCGACGAGAAACGAGGCCAACCGGGCGGCGTCACCCGGCGCGAGCCGGAAGGTTGCACGGCAGGTACCGAGGCGCCACTCGCTGAGCACGACGAGTCGCTCGCGCGGGTGCCACGTCGCCTGGAGCCTGTCGCCCCGCTCGTCGAGCAGGACCTCTCGCCGGATGGGCAGCACCTCGGCCGTCGTCATGCCATGAGTATGGCCAACGGGTGGGAAGTCAGTGGCGGTGGCCTCGTCGACGGGCTCGTCTCGGGTGTCACGGCGCGGGGCGAGACCGCCATGCCGCTGCCGGACG
>JBOGFJ010000157.1:0-4939 GCA_050743385.1 Acidimicrobiia bacterium
CTGGAGCCGATGCCCCCGACCTCCGCCGACGAGCTCCGCCGCGCCTTCCTCGACTTCTTCGTCGAGCGCGGCCACACCGAGGTGCCGTCAGCGAGCGTGGTGCCCGTCGACCCGTCCCTGCTGTTCACGAACGCCGGGATGGTGCCGTTCAAGCCCTACTTCGTGGGTGACGAGACCCCGCCCTACCGCAATGCCACCTCCGTCCAGAAGTGCGTCCGCGCCGGGGGGAAGCACAACGACCTCGAGGAGGTCGGCCGCACGAATCGCCACTTCACCTTCTTCGAGATGCTGGGCAACTTCAGCTTCGGCGACTACTTCAAGGACAAGGCGATCCCGTACGCCTGGGAGCTCTACACCGAGGTCCTCGGGCTCGATACCGACCGTCTGTGGGTGACCGTCCACGAGAGCGACGACGAGGCCGCCGCCATCTGGCGCGACGTCATCGGCCTCCCCGCCGACCGGATCCAGCGCCTCGGCGACGACAACTTCTGGCGCATGGCCGACACCGGGCCGTGCGGCCCGTCGTCGGAGATCTTCTGGGACCTCGGCGAGGGAGCCGGTGCAGGGGGCGGCCCGGCCCGGGGCGACGAAGACCGCTACATCGAGATCTGGAACCTCGTCTTCATGCAGTACGACCAGCGGCCCGACGGGACACTCGCCGACCTGCCGGCCAGGAGCGTCGACACCGGCGCCGGCCTCGAACGCAACCTCATGGTGCTCCAAGGCGTCGAGTCGATCTTCGACATCGACGTGTTCCGCCCCCTGATCCAGACGGCCGAGCGAGCGACGGGCGCGCGCTACGGCGTCGACGAGAAGTCGGACGTGTCGCTGCGCATCCTCGCGGAGCACGGCCGCACGATGACGTTCGTGGTGAGCGACGGGATCGTCCCCTCCAACGAGGAGCGGGGCTACGTGTTGCGCCGCATCATCCGCCGCGCCGTCCGGCACGGTTACCTGCTGGGCGTCGACGACCCCGTGACACCTCCGCTCGTCGACGCCACCGTCGCCAGCATGGGTGGCGCCTACCCCGACCTGGTGCGAGGGCGTGAATGGATCATGCAGGTCGTCGCGCGCGAGGAGGAGCGTTTCCGCCAGACGTTGCGGCGCGGGCTCGAGCTCCTCGACGAGAAGCTCGAGGCCGGCGACGTCTCGGGGAGCGACGCCTTCTTCCTCCATGACACGCTCGGTTTCCCTGTCGACCTCACCCGCGAGATCGCGGAGGAACGGGGGCGCGCCGTCGACCTCGCCGGGTTCCAGGCGTCGATGGACGAGCAACGGGCCCGGGCGCAGCAGGCCCACAAGGAGGCCGGCGGGAAGGAGGGTGTGCCGCTCGAGCTCTACCGCGAGCTGTTGGCCGAGACGCGTCCGACCGAGTTCACGGGGCGTCAGGAGTACGAGACCAAGGGCGCCGCCGTGGTGGGCATCGTGTCCCGACGCGAGCGGGCCGTGCGGGCGTCGGAAGGGGAGAAGGTCGACGTCGTCCTCGACCGCAGCCCGTTCTACGCCGAGGCCGGCGGCCAGGTCGGCGACACCGGCACCATCACGACCCTCGACGGCAACGTCGAGCTCCGGGTCGACGACACGCAGTACGGCCTGCCCGGGCTCGTGCTCCACCGCGCGCGGGTCGTCCGCGGTGAGGTGGCCGAGGGCGACGAGGTCGTTGCCGCCATCGATGGCGAGCGGCGCGACCGCATCCGTCGCAACCACACGGCCACGCACGTGCTGCACTGGGCACTGCGCGAGGTGCTCGGCCCTCATGTGCAGCAGTCGGGATCACTGGTCGCTCCCGACCGGTTGCGCTTCGACTTCAGCCACTTCGAGGCGGTCACGCCGGAGCAGCTCGACGGGATCGAGGCGGTCGCGAACGAGCAGGTGATCAGTGACGCGCCCGTACGCCACTACGAGACGACGCGCGAGCACGCCGAGAGCCTGGGCGCGATCGCGTTCTTCGGCGAGAAGTACGGCGATCTCGTGCGGGTGCTCGAGGCAGGGGAGCACTCGATCGAGTTGTGCGGCGGTACCCATGTGCACGCGCTCGGGTTCATCGGGCCGATCAAGATCGTGAGCGAGGGGTCGATCGGCGCCAACCTCCGTCGCATCGAGGCGGTCACGGGCGACGCTGCCCTCGCCCGCATCCACGACGAGGAGCAGCAGCTGCGGCGGGCGAGCGAGCTGCTCAACGTCGGCGTGGCGGAAGTTCCCGACCGGATCGAGCGGCTGCTCGACCAGGTGAAGCGCCTCGGTACCGAGCTCGAGCAGGCCCGGAGCCGTGAGGCCGTCGCCGAAGCGGCTTCACTCGCGGCCGAAGCTGTCGACGGTGTGGTCGCGGCCCGGCGCGACGGCCTCGCGCCCGACGACCTCCGCCGCCTCGCGGTCGCGACCCGCGATGCGCTACGCGCCGGCGTCGTTGCGCTCGTCGGCGTCCGACCCGACGGGAAGAGCGCCGGCCTCGCGGTCGCCGTCACCAAAGGGCTGGTCGACCACGGGGTATCCGCGGCCGAGATCGCCAAGCCGGCGGCGAAGGCGCTCGGCGGAGGCACGGCGCGCAACCCCGAGCTCGTCGTCGGTGGCGGCAAGTCCGTCGGGGCGGTCGACGAGGCCCTCGCCCTGGCCCGCAAGGGGGCCACCGAAGCCGTGGCCGGCGCGGGCGACTGATCTCTCCGGGGCGATGACCCGGGTCTTGGGGGTCGATCTCGGGTCGCGTCGCATCGGCCTCGCGATCTCCGATCCGACGGGCGTCGTGGCCACTCCGCACCGCGTCCTCGAGCGCAGCGGCGACCCCGCCGCCGACCGTCGGACGATCACCGCCATCGCGCGCGAAGCTGGCGCCGACCGCATCGTGGTCGGCCTGCCGCTGTCGCTCTCGGGTGACGTCGGCCCCGCCGCCCGGGCGGTGCTCGATGAGGTCGAGGCGCTCCGGGCGGAGGCGGGTGAGGAAATGCGGGTCGACACCCACGACGAGCGGCTGACGACCGTCGTCGCCGAGCAGGGGCTGCGGGCAGCGGGTACCCCTCGGCGCCGTCGCCGCGCCGTGGTCGACGAGGCCGCCGCGGCACTGATGCTCCAGTCGTACCTCGATCGGGATTCGCGTTCGTGACCGATCGGCGCCGAGACCTCGACGACGGGCTCGACCCACCCGACTGGCCGAACGGGGCCTCGACCGCGCCGACGCGCCAAGCCGTGCCGCCGCGGCAGGGGGCGGTACCACCGCCGCGGCCGCCCGACCCGCGTTTTCGCCCCGAGCATCCGGCGCGCCCGGGCGCGTCGGCCCGGCGACGCCGTCTCGAACCTCGTGCTGCCCCCGACCTGCGCGACGAGGACGTCGACGAGTACGTCGACCACGAGCTCGTCGATGACGAAAGGGCCGACGAGGACCCGCCCGGCGGCGGCGATTCCCGGGGTCAGACGCGTGCGGGCCGCCGGGCCGCTGAACGCGCCGCCCGAGCCGACCGCAAGCGGCGCCGCCGCCGCAACCTCGCCGCCCTCGGGATCGTCCTCGCCCTCCTGCTGCCGTTCCTCCTGGCCGGCGGTTGGTTCGTCTACCAGCTCAACCCGCCGGGCGGGGCGGGCGCGGCCGTGAGGATCGACGTCGAAGAGGGTTGGGGCATCTCCGAGATCGGCGACGAGCTGGCTCGCCGCGGTGTCGTCGGCTCGTCGCTCGCATTCCAGGTCTACGCCAAGGTGAGCAGCGCGGGGCCGTTCCCGGAGGGCCGCTACCGGCTCCGGGAAGACCTCGGCGTCCGTGACGCCGTCTCCAGCCTCGAGGCCGGTCCCGTGTCGACGCCGGTCACGGACGTCGCGCTCACGGTCCCGCCCGGTCTCACCCTCGAACAGATCGCCGCGCGTGTGGGCGAGCTCCCGGGCCGGAGCGCCGAAACCTTCCTCCAGTTGGCCAACGCGGGGGTCGTGCGATCGCGCTACCAGCCCGCCGAGGTCACGTCGCTCGAGGGCCTGCTCTTTCCCGACACATACCGGATCGACGAGAAGGAGGACGAGACCGCCATCCTCCAGAGGCTCGTCAACCAGTTCGACGCCATGGCCGACGCCGCCGGCATCGCCAACGCACCCGCGACCATCGGGCGGACACCGTACGAGGCCATCGTGATCGCGTCGCTGATCGAGCGGGAAGCCGGCGTCGAGGAGGACCGCCCACTGATCTCGGCGGTGATCACCAACCGGCTACGCGACGGCGAGCTCCTCCAGATCGACGCCGCCGGCTGCTTCGGCAAGGGCGGCTGCAACGACGAGCCGCTGACGAACGCCGACAAGGAGTCCGACTCGCCCTACAACACGTACCGCTTCCCTGGGCTCGTACCGACGCCCATCTCGAGCTCGGGGGAGGCGTCGCTGCGCGCCGCCGTCGCACCTGCGGCCGTCCCGTACAAGTTCTACGTGCTCGCCGACGAGTCGGGGCGACATGCATTCGCGGAGACGTACGAGGAGCACCAAGCCAACGTGGCCGCGGCGCAGGAACAGGGCCTGCTCTGATCACGGGGGCGACCCGCGTCGTCGGCGTGGTCGGCGATCCGGTCGAGCACTCGCGCTCGCCCGCCATGCACAACGCCGCCTTCGCCGCCCTCGGGCTCGACTGGGTGTACGTCGCCTTTCCGACGCCGGCCGGCCGCGGCGACGCCGCCGTGCGGGCGGTGCTCGACCTCGGCCTCGCCGGGCTCAACGTGACCATGCCCCACAAGGACGCCGCCGCGGCAGCGTGCGACGATCTCATGCCGGAAGCGGCCGCGCTCGACGCGGTGAACACCGTGGTCGTCGACGGCCGCCGCCTCGTCGGGCACAACACCGACGGCGCCGGCTTCCTGCGGGCGCTTGCCGACGAGGGCGTGCGCGTCGACGGCAAACGCGTCCTCGTGCTCGGCGCCGGCGGCGGTGCGCGGGCGATCGTGCTCGCGCTGGGACAGGCCGGCGCGGTCGTGACCGTCGC
>JBOGFJ010000158.1:0-6742 GCA_050743385.1 Acidimicrobiia bacterium
CGGTGTGCCCGACCGCGCCACCGCGCGGCCCGGCGTCGATGCTGGGCGTGCTCGCGCTCTTCGCTCTGCTCGTCGGCACGGGCGTCGCGATCGCCGTCGACGCCAGCGGCGCCCTCGACGTCCCCGCCGGCGTCGGGCTCGCCGGTGGGCTGATCGTCATCGGTCTGGCGCTCGTCGTCGGTGCCCGGTGGGGACGCGCCCGCTGGCTCGTGATCCCCGGCTTCGCGCTGGCACTGGTCGCAGCGGCGACGAGTGCGCTCGACCTGCCCCTCACCGGCGGCATCGGCGAGCGCGACTACCGGCCGACGAGCTTCGCCGTGGTCGACGACCACTACGAGCTCGGCATTGGATCCCTCGAGCTCGACCTGCGCGAGCTCGACTTCCGTAACCGGGTCGAAACCGTGCAAGCCAGCGTCGGAATCGGCGAGCTCAAGGTATGGGTGCCCGAGGACGTGCGCGTGGTCGTCGACGGCCACGTCAGCGTCGGCGAGCTGGTGACGTTCGGTGACCAGGACAGCGGTACCGACGTCGACAGCCGCGTCGTGCGCAACGGCGCCGAAGGCGGCGGCACGCTCCAGCTGGCGCTGCGAGACGGCATCGGCAGTGTCCAGGTGTTCGACGCCGACCACGGAGGCCCGACGTAATGCGCGAGCGAAGGAAGTCCCACGCCCTCGACAGCTTCTCTCTCATCGCCGGGCTGGTGTTCGTCGCCATCGGCGCGCTCGTGCTCGTCGACTCGGCCGGCGACCGCGAGGTCGACCCCCGCTGGATCGTGGCCGTGTTGCTCGTCGGCCTCGGCCTCGCCGGGGTGTTCGGCAGCATCGACTGGTCCCGCCCCGGCCGCAGACTCGAGCGCGAGCTCGCGAGCGAAGGCGTCGAGCATCCGACTGACGAGTCCCGCGCAGACACGCCCCCCATCCCACAGGAGGACCGATGACCACCACTGCGACGACCGACACCGGGCCGGCGCCCGCCACCGCGACACCGGCCGCGGCCCGTGCCGTCGGCGCCGTCAAGGTCTACGGCTCGGGCGCCACCGCCGTCCGGGCCCTCGACGGGGTCACCCTCGAGATCCCGGCAGCGCGGTTCACCGCGATCATGGGGCCCTCCGGCTCCGGGAAGTCGACGCTGCTGCACTGCGTCGCCGGCCTGGACACGCTGACCGAGGGCAAGGTGCTCATCGGCGGCACCGACTTGAGCCGTCTGTCCGACCGGAAGCTGACCCGCCTGCGACGCGAGCACCTCGGGTTCGTGTTCCAGGCGTTCAACCTCGTCCCGACGTTGACCGCGCTCGAGAACATCACCCTGCCGCTCGCGCTGGCAGGCCAGAAGCCCGATCGACGGTGGCTCGAGACGGTGACCGACACGGTGGGTCTGCGTTCGCGACTGTCACACCGCCCTGCCGAGTTGTCGGGCGGCCAGCAGCAGCGGGTCGCGGTGGCGCGGGCGCTGGCGACACGGCCGCAGTTGGTGCTCGCCGACGAGCCCACCGGCAACCTCGACTCCCGCTCGGGTGGTGAGGTGCTCGGGTTCATGCGCCACGCCGTCGACGCGTTCGACCAGACGATCGTCATGGTGACGCACGACCCCATCGCCGCGGGCTACGCCGACCACATCGTGTTCCTCGCCGACGGACTCGTCGTCGACCACATGGACGCCCCCACGGCCGCTCGCGTGCTCGACCGTCTGAAGTTCTTGGAGGGCTGATCGCAATGTGGAGGGCCAGCATCAACGGGGTGTGGAGCCGCAAGCGCCGACTCCTTGCCACGTGCGTCGCGGTCGTGCTCGGCGTCGCGTTCCTGTCGGCGACGCTGATGCTCGGCGACACCACCCGCGCCGGGTTCGCCGACGCCTTCGAAGAGGCGAACGCGGGAACGGACGCGGTCGTGCGGGGCGAGACCGAGCTCGGGAGCGAGCAGGCGACCCAACGGGCGCTCCTCGACGCCGACCTCGTCGACACGATCCGAGACGTCGACGGCGTGGTCGCGGCCGAGGCCCTGGTGCAGGGCCCGGCGCAGATCGTCGGCGCCGACGGCGACGCCCTGGGCGGCAACGGCCCGCCGACTCTCGGTGCGGCCTGGGTCACCGACCCGGCGCTCAACCCCTACGAGATCGCAGAGGGCCGGGCGCCCCGCAACGCGAGCGAGGTCGTCATCGACCGCGGATCCGCCGACGACGGTGACCTCCACGTCGGCGACACCACGACCGTCAGGACGCCGGCGCCGGTCGAGGTGACCGTGGTCGGCATCGTGACCTTCGGCTCCGACGACAGCCTCGGCGGCGTGACGTTCACCGGCTTCACGCTCCCGGCGGCACAGGAGTACCTGTCGTCACAACCGGATCGGGTCACGGGTGTGGTCGTCGCGGGCGAGGACGGGCTCGGCCAGCGCGAGCTCGTCGCCCGGATCGAGCCCGTGCTGCCCGACGGCATCGAGGCGATCACCGGCGCCGAACTGACCACCGAGGAGCGCGACGAGATCGAGTCCGACTTCCTCGGCTTCTTCAACACCGCGCTGGTCGTCTTCGCCGGCATCGCACTCCTGGTGGCGATGTACAGCATCTTCAACACGTTCTCGATCCTCGTCGCCCAGCGGACCCGCGAGTCGGCATTGCTCCGGGCCGTCGGGGCCTCGCGCCGCCAGATCGTCGGGTCGGTCGCGTTCGAGGCGCTCGTCGTGGGCGTCGTGGCGTCCGCCGTTGGCCTCGCCGCGGGGATCGGCCTCGCCGCCGGCGCGCTCGCGCTGATGGACGCGGCCGGGTTCGGCCTCCCGCAATCGGCACTGGTCGTCGACGCCGGCAGCCTCGGGATCGCCGCCGCCGCCGGCGTCATCGCCACGCTCGTCGCGAGCGTGGCGCCCGCGATCAAGGCGTCACAGGTGGCGCCGGTCGAGGCGCTGCGCGACGCCGCCATCGACACCACCGGGGCGTCGTGGCGGCGGGCGGTCACCGGCCTGGTGGTCATGGCGGCGGGCGTCGGGCTCACGGTCGCGGGCGCGGCCGGTGACGGCACCCTCCGCCAGGTCGCGTTGGGCGCGCTGCTCGCGGTCGCCGGGATGGTGCTGCTCGGACCGGTGGTGGCACGACCGGCGGCTGCCGGCATCGGCGCGCCGATCGCGGCTTTGCGAGGGTTGCCCGGCTCCCTCGCGCGGCGCAACGCCATGCGCAGTCCGCGCCGCACGGCCGGAGCGGCCGGCGCGCTCATGGTCGGTGTCGTGGTCGTGACGCTGTTCACGGTGATCGCGGCGTCGCTGAAATCGTCGATCGAGGACGCCGTCGACGAGTCGTTCGGCGGCGACCTCGTCATCGAAACCGACTTCAGCGCCGCCGGCATCGATCCCGACCTCGCCGACGAGATCCAGACCCTGCCGGAGGTGGCAACGAGCGCCGGGATCGCGGAGGGTGCGGTGTTGCTCGACGGCGACGAGGAGGACGTCACGGTCACCGAGCCCGCCCGTCTCGGCGCCGTGTTCGACCTGGGCGTCACCGAGGGTTCGCTCGAGGACGTTCGTGACGGTGGCATCGCGGTGTCCGAGGACCTCGCGGACGAGAACGGCTGGCGGATCGGGACGACGCTCCCGGTGGCGTTCGCCGACGGGGCGAGCACCGAGGCGACCGTGGAAGCGATCTACGACGAAGCCGGCCTGATGGGCGACGTCGTGCTGCCCACGGCGACGTGGGCGCCGCACGCGAACCGGCAAACCGACGTGGCCGTGTTGGTCGACCTGGCCGACGGCGTCAGCCTCGCCGAGGGGCGCGCCGCGGTCGAGGTGGTCGCGCAGCGGGCGGCCGCACCCGACGTGCAGGACCGCGACGAGTTCGTAGCGTCGACGGCCGGTGAGATCGACGCGCTGCTGAACGTCGTCTACGGGCTCCTCGCCCTCGCGATCATCATCGCCCTCATGGGGATCGCCAACGTGCTCTCGCTGTCGACGCACGAGCGACGGCGTGAGCTCGGGCTCCTCCGCGCCGTGGGACAGACGCGGCGCCAGCTCCGGACCATGGTCCGCTGGGAATCGGTGGTGGTCGCGCTCTTCGGCACCGTCGGAGGCGTCGGGCTCGGCCTCTTCCTGGGCTGGGGCCTCTTCCGGGCACTGGCATCGCAGGAAGGGTTCGGCACGTTCGCCGCTCCCGTCGGTCAACTCGTCATCGTGCTCGCGGCGGGCGCCATCGCCGGCATCCTCGCCGGGATCCGTCCGGCGCGGCGGGCGGCACGCCTCCAGGTGCTGGACGCGATCGCGTCGGAGTAGCCCACATGGCACGGCCGCGGGGGGTGGGCGATCCTATGGACCATGGCCGAGCCGCTCGATCGGGGCCGGGAGTCGTTCGCCCACCACGCGTGGGGGGATGCGTACGCCCAGCTGTCGGCGGCCGACGAGAAGACCCCGCTCGAGCCCGAAGACCGCGAGCGTCTCGCGATCGCCGCCTACCTGGTCGGCAGGGACGTCGACAGCGTGGACGTGTGGGCACGTGCGCATCACCAGTTCCTCGAGCGAGGTGACGCGGAGCGAGCCGTGCGCTGCGCGTTCTGGCTCGCGTTCCAGCTGCTGCTCAAGGGTGAGATGGCGCCCGCCGGCGGATGGCTCGCCCGGGCCGGCCGCGTGCTCGACGACGGCCGCGACTGCGTCGAGCAGGGATATCTGCTCCTTCCCGCCGCCATCCAGAGCATGTTCGGAGGCGACGCCGCGCCCGCGCACACCATGTTCGTCGAGGCGGCCGAGATCGGCACACGCTTTCACGACCCGGATGTCGTGACGCTCGCGCGGCTCGGTGAAGGCCAAACCCTCATCATGCTCGGAGAGCCGGCGCGGGGCGTCACGTTGCTCGACGAGGTGATGGTGGCGGTCACGGGCGGCGACGTGTCCCCGATCCTCGCCGGGCTCGCGTACTGCGCGGTGATCGACACATGCCAGGAGATCTTCGACCTGCGCCGCGCGCAGGAGTGGACGGCGGCGCTGACCCATTGGTGCGCGTCGCAACCCGACCTGGTCGCCTACCGCGGTCAATGCCTCGTGCACCGCGCCGAGATCATGCAGGTGCGCGGCGCCTGGCCGGACGCGATCGAGGAAGCCCAGCGGGCGTGCGAACGGCTCGCCGAGCCGCCGGGTCAGCCTGCGCTCGGTCTGGCCTTCTACCAGCGGGCCGAGCTCCACCGGTTGCGGGGCGAGTTCGTGGAAGCGGAGGAGGGGTACCGCCGGGCGAGCCAGCTGGGACGGACGCCGCATCCCGGCCTGGCGCAGCTGCGCCTCGCCCAGGGCGAGGTCGACGCCGCGGTGGCGGCGATCCGGCACGGGTTGAGTGAGGCACACGATCGGGTCAGTCGGTCGAAGCTGCTGGCGGCGAGCGTCGAGATCGCGCTCGCCGCCAACGACCTCCCCGCGGCACGCACTGCGGCCCAGCAGCTGTCGGGCATCGCCGCCGACCTCGACGCGCCCCTGCTGCACGCGTCGTCCGCCCACGCCTGGGGGGCCGTGCTGCTCGCCGAGGGTGAGACCGAAGCTGCCCTCGATGCGCTGCGCCGCGCCTGGACGACCTTGCAGGCGCTCGAGGCGCCGTACGAAGCCGCGCGCGTCCGCGTGCTGATGGGGCTCGCCCGCCGGGAGCTCGGCGACGAAGACACCGGCGAGATCGAGCTCGACGCCGCCCGCCACGTCTTCGACCAGCTGGGAGCCCTGCCCGACCTCGTGCGCCTCGCCGAGCTCTCGCGGCCGCCCCTGCCCGGTTCGGCGGGAGGTCTGACGGGACGCGAGGTGGAGGTGCTCGGCCTCGTCGCCACCGGCAAGACCAACCGGACGATCGCCGACGAGCTCTTCATCAGCGAGAAGACCGTCGCCCGGCACGTGAGCAACATCTTCACCAAGCTGGGAGTGTCGTCGCGGTCGGCGGCGACCGCGTACGCGTACGAGCACGACCTCGTGTAGCTGCGCCCTACACAGGAATACCCACGACGACGCCCATGCGATTGGGAACTTCGCCCGATGCCACCGGCCGCCACCCTCCGTACCGTCCTCCTCGTCGGGCACGCCCGACAACCGTGACCGGAGGAAACGACATGACGACACCCCGAGTAGATGCGCCGATCGACAAGGCGACCGCCGACCGGCTGAGCCGGCGGTTTCACGACGTCTTTCAGACCTTCGCCGCCAGTGAGGACGCGTTCGCGCCCGACGCGTTCTTCGACCTGAACATGCCGGTGTGGCGTTTCCAACTCCAGGGCGCGGCCGCGTTCGCAGCGCAGCTCGAGCGCATCAACCAAGGCCCCTCACGGATCGACGTCCTGCGAACGGTCCCTACGATGTCGGGGTTCGTGACCGAGCACGAGGAGCACCAAGACGTCGACGGCGAGCACCTGTCGGCGCGCCGTCTCTGGCTCTGCGAGGTCCGTGATGGCCGCATCGTCGAGGCGGTCGGCTATTGCAGCGGCGAGTGGGACGAGGAGCTCAGGGCCCGGCACGCGGTCGAAGCACCGATGATCCGACCGTGACCGGACGCGTCCGGAGGCACGCCGTACTCGCCGCTGCTCAGCCTCCCTACTCGCCGCTACTCAGCCTCCCTGCTCGCTAGCCGCCTCCGAATTCGTAGGACTCGGCGGCGTCGGATGTGAAGTTGGTGTCGATTGCGCTGAGGCCGCCGGGTGCCGCGGGGTCGATCTCGAAGATCGTGCTCACACGGGGCGGGTTGCGGTTCTCGACCCCGCCGCCCTCGCCGTAGCTGTAGTCGCCGAAGAGGCCCCCGAACTCGAGGG
>JBOGFJ010000159.1:0-17822 GCA_050743385.1 Acidimicrobiia bacterium
AGCTCATGCACCGGCTCGGCATCTCGCAGGTCGTCGACAGCGTCACGAAGGAGCTGCCACTGGCGGCGAAGGAGATCAGCGGCGTGGTCGTCGAGCTGCCGCTCATGGATCGCGCCTTCTCGGAGCCGGCGGTACTCGACCAGCCGGTGAAGGACGTCATGGGCCCGCCCATGCCCATGCGCGGGATCGGCGAGCCGGTGTCGGCGCTGGTCGCCGACCTCGACCGGGCGCCATCGGTGATCGTGCTCGACGGCGGGCACCCCGTCGGCGTGCTCAGCCGCTCCGACGTGCTGTCGTTCCTGGCCTCACGATCTCCCGGATGAGCCGGTTCGACGACACCGACGCCTTCGAGACCCGCGTGGTCCACGCCGGCCAGGACCCCGATCCCGCGACCGGCGCGGTGGTCCCGGCACTGTCGTTGGCGTCGACCTTCGCTCAGGACGCGGTGTCGCAGCACCGCGGGTACGAGTATGCGCGCACCGGCAATCCCACCCGCGCCGCCCTCGAGCGTTGTGTCTCGTCGCTCGAGGGCGCCGGGCACGGGTTGGCCTTCGCCAGTGGCATGGCCGCCGAGGACGCGGTACTTCGCCTGCTCCTCCCGGGCGACCACGTGATCATCCCGACCGACGCGTACGGGGGGACCTACCGCCTCGTCTCGAGCGTCTACGGGCCTGCGGGCATCGAGTGGAGCGCGGTCGACCTGACCGATCCCGACGCGCTGGCAGCCGCATGGCGCGACGAGACCCGGCTCGTCTGGATCGAGACGCCGACCAACCCGTTGTTGACGATCGTCGACATCGCCGCCGTCGCCGACCTCGCCCACGACCGAGGAGCGCTCGTCGTCGTCGACAACACGTTCGCGACCCCCTACCTCCAGCAGCCGCTGGCCCTCGGCGCCGACGTCGTCGTCCATTCCACCACCAAATACCTCGGCGGCCACTCCGACGTCGTCGGCGGCTTCGTCGCAGTCGACGACGACGATCTCGCGCAGGGGATCGCCTACCTGCAGAACGCCGCCGGCGCGGTCCCCGGGCCGTTCGACTGCTACCTCGTGCTGCGAGGCGTCAGGACGCTGGCGGTGCGGATGGACCGGCACTGCGAGAACGCGCGCGCCGTCGCCGCGCTCCTGGCCGAGCACCCCGCGGTCACCGAGGTTCGCTATCCCGGGTTGCCCGGGCATCCCGGCCACGACATCGCCCGCCGCCAGATGCGCGCCTACGGGGGCATCGTCTCCTTCACGTGTGCCGGAGGCGAGGACGGCGCGCTGAAGGTGGCCGCCTCGACGAGGATCTTCACCCTCGCCGAGTCGCTCGGTGCGGTCGAGTCGCTGATCGAGCACCCCGCCCGGATGACGCACGCTTCGGCGACCGGCTCGCCGCTCGCCGTCGACGCCGCGCTCGTCCGGCTCTCCGTCGGTATCGAGAACCCGGTCGATCTCGTCGCCGATCTGAAGCAGGCGCTCGACGCCGCGGAATAGCCGGCGTGCGAGCGCCGTTGCCCGAACCATGCCTGCGATCACCGTCGAGAATCCGCTCGTCCTGCCCCGGCTGCGCGCCCCCGCGCCCGAGGCCGTCGAACGGCCGGTGGCGGGGATCGTGTCCGCCCATCACGCCGTCGAGGGCGCCGGCTTCGAGGTCTGGCGGCCGTTTCCGGGTGGGATCGACCCCCACCTCGCCGATCCGTTCTTCCTCCTCGATCAGCTCGGCCCGGTCGAGTACGCCCCGAACGAGGCGGTCGGTGCGCCCTGGCACCCCCACCGCGGGTTTGAAACCGTCACCTATGTCATCGACGGGGTTGTCGAGCACCACGACAGCAACGGTGGTGGGGGCGTCATCGGCGAGGGCGACACGCAATGGATGACCGCCGGCTCGGGCATCCTCCACGACGAGGTCCCCACCGAGGCGTTCCTGCGTTCTGGTGGTCGCACCCACGGCGTGCAGCTGTGGGTCAACCTCCCCGCCACGCTCAAGCTCACACCGCCCCGCTATCAGGCGATCGACGGGGACCGACTCACGCTGCTGGCATCCGCTGACGGCGGGGCGCTCGTGCGGCTGATCGCCGGCGACCTCGCCGGGCACCACGGGCCGGGCACGACGCACACGCCGATCACCTATGCGCACGTGAGTCTCAGCCCCGGCGCGCAGCTCGACGTAACGTGGAACCCGGCGTTCAACGGTCTGGCCTACGTGCTCGGCGGACACGGGTACGCCGGTCACGAACGCCGGCCTGTCGACGAGCACCAGCTCGTCGTCTTCGGCGACGGCGACACGGTCAGCGTCGGCGCAGCCGCCACGCAGCCGGAAGTCTCGCCCAACCTCGAGGTGCTCCTCCTCGGCGGTCTCCCCATCCGCGAGCCGATCGCACACTACGGGCCGTTCCTCATGAACACCCGACAGGAGATCATCGACGCCCTCGACGACTACCAGGCCGGGCGCATGGGCACCATCCCCGCGACGGAGCTGGCGACGAGCGGCTGACAAGTGGGTGGCCCCCGACACCCGGTGTCGGCGAACGGGCTAGCCGATGCTCTCGGCCAGGCGGACTGCTTCCTCCATCGCGGCGCGGTCGGGCACCGCGTCGCGCGGGTCGTCGGGCCACGCCTCGACGACCGCGGTCGCCCATTGCGCCCAGTGGGCGACCATCGCGTAGAAGTCGGTATGGAAGCGCCCGGCCAGCATGTTCAGCGCCGCCCGCTGCGGGAACGCGCCTTCGCCTTCGAGATACGCCCGCCCCGTCGCCAGGTTCTCCTCGTTCTGCTCCCGCACCCACTCCGAGGTCGCAGCCAGGTTGGACAGGATGTCCTCCTTCGTCCCGCTGTCGGCCAAGTGGATCTTGAGCAGCTGCTCGAACTCGACCACCGGTCCGGCACCCGGCTCTACCAGCCACGCCGCCAAGGCGCGCCGGCCCCGAGCCGTGATCGTGTACCGCGTCCGCCGCCGCTTGCCGACCCGTTCCTCGGAGGCGCGGGCGAAGCCGAGCGATACCAGCTTCTTCGGCTCCTCGTACAGCTTGCTCTGCGCGCGCGGCCAGATCCGTCGCAGGCTCCGCTCGACCTGCTGGATCAGCTCGTACGTCGTCCACGGCTTGATCGCCAGCAGGCCGAGGATGGCGTACGACGTCGTGGTCACGTTCGTGCTTGACATTTTGCTCCCTTTGGGAGTATAGGGTTGCTCCCAAAGGGAGCGTAGCGGCGGAGGAAGCACATGACCGGGACCGGGGTGGAGGTACACCCGTCGAACGCCGACGCGTTGCGGGCGTGGGACGGTGGCGACGGGGCCTACTGGGTCGAGCACGAGGCGATCTTCGACCAATCGCTCGCGCGCTACCGGCACCGGTTCTTCGATGCCGCCGGCATCGCCACCGGTGACCGGGTGCTCGACATCGGATGCGGCAACGGCGAGACGACGCGGCACGCCGCCCGGTTGACGGCGCCCGAAGGATCGGCACTGGGCGTCGACCTGTCCTCCCGCATGATCGAGCAGGCGCGACGGCGCGCGGCCGAGGCGGGCATCGGCAACGCTCGCTTCGAGCAGGCGGATGTCCAGATCCATCCGTTCGACGCGGACGCGTTCGACGTCGCCATCAGCCGGACCGGAGCGATGTTCTTCGGTGATCCCGTGGCCGCCTTCACCAACATCGCGCGGGCACTGCGCCGTGACGGCCGGTTGACCTTGCTCGTGTGGCGGTCGCTGCCACAGAACGAATGGGTCTTCGAGTTCTCGCAAGCCCTCGCCGCGGGACGGGCGTTGCCGACGCCGCCTGCCGATGCTCCGGGGCCGTTCTCCTTCGCCGATCCCGATCGGGTGCGCCGGATCCTCTCCGACGCAGGCTTCGCCGACATCAGCTTCGACGATGCGAGCAATCTCATGTACTTCGGGGAAGACGCAGACGCCGCTTATCGCTTCGTACGCGGCCTCGGGTTCACCGAATCCATGCTCCAGGATCTCGCCGACGACGCCCGCGTGCGAGCGCTCGATGCGCTCCGAACGACGATCGTCGCCCACGATACGGCGCAGGGCGTGCTGTACCCGTCCGCGGTCTGGATCATCGGCGCCCGGCGCGCCTGACGGCGGCGGCGCCGACGCGCCGGGCGCTACGAGAGGATCCGCCTGCCCTCGAGGTACCCGAGGTCGAGTACCTCTACCGGCAGGTCGCGCCGGGCGACCTCGGCCGCGAACGGCTCCACCGGCAGGGACGTCGTCACGGGCGGCATCCAATCGTCGTGGTGGCACAGGGCGACGGTCGTCGGAGCGAGGAGCTCGACCTCGTCGGCGACGAACTCCACCAGCGACCCCTGGTAGGGATCGCCGTCTCGATTCGGACGACCCACGGCTGCGAGCAGGGCGACGTCGGGGCGGAGCTCGCCGAGGAGCGGGGTCCAGCAGCCGGCGGAGTCCTGCCACAGGACGGACCCGTCGGCGGTCTCGAGAAGGTAGACGAGCGGACCTCCGTCACCCCGGGCGTGCGCGCCCGACTGCAGGTGCTCGACGACCTCCGGCACGTTCAGCCACGACCCGAGCATCAAGCCGAGCCGACGGTTCCGCTCGTCGTGCGCGACGCCGAGGTCGCCGGTCTGGGCGGTGGTGGCCTCACCCGAACCGAGGCACCACAGGCACGTATGCAAGCTCGGGAACACGCGCACCCGCACGGCATCGCCCAGCTGCAACGGCTCACCGCCCGCGACCGGCACGAGTTGCTCGGTGGGGACGCCCTCGTCGACCAGCATGCGAACGGTCTCGTACGAACCCGCGACGGTCGCCCCCGTATCCGCGGCAATCCGGTCGACACCCCAGAGGTGGTCGAAGTGGGAGTGTCCGACGAGCACGTAGTCGCACCGCTCCACATCCGACAGGCGCAAACCGACAGGGGGCGCCGACGGAACCCTTTCGATGTACCCGTCGAGGAAGATGACGGTGTCGTCGACGGTGAGCCGGTATGTAGCCGTACCGAGCCAGTCGAGCGTCACCGCCACGTCAGGAGACTACGCAGCATCGGCGAGAGACACTCGGAACGCGTCCGCCCGCCGACGTCAGCCCGGCGGTCGCGCCGGCTTCGGTCTGTCAGCCGGGGGAAAGAGCCGGGCGGGGATCAGGCGCGCAAGTACCGCCGAGCGCGCCGCGAGCAGTGGCGCGAGGGTGGCGAGCACGAGGACGTAGAGGGCGACGAACGGACCGATACGCTCGTCGAGGCCCGCGGTGATGGCGAGCGTCGCCAGGATGAGCGAGAACTCGCCTCTCCCGAGAATGGTCATGCCGATGTTCGCGGCCGCGGTGCGACCGAAACCTTGGACACGGGCGGCGATGAGTCCGGCCGTGACGTTGAGGACGATCGAGAGGACGACCGCGATCGCGACGGGAACCAGCACGTCGCCGGCGTCGCCGGGGTCGATGGTGAGACCGAACGCAAAGAAGAAGAGAGCTGCGAAGGCGTCGCGCAGCGGGAGCACGAGCCGCTCGACCCGCTCGGCCACCGGGCTCTCGGCGATCACCAAGCCCACCATGAAGGCGCCGATGGCCTCGGATACGCCGAGCTCTTGGGCGAGCCCGGCAACGAGGATCGCGGCGCCGACGAAGCAGACGGTGAGCAGCTCGTCGTCGGGGCTGGCGATGAGCCGGCCGACGATCACGCCGCCCCACCGAGCGACCGCACCCAGCGCGACGAGGAAGGCGAACGCCACCGCGAATTGCGCGACGGCGTCGCCGACACCCTCGGCCTCGCCCAGAATCGGTTGGAGCAGGGCAAGATAGAAGGCGAGGAAGATGTCCTCGACGACGATGACGCCGAGAATCAGGCGGCTCTCCGGGTTCGCCAGTCGGCGGAGCTCGATGAGCAGCTTGGTCACGATCGCGGAAGACGAGATGCCGACCGCACCCGCGATGACGAGCGCCTCGCTGACCCCCCAGCCGAAGGACAGGCCCAGGAGGAAACCGCCACCCAGGTTGAGCGACAGGTACATGGCACCGATGCCGAGGAGGCGGCGACCACCGGAGAGGAGGTCGTTGAGGCTGAACTCGAGACCGAGGTGGAACAACAGCAGGATCAGTCCGAGCGCGGCGAGCAACTCGAGGTCTGCCGGCTCCTTGACCAGAGCGATTCCCGGCGTGTTGGGGCCGAAGATGATTCCCGCGGCCATGAAGAACGGGATCGTGGGCAGTCCGATACGCCGCCCGACACGGGCGAAGACGCCGGCGGCGAGGAATGCGCCGCCGACCGCCACGAGTGTTTCGCCCACCGGTCAGCTCCCGACGACGTGCCGATGGAAGCCGGGGAGATCCTCCTGACGACCGATGATCACGAGTCGGTCGCCGGCCCGGAGCTCTTCGGTCGGTTCGGGCGCGATCAGCGCGGTCTGATCACGGAGGATCGCCGCCACCGTCATCCTCGTACGAGAGCGGATCTCGAGCTCGGCGATGGTCTTGCCCGCGCCCGGCGAGTCGGCATCGAGTGTCACCCAGTCGATGAGCAGGCCGCCGATCACGGCCTCGATCTCTTCGACGACCGCGGGCTTGAAGTACGCACCGCCGAGAATCGCCCCGAGACTGCGGGCTTGGAAGTCGGTCAACGCCACCACCGCTCTCGGTTCGTCGGCGTCGTCGAGGATGTAGACATCGCGACGACCCGAGTGGTGGATCACGACGGTGACGGAGCCACCCTCGGCGGCACGTACGTCGTATCGCTGCCCGATGCCAGGCAACGTGAGCTCGGTGACGTCGGCGCCCACGAAGCGTGGGCGGCGTGACTCGGGCGTGCTCATCAGTCGTCTCCTCGTTCTTCGTACGGTCCGTCGTGCTTCGGCACTCGCCGGTCGAGGATTCGACGTGACGAGGCACGCGACTCCACGGCTGCAGAGCGACTACCGACCTACACGGGCCGGGCCGGAGGGCCCCGTGGCGCCGCACACAGGGCGACGATGTCGCGTTGCCGTAGTTGGTAGAGGGAACGGCTGCACCAATGCACTGCGAGGAGGCACACGAGCGTCAGCAGGACGGCGGCCTCCACGACGGGCTTCAGCACCCGGTTCAATCGATCATCTGGCTTCCCGGCAGCCCTGATGACAGCCAGCTCCGAGCGACTCCGTGCCTTGGCTTCGACCGACGAGTCGCCCGCTGGTGCGAGGCGTTCGTCATTCGCCGGGCGGGGTCCGGCGCCGAATGCCAATGCCCCTACCGCGACCGCGCCCACAGCGACGAGAACGGCTACGAGA
The DNA here is from genome assembly GCA_050743385.1 of Acidimicrobiia bacterium. Lineage (GTDB taxonomy): Bacteria > Actinomycetota > Acidimicrobiia > IMCC26256 > JACDBD01 > JACDBD01. The sequence goes on from JBOGFJ010000159.1 coordinate 7,205, forward strand.
CGGTGCCGGACGAGCAGCATGTCGCACTGAGGCTACAGAACGCGACGGCGGGCCGACCGACGATAGACAGGCATGGTCGCCGTTGCTTCCACCCGCGACGCGGCTGCGCGGGCCCAGCTACGGTCGCCCCGTGCTCGTCCTCGTACGGCACGGACAGACATCCGAGAACGCCCGCGGCCTTCTTCTCGGGCGAGCCGATCCGCCGCTCTCCCCTTTGGGGCGGCGGCAGGCGGCCGCGCTGGCGCGGGTACTGCCACCCGCAGCGCGCGTGGTGTCGAGTCCACTGCGACGCGCGCGCGAAACGGCCGCGGCGTTCGGTCACGCAGCCGAGACCGACGACCGATGGGTGGAGCTCGACTACGGCCAGCTCGACGGCGTGCGGCCCGAAGACGTCGACGAAGCCGTATGGGCGCGTTGGCGGGCGGACCCGTCGTACGTGCCCGCCAACGGCGAGTCGTTGGCCGCGCTCGGTGCGCGGGTACGGCCCGCTTGTGATGAGCTCGCGATCGAAGCAGCCGAGCGTGATGTCGTGGTCGTGAGCCATGTGTCACCGATCAAGGCCGCGATCGCGTGGGGGCTCGGCGTCGGTGACGAGGTGGCGTGGCGTCTCTTCGTGCGCGATGCATCGATCGCCCGGATCCGCATCGATTCCGCCGGACCGGTGTTGATGTCCTTCAACGACGTCCCCGCCGTGACCTAGCCGGTGGCGGCCTCGTGCAGTGCGGCATAGAACAGCCGCGCCGTGTCGTCCCAGGTCGGCAGCGTCTGCCCGCGCCGGCGAGCTCCCTCCGCCAACCGGCGGCGGTACGGATCGTCCTCCGCCAACCTCAGGAGCGCAGCCGCGAGTCCGCCGACATCGCCGACGGTCACGATGACTCCCTCGCGATCACTGGTGGCGAGGTGCGGGAGGTTGCCCGCGTCCCACCCGACCACCGGGAGCCCCGCCGCGAGCGCTTCGCCGATGACGGTGCCGTAGGGCTCCTTGGTGCTCGGCAGTACGAAGGCGTCAGCCGCTTGGTACATCGCGGCGACCGTGGCGGCAGACAGCGGGCCGTGCGTGACGACCCGCTTGCGCAGGGCAGGTTCCCGGAGCCGCGCCACCACGCGTTCTCGGTAACGTCGGTCGACGTGCTCGTCGCCGACGAGGTGCAGGGTGGCCGAGTCGGCCGGCAGGCGCGCGAACGCGTCGAGCAGGTCGAGAATGCCTTTGCGCGGGATCCAGTTCCCGACACAGAGGAAGGCGACGTGTCGCCCGGCGCGCAGGTCGGGTCGTGGTCCGCTCGGCGTGGCCGGGTCCCTTCCCGGTGGGACGACCCGGATGCGATCGGGCGGGAACTGCCGGGCGCGGAGGTCGTCGGCCAACGTCTCGCTCGCGACCAAGAGGAGCCTCGCTCGCCGGTAGGTGTGCTCGTCGAACCGAGCCTGGACCAGCATGCGCGCGGTGGCGTGGTCGATGCCTCCCGGTACCTGATGCGACATCACCACCAAAGGCGGGGATGCTTCACCGCGCACCCATGGCGCCACCGGCCAGGCCGCGATGCTGTCGATCACCACGACGTCATCTTCCCGGGCGCGCCGGAGCGCCCGACGTGCGCGCAGCGCGCCGAGGGGGAACGCCAGATCGGGGCACGACACGAACCGAAGCGTGGCCTGATGCGCGTCGGCCGCCGTCGCCATCCGGCGGTGGTAGAGATAGCCGCCGGTCATCTGCTGGGGATCACCCAGCGTGATCAGTGAGACTCGCAGCATGAGGGTGACGCAGGTCGCGCCCACCGCGTTCGGTAGCGATGGGCTCTTCGGCGGAGGCGAACGGTATCCCTTCGAGCTGGCCCGGGCGCTCGCTCGCGAGGTGCCATGCCGGCTGGTTACCTTCGGCGCGGTCCCCGGCTCCCGCGAGCAGGATGCCTTGGAGATCGTGGTGCTGCGGGCGCGCCGCTTCGCACGCGGTCATCCGGCCCATCCCGTGGGCGCCGGTCTGCTGCGTGCGCTGAGTGACGCCGACATCGTCCATGCCCATCAGCTGCGGAGCCGGGTGACCGCGCTCGCCCTCGGAGTCGCGCGTGCCCGAGGGCAACGCCGGGTGGTCACCGACCACGGCCTCCTCGGCACGCGTGGCAAGTGCACCACGGGCCTGGTCGACCGGTTCCTCCTGGTGTCGCGGTACTCGGCCGACGTGCTCGACACGCCTCCCGGGCGCACCCGGCTGATCTGGGGCGGCGCCGATCCGAGCCGCTTTCACCCCGAACCCGGCGAAGGGCGTTCGGGTGTCCTCTTTCTCGGGCGACTGACGCCGCACAAGGGAATCGACCGCCTGATCCAGGCTCTGCCCGCCGGCGCCGAGCTGACGGTCGCCGGGACCGGCGGACACGACGCGGGGTGGCCGGAGTGGGGGTACGTCGATCGACTCCACGAGCTCGCGGGCACGTCGGCCGGTCGCGTGCGCTTCACCGGCCCGGTCACCGCCCAGGACCTTCCCCTCCTCCTGCGGCGCGCCGCGGTGCTGGCGCTCCCGTCGGTCGCCACGACCTGCTACGGACGACACGTCGCGATCTCGGAGCTGCTCGGCCTCAGCGTGCTCGAGGCCATGGCAAGCGGCACGCCCGTGGTCGCGAGCCACATCGGCGGCGTACCCGAGGTCGTGGGCGACGGTGACACCGGCTTCCTGGTGCCTCCCGGCGACGTCGCCGCGCTCTCCGACCGGCTTGCGACCGTGCTCGCCGACCCGACGCTGCGTGAGCGCATGGGCCGTCGCGCGCGCGAGATCGTGTGTGAGCGCTTCACGTGGACGGCATGCGCGCGGCGATGCCTCGACAGCTACGACGAACTGCTCGCGTAGCCACCGAAGGCCTCGGGCGTCTCCCAGATCCGTACCTGAAGCGAGACACCCTCGGGCTCGAGGGCCGAATGCAACTGGTCGTGCATCCAGCGAGCGAAGATCTCCACCGTCACCGCCTCGGCGTCGTCGGGCTGGATCACCTCCAGGTTGCGATCGCGAACCCGGTCGATGGCGGCACCGAGCGCAGCGCGCAGCACGTCGAGGTCGCACACCATGCCCTGCTCGTCGAGCTCGTCGCGGGCGACGACGACGTCGACGCGATAGTCGTGCGAGTGGAGCTCCCCTTCCGGGCCCTCCATACCGGGCATGACGTGCCAAGCCGTCACCATTGCGTTCGCCCCGACCTCGTACACGCTGTCACTCATAACACAGGGCGGCATGAAGCAGACCGGGTTCGCCCCGATCGACGAGGTTGAAAGCTTCGGGCGCCGATCGGAACGGGAACTCGTGGGTCGCGAGTGCGGCGAGCGGCAGATCGATCAAGAGATCGCGGGCAACGCGGCGGCGCCGTTCACGCGACCACTCACCGGCCAGGCGGGCGGGGATCGTCGACACCTGGGTGCTGCGGATGGTCAACCGGCGACGGTGGAACTCGCCGCCGAGCGGGAGTGGAACGATCTTCGTGCCGTACCACGACACCACGAGAGCAGTTCCTTCGTGGGCAAGGAGCGCGAGGCCGTTCGCGAGCGCACTCGGGTTCCCACTCGCCTCGACCAGCGTCGCCGCTCCGTCGCCCGCCGTCGCGTCGGCGACCCGTGCCTCGAGGGCGCCCGGCGCGACCGATTCGATGCCCAGGGTCGTGGCGAGCTCGCGACGGGACGGCACTGGATCGCTCCCCAGCACGCGCGCCCCTGCCCGCTGCAGGAGCACGCTGCTCAAGAGCCCGACAATGCCCAACCCCGTCACGACGGTCGTTGCCTCCGGCACGCGCTCTACCTCCAGACTGACCTGAAGGGCCGTCTCGACCAGCGGAAAGAGGGTCGCCTGCCGCGGGTCGACGTCGTCGACCACGATTGCCTCGTCGGCCGCGATGACGAATCGGTCCTGGTGCGGATGGAAGGCGAACACGGTCGCTCCCTCTCGGAGGCCGCCGGAGGGCCGCTCGACCCGCCCGACGCAGCTGTAGCCGTAGCGGAACGGGAAGGCGAAACGTCCCGAGAGTGCCGGCAGGGTGGCGTCCAGGATCATGCTGTCGTCGATCTCGCCTCGATAGGCGAGCATCTCGCTCCCGGGGCTGATGCCGGAGAACGCGGTTCGGACGAGCACCGCGTCCGGGCCCGGCTCCGGCAGCGGGGATTCGCGGATCTCGACGCGACCGGGCTCGACGAACCACACCGCCCGCGCTATGCCGTTACGCACTGGACTCCCCTGGGTAGTGAGCGTCCAGTATTCCAACGCTGTGCGCGGTGTGCGCCGCCACAGCCCTCGGAGGAGAGAATGGTGCTCGAGGCCCGAGAGCTCACGCGTGTCACCCTGCCCACTCCCTTCGGACAGTTCCAGGCCCACGCCTACGAGTCTGCGACCGGCTTCGTGCACCTGGCGCTCGTGAAGGGGCGGGTCTCCGAGCACGAACGGGTGCTCACGCGCCTGCACTCGGAATGCCTGACGGGTGACGCGCTCGGGTCTCTGCGCTGCGACTGCGGTGTGCAGCTCCGGCTCGCACTGCGCATGATCGCGGCCGCCGGTCAAGGCGTCTTCATCTACACGACCGGCCACGAGGGCCGGGGCATCGGGCTGGTGAACAAGCTGCGCGCATACGTCGAACAGGACATCGGTGCCGACACGGTCGACGCAAACCGCCAACTCGGCCTCCCCGTCGACGCCCGTACCTATGACGACGTCGCCGGGATCTTGCGAAGTCTGGGCGTAGCGTCCGTCCGCCTGCTCACGAACAATCCCGCCAAGGTCGACGCGCTGCGTACCCTCGGCATCGCCGTCGGCGAGGTTGTTCCGCTCCCGACCGCACCGCACGCCCGCAACCTGAAGTACCTGCGCACCAAACGCGCCCGCCTCGGTCATCTCGATCCCGTCGGCGACGCGCCGCCGCCGGCCGCGTGGCCCCCTCCCGATGTGGCGGACTTGATGGGAGCGGTGCGGGCACCCGCCGACCGCCCCTACGTCGTGCTCAAGTACGCCCAGACCCTCGACGGCCGAATCGCGACCGCCAGCGGCGACGCCAAGTGGATCAGCGGTGAGGCGGAACGGGTCATCTCACACGGCCTCCGGGCCGCGTGTGATGCCGTCCTCGTCGGCGTCGACACGGTCATCCAGGACGATCCGCAGCTCACGGTGCGCATGGTGCCAGGAGCGTCACCGGTCCGGGTCGTGCTCGACTCGACGCTCCGACTGCCGCGCGACGCCAAGATTCTCGCCGACGAGGCCGCGACGATCGTCATCACGACGGAGCGCGCGTCCGCCGAGGCTCGGACGTGGCTGGCGCGCCGGCACGTCGCCGTTCACGTGGTCGACACCGGTGCAGACGGTGTGGACATCTGTGCTGCGCTCGCGCTCTTGCGCGGTATGGGCATGGAGTCGTTGCTCGTGGAGGGCGGCGGGAAGGTCATCACGTCGTTGTTGCGCGCCCGGGCGGTCGACCGGCTGGTCGTGGGAGTCGCCCCTACCATCATCGGCGCCGGCACGGAGGCCGTCGGCGACCTCGGCGTTACCCGCGTGGTCGACGGGATCCACCTCCAGAAGCGTGTGACGTGCACGGCCGGCGACGACGTGCTCATCGGTTTCGACGTCGAGACGTCTACGACGTTTGCCGACGAGGGCAAACGCCTAATCGCGGCCAGTCAGCTCGAACAGCACTCCGTCAGGACCCCGGAAGTGGGCCCATGTCATCCCGCCACCGCGCTCGGTGGGCCCGGCGAACTCGACGCCGGCTGACTGGAGCTCCCGACGCGCCGCCTCGACGTCGTCGACCTGGAAGCCCACGACCGGACCGCTGTCGAAGTGGCGATGCTCCTCGTCGCCGGGGCCGAAGGCCTCGACGGTGTCGCCGTTCTTGGCCGCAAAGGCGATCATCTCGCCCTCGCTGTGCCGATGCTCGAGGCCGAGCAGCTCGAAGAACGCTCGGCTGGCATCGAGATCCGAGACCCGAACCCCCATCCACGACAGCGCCTCTACCTCCATGGCGTCACCTCCGCTCTCCGATGCCACCTCCATACCCGGCGGTCAGATCTGCGACGCCATCCGACAGCTCTCGCCCAAGAGGCCCTTGTCGTCGCGGCCGCTACGCACCAGGATGGGCGGAGACGGAAGGAAGGTGCCGCCATGCAGCCGATGCTGATGATCCTCACCGGAAGCGCCGATCCGACCCGGGCATCGATTCCGCTGCACCTCGCGGCCAACGGCTCGCTCGAGATCGGCGATCAGCCCGTCGTGCTCCTCGCCGGCGACGCCACCGACTATCTCCTCGGCGACGCCCTCGAACGCGCCGAGGGCGTCGGCGTCCCGCCCATGCGTGACCTGTTCGCGAAGTTGCGCGCACACGAGGTCCCCGTCTACGTCTGAAAGGGTTGCGCGGACGCCCGTGGGGTGACCGAAGAGGACGTAGCCAAGGTGGGCGGCTCGTACACCACGCCCCCGGAGGCAGCCCGATTCCTCAGCGAGGCCGACCAAGTCGTCACCGTGTGAAAGCGCGCCGTTCCGGGCGCGCTTCCTACGGGTGCGGGTGGGGCCCGTCGGAGCCGGCGGGGTACTCGAGCAGGGGCACGGTGCCCGCGGCCCATGCTGCGAGCACCGGTTCGACGATGCGCCACTGCTCCTCGGTCTCGTCGGAGCGGATGGCGAGGGTGGCGTTGCAGTCGACCATGTCGAGCAGGAGGTTGGCGTACGCGGGCCGGCCGGGCGGCGCAGAGGTCATCTCCAGATCGGTCGGTGTGAGCGTCCGGCCGGCGCCGTTGACGTTCATGGTGAGACGCACGTACGGCTCCGCGAGCCCGATCCGCAGCGTGTTGGGCGCCGCGGCATCGACGCGGGGGCCGTGCACGGGAGGGCGCCGGAACCGGATGGCGATCTCGGCGTGGTTCCGAGCGAGGGCCTTGCCGGAACGGAGGCGGAACGGCACCCCCGCCCAGCGCCAATTCCCGATGTGCACCGTCAGCTCGGCGTGCGTTTCGGTGGCGCGGGCAGGATCGACTCCGGCCTCGTCGACGTATGCGGGGACGAGCCGATCGTCGACCTGGCCGGCGGCGTAACGCGCCCGCAGTGAACCCGCCGCGATCTCCTCGTGCGTCGGAGTCGGAACGGCGCGCAGCACGGCGGTGCGGGCATCGCGCACCGAGCGCTCGTCAGCGCGTGACGGCTGCTCCATGGCGACGAAGCACATCGTTGCGAGCAGGTGACTCTGGATCATGTCGCGCAGGGCGCCGGCGCCGTCGTAGTACGCGGCGCGACCTTCGAGCGCGAGGGTCTCGTCCCACACGATGTCGACCCGCTCGACGTGCTCGCAGTTCCACATCGGCTCCAGGATGCGATTTGCGAACCGCAAGGCGAACACGCGCTGGACGAGCTCGTCGGAGAGGAAGTGATCGACCCTGAACGCCGTGGTCTCCGGGAGCCGGGTGTGGAGCAGGTCATTGAGTCGCCGGGCTGATGCCAGATCCTCCCCGAACGGCTTCTCGATCGCGATGGCGCTCCCACGGGCGAGGCCGACGTCCGCGATCGCGCTCAGTGTGGGCTCGAACAGACGGGGCGGTAGCGCCAGGTAGACGACGACCGGCTGATGGTCGTCGCCGAACACGCGGGCCACATCACGTGCGTCGGTGACGTCGACCTGCTGGTAGTCGAGCACCTCGACCACCCGGGCGCGGGCCACCGGATCGACGGCCGCGGCATGCCCGGCGAGGGCGTCGGCGATCCGGCGGCGGAACGCCGCCACCGTGTACGCGTCCCGTCCGACGCCGGTGACCTGCAGCCCGTCGCCGAACTCGCCCTCGGCGACGAGCTCGGCGAGCGAGGGAAGCAGGAGCCGCGACGCGAGGTCTCCGGACGCGCCGAAGATGACGAAGCGGTTCACACGCGGAGGTGTCTGCACATCTCCGCAACCTAGGTCATCGCGCCCGATAGGTTCTCGCGATCAGGTCAACGAGCCGGGATGGCGGCCCACCCACGCGTCGCGCGACGGCCTGGCCCCTTGCGACCGCCGCGGTCGCGATTGCGATCCTCATCGGCACGCTCCTCACCATCGCCTGGCTCGGCGGCGACCCCGCACCCCGAGCGCCAACAAGCCAGCCCCGAGGTGTAGTCGACCGGCTCTGCGCGACCGTGGGGGCCACCCGCGCGAACAACCGGCTGGAAGCGAGCCGGATCTTCTTCGACGGGACCGACGATCAGCTGAACCGTCTGGCCGAACGAGTCGCCGACCGCGATCGGATTGCCGCGGAGCGCCTCATCGCAGCCGAGGACCGCGTCGCAGCCAACCTCGAGTCGCCGCAGCCCGCGCTCGAGGACGACCTGCTCACGCTGGTGGCGACCACTCGGAAGGCGCTTCGGGCGGTCGGCGATCTGGTGCCGCCACCCTGTCCGCCCGAGGAGGAGCCATGACCGCCGGCGCAGCCCGGGCGGGCGCCGAGACGGGAGGCCGCCCGAGCGGGCTCGACCAGCGGTGATGGTCGCGGGTGTGTCGGACGTGCGGGAGCCAGAGCGACACGACCGTCATCACCACCAGCAGCAGGACCACGCAGACGATCACCGCGAGCCTGAGGCCACTGGTAAAGGCGGACCGGGCGGCGTCGACGAGACGGTCGCCGGCCGTCCCCCCAAGGCGCTCGGCGACCTCGAGCGCGTCGGCCACGTTGTTCCTCGCGGCATCAGCCTGTGCGTCGGGCAGCCCTCCCGTCGCGTCCAGCAGCCGAGCCGAATAGCGGAAGGCCAGCAGCGACCCCAGTACTGCGACACCGAATGCGGTCCCGAACTCCCGGGTGACGTCGTTCATCGCCGACCCGACCCCGGCCTTCTCCGGCGGAAGTTCCGACACGAGCATGCTGGTCGCCGGGGTGGTCGCGGAGCCCATGCCCAATCCGACGACGGACAGGCCGAAGATCACCCAGAACGTGCTGGCCGTTGTGTCGACGAACACGAGGCAGGCCGCGCCGGCGGCGGTCACGACGAGGCCAACCGCCATCACCGGGCGCTCCCCAACCCGTCGGACGACGACGGGGATGCTGGTCGCGCTCGCACACCAGGTGATCGAGATCACCGACAGCACCATGCCCACCCACAGCGCGGAGCGTCCTTCGACGAGCTGCAGGAACTGCGGCAGCAGGAACAGCAGACCCCACGTGACGAAGAACCCGAACGCGATGACGAGCGCGGGTCCGGTGAAGGTGGGCCGCCGAAAGAGCCGGACGTCGAGCATCGGATGATCGCGGCGCGACTCCCACCACGTGAACATCGCGAACGCGACCGCAGCGATCGCCACTCCCACGAGCACCGGAACGCCCGTCCAGCCGCTCGACGGCGCCTCGATGAAGGCGAACACGAGCGCCGAGATACCGAGCGTCGACAGCGCCGCGCCACTGAGGTCGAGCGGCGTGCGTGCCGGGTCTCGCGATTCCGGCACCACCGTCGCCCCCGCAACCAGGGCGACCACCACGACCGGGACGTTCACCAGGAGCACGGATCCCCACCAGAAGTGGGTAAGGAGGATCCCCCCGACGGGGGGCCCGATGATGAATCCGAGCCCTCCGACTCCTGACCAGATGCCGATGGCCTTCGTGCGTTCCTCCGGCGGGAACACGCTGGTGATGATCGAGAGTGTTCCGGGCATCAGCATCGCGGCGCCGATGCCCATGCCCGCGCGGGATGCGATCAACAAGGCCGGCGACCCGGAGAGCGCGCCGAGCGCCGACGCGACGCCGAACACGACAAGGCCCGCATCGAGCACCCGCTTGCGACCGAAGCGATCGCCGACTGCGCCGCCAGTGACCACGAGCCCGGCGAAGACGATCGAGTAGGAGGCGAAGATCCACTGAAGGTCGCTCGCGTCGGCACCGAGCTCCCGGATCAGATCCGGAATCGCGACATTGAGGATGGTGATGGCCATGCCGACGAGCGTCAGCGAGATGCACAGGACCGTCAGGATCCAATACCGGCGGGCGTAGGCGACCGACTCCGGAGCCGACACGCCGGCAGTGTAAGGGGGCTCCGACGCCGAGAACGCTGATCGGAGTGGGGGTGTTCACCGGCGAGAGCGCGACTCATGTGGTCTGAGAACGGCGTTGGGGCGAGACGCGTGGCTTGATGAGGTTTGATGGCTTCTCGTCCCTATCCGTCGGCATTGCGCACTAGACGTCGCGCGACCAGTCCGCGAGATTGTGCTGAGGTGACTACTGGGCGGGGACACGCGGTCCGAGTCGTGATCGCCGACGATCACGCCGGCCTGCGCGACCTGCTTCGGGTCGCGTTCGAGCTGGCGGGCATCTCGGTCGTGGGAGACACCGGCAATGGCGACGACGCCGTACGGGTCGTCGACGAGGTCGATCCCGACGTCGTGTTGATGGACGTGACCATGCCCGGTCTCGACGGGATCACGGCCACCCGGATGATCCGCGAACGTCATCCGGGCACGCTCGTCGTGATACTGACCATGCACGACGACGCCGGGCTCGTAGTGAACGCCGTGCGCGCCGGGGCGGCCGCCTACCTCACCAAGGGCTACGACGTCGAGGAGGTCGTCGAGACCGTGCGGGCACTCGCCGAGGAGGGCACACTCCTCTCGCCGCAGCTGGCGGCGTCGATGCTTCACGAGCTCACCTCGGTGTCTTCCGACGGCGC
>JBOGFJ010000160.1:0-3004 GCA_050743385.1 Acidimicrobiia bacterium
TCGCGTTTCAGTTGTCGTGGCCGCTGCGCCAGCATGATCAGCGTGCCCTCCGACGTTGGATCGGCCGGCACCCGAACATCGAGCTGCGCGCCCACGAGCCCATGGCCGCATGCGTGTACCGCGACGCACGTCTGCTGCTCCTCCCTTACCAGGTCGACCAGCGGCCCCGGGTCGTGGCGGAGGCCCAGTGGAACGGGATTCCGGTGCTCGCGTCCGATCTCCCCGGGCACCGGGAGGCGGTCGGCGCCGGCGGGCTATTCGTGGCCCCGGACGCGCCGCCGGCGGCGTGGGCCGCCGGTCTCGGTTCGTTGTGGGACAACTGCTCTACCTACGAGGAGCTGCGCTCGGCCGCCCACGCGCACGCTCGGCGTGATGACCAGGATCCCGCGCGCATCGTGGAGCGTTTCGAGGGGTTGGTCGAGCGGGTGACGCAAGGCACGGGCGTGCTCGGTTAGCGTGCCGCCATGCCGGCACGCGTGCTCGTGGTCGGATTCGACGCCGCTGATCCGGCCCTGATGCGTGAGCTCGCCCGGCAGGGTCGCGTGCCGAACATCGCCGCGCTGCTGCGGAATGGCCCGGGAGCGCGGGTCGCCAACCCGGACGGGTTCTACGTGGGCGCCGTCTGGCCCACGCTCTTCACCGGCACCTCGCCTGGTCGCCACGGCCGGTGCTGGCCGGGCCGCCTCCTCCCCGGCACGTATCAGGTCCGCCCGTTCGCACCCGCCGACCTCGGGTCGGAGCCGTTCTGGGCTCCGCTGGCCCGGGCCGGACGCAAGGTCGCGGTCGTCGACGTACCCCATACGCAGGCCGACCCGGAGCTCGGCGTGACCCAGGTCGGTGAATGGGGTGCGCACGATCCCGCGGTGGGCTTCCACGCGTCGCCCGCCTCCCTCGCCGCCGATCTCGTCGAACGGTTCGGTCGGCACCCGGTGCAGAGCTGCGAGCCGTACGGCATGCAGGGGCGTCACCAGGAACTGGCACGGGGCCTCCTCCTCGGCGTCGACCGCAAGGCGGAGCTCACCAGGTTCCTCCTCGACCAAGCCGACTGGGACCTGTTCCTCGTCGTGTTCGGCGAGAGCCACTGCGTCGGCCACCACTGCTGGCACGTCCACGACCGCGACCATCCCCGGCACGATCCCGCGCTCGCCGAAGTCATGGGCGACCCGATCATCGACGTCTACGAACGTCTCGACGCCGCACTCGGCCACGTGCTCGCGGGCGTGGCGCACGACACAGACGTGTTCGTCCTCCTGAGCCACGGGATGGGCCCGCACTACGACGGCACGTTCCTCCTGATCGACGTCCTGCGCCGCCTGGAGGTGGCTTGGGACAAGCAGCCGTCAACCTGGGCGACCGGGCGGGACCGGCTCGCACGCGTACGGAACCACCTGGCGCGCCGGCTCCACATGCGCCCACGGAGAACGTGGCTCCTCGACGGCAGCCGGGCGTTCTTCCGCGCACCGAACGCCGGGCTGTGCGGGGCGATCCGCGTCAACGTCGTCGGGCGCGAACCCGCGGGACTCGTCGCGCCGGGCCCGGAGTACGAGGCACTGTGCGCCGCCATCGAAGCCGAGCTCCTCACCTTGGTGAACGTCGAGACCGGCAGGTCGGCCGTGCAGCGGGTGCTGCGCCCGGCCGAGCTCTTCGACGGCCCCCGAGTCGCCCAGATGCCCGACCTCCTCGTCGAGTGGCACCAGGAGAGCCCGATCCGCGGGCTGGCGTCGCCGACGATCGGACGCGTCGAGGGCGAGTTCCGGGGGCACCGCACCGGCGACCACCGCAGGGACGGGCTGCTCCTTCGCCGTGGCCCGGCGATGACACCGCCCGGCAAGGATGCGATCGACGCACGCGACCTGGCGCCGACGATCGGCGCGTCGCTCGACGTTGCTCTGCCGGAGCAAGGAGAGCGCCTCACCGCGCGGTGAGCGCCGGCTCAGGCGTACATCAGGGATCCCGGTGTCGTGAGCACGTCTCCGGTCTCGAGCAAGGTCTTCAGGCCGGAGAGGATCATCGGCCAGCCGCCGTAGAGCTCCTCGTTGGCGCCGTCGCGGAGCTGGTCGTGGGTGACGGTCAGGCGACAGGAGTCGTCGGCGATCGGTTCGATCTCCCAGGTGATCCTCGACGCTCCCTCGCTCTTCACGTCGTCGCTCCAGAGCGCCACCATGGTCTGGACCAGTCGGCGGGGCGGGTCGACCTCCAGGTTCTCCCCCTCCCCCAGGGGCCCGGCGCCGGGGTGGCTCATCTCGTAGCGCGAGCCGGGCGTCCAGTCCGACTCGACCCGGGAGCCGAAGTTGTACTTGCCCCGCATCTCGGGGTCGGTGATGGCCGCCCAGAGGTGCTCGGGGGTGGTGCGGATGTAGATCTCGTAGACCTTCTCCATCGTTCCTCCTCATGCTCGGGGCTTCTGCCCGGCGTACCTGCACGACGATCGGCGCGACCGCGGATCGACATCGTGGGGGTGATTTCGAGTTTCGACTCTCTCCCCACGACGTCCGGTGCTTGGGGCCGACCGTCAGCCGACCGTCACCCGGAACGCGTCCTCGGCAACGTCGATCACGCCCCCGAAGTGCTCGGCCGCCAGGGCCTGCCACTCGCCCGCATCCTCGGGCAGCAGCGGCGGCACGCAGTGTGTGAGCACGAGGCGCCCGACCCCTGCCCGGGCGGCGGTCTGAGCGGCCTGCTCCACGGTCGAGTGGTAGTCGCACACGTCCTGGAGGCGCGGGACGGCGATGTTCCGGATGATGTCGGCGCGGATGACCGTGTGTACGAGGACGTCGGCGCCGGCGCACAGCCGGTCGAGTCCCTCGCACGGGAGCGTGTCGCCGGCGAGCACCACCGCGCGACCGTCGTGCTCGACCCGGTACGCGAGGCTCGGCGACGCCGGGCGGTGCTCGGTGGGTGCGACGACGACGCGGGCTGCGCCGAGCTCGATCGACTCGTCACCCTCGAGCTCGGTGACGGGCACGTCGGGCTCGGCGGTGAGGTCGTCGTGATGGGCGAGCCG